>NZ_CP150145.1:4526000-4827733 GCF_037963835.1 Paenibacillus sp. FSL H8-0332
AATACCAGAAATTCGTCTCCAGGAAGCTCGGGTCAAAAAACTGCTCAATCGTCACCGCGCCCAGTCTCTCTTCGGTAGCCAGCGTCAGCTTGCCTAATTGCAGCGCATGTGCGGTTGAGAGTCCAAGCGAGGAGAAGTCGGCGGGGGTGCCTTGCTTTTCCACCAGACGGCAATGCGATTCAATCGGTTCAGCCAGATTCAGCTCCCGGAATTCATCCAGCACTGTCCGGTCCGGATTGGTCAGGGAAGGGATGAAGCCGAACAGCTCCATGAAGCACTCGAAGTGCTCTTCAATCTCGCGTCCGCCCCGGGCGCTGTAACCGTCCTTGGCATTGCCCGCCCCATCCATGGAACCGCCGTATACAGCCGATTGCTCCAGAATATGAATATTCCGGCCGGGCATATGCCCGTCGCGGATCAGGAATGCCGCCGCCGACAGGGAGCCGATTCCTCCTCCAACGAGATAAGCCTTGCGTGAAGCGATGCCTTCCTGTACCTGCGGATGAATTCTTTGATATATACCCATGTGTCCTCTTCCTTCCATGATCAGGGGATAAGTGCCTGCTAACTGCCTTCACTATACCCGCCGTGAATCAGGGATTCTATGGACAGCCGGGCGCTACTGTCTAGGGATTACACATCCGCCGGACATTGTGTCATGAATTCACCGGATGAACCGCAGTCTGATAATGCTCAAGCCCACGGGCAATGCATCCGTCCATAATCCGCGATACTTTGTCCACTACCCCGGCCGGATCTGTATTCGCCCCTGCTTTGAGCCAGTGGATCACCTGTTCAAGGATGCCCAGCGTGTAGAAATCGGCTATATCCAGTCTGGCCTGCATTCTCACAGGCTCTGGAATCTGCTCCTGTCCGGGCCACGCCTGCCCGTCCAGCTCCTCCACTACGCTGATCATGACGCGGTAAATCACCCCGTACAGGAACTCTTCCAGATGCTCGCGTCCCAGCGAATGGAAGGTATTCAGACAGATGGTTTTGTTATTTACGGTGTAGCGCAGGACGCTTAGGAACCCTTGCTTCCAGCCCGCCCAACAGCAGTATTGGTCCAGTCCTTCAATCACTTCTGACTTGTAGATCCAGCCGAGCAGCTCATAGATATCCTGAAAATGATTATAAAACGTATGGCGGGTCACCCCGCAATCCGCCGTGAGCTGTTGGATCGTTATTTTATTCAGCGGCCTTGTGAGCATAAGCTTCTTCAGGGACCGGGCTAACGCGTTCTTCGTTAAAAGGGAATTGGACATCTCTTCCTCCTGAACATTCGGATTTAATATTCCAATTATAACCAATTGCGAGTTTGTTTTCACCCTGCCTGCTCCGCAGCTCTCGTTACTCCCGCTCGCCGAGCCGGACCGCATAGGTCTTATATCCTGCTTCGCTAATCTCCAGGCAGTTCAGCTGCTCCCCGTACACGCAGCCGCCGTCGATGCCTATTTTATCGCCCAGCGGACTGAACCAGACTCCTGCGCCGTCCTGCATATCTACCGTAGAGGTATGGCCGAAGACGACCGTCTTCTCCGTAGAAGTAACAGGATGATTGTAGAAAGGCTCCCGAATCCAGATAAAATCATACTCCCGCTGGGTCCGCCAGTCGGCAAGGGAAGGATCAATGCCCGCATGAACGAACAGATGGGTCTCCGTCTCATAGTAGTAGGGCAGCGAACCCAGAAAATCCAGATGCTCCTTATACTCCGTACGCATGAACCGCTTCATCTCCGTATAATCCCTCCAGCCTGAATCCGGGTGCAGCAGCACCGAATCCCGGCCTCCGCAATAGCTCAGCAGGGTATGGAATCCCCCATTCGTAATCCAGTGGGTATCCCGCTTATCATCCTCTCCCGCCAGCGCATCGCAGGCCATCTGATCATGGTTCCCCCGCAGCACAATAACGCCATCTGATTCAGCAAGCCGCTTCACCTGTTCCACGACCGCCCTACTGTCCGGCCCTCTGTCCACATAATCGCCCAGCAGGATCAATTGATCCCCGGAGGGGTCATACTCCGCCCGGCGGAGCAGCAGGTTGAATTCCTCTATACAGCCGTGAATGTCACTGATCACTAATGTTCTGATGCCGCTCCCCTCCTTCTTCAGATGAAACTATTATACTATATAAGCATAAGGCGCACTTCATAAGGCATAAGACACACGATTTCCTAAAAACCAAAAAAGAGGTTCACCCGCTAAGCGTTCAGCTTAGCAGGGAACCTCCCTCCCGGTTACTTTCTATTCCTTCCGCGCGGATGACGGATGCTGTACTGGCTGTTCCGCAGCGCGGTCCCAGCGCCAGAGGGCATCATGCCCCACCAGATGCAGGCCGCCGTACCATTCATCGATACTTTGCAGCTGTAACCGGTCGGCTGCTCCGGCCAACACCTGCTCTCCCCATGCAGTCAGCGTAACGCTGCGGTGCAGGAATTCCGGTACTTCCCTGTAATCTGTTAGTTCTGACGCACCCTCAATCTCAAGCAGAGGCTGCTTCCCGGCCGTAATTGTGCGCAGGACCTTCCAGTATTCCGTATCGCCCATGCCAAGCCGGTGCAGCTCATCCGTAACCTGGCGGAACAGCTTAAGCGGCGTATCCATACCATTAGCCACAGCTTGGAGGGTGGTTTGTTCGACAATACCGAGTCCATTCTCTACGGAAGGCAGGCGGGAGAGATGGGCCTTGAAGGCATCATAGGCATAACTAAGCGCGCCCCCCGCAAGCTCCTCCCTCTTCGCCACAAGCAGATCCGCCAGCTCGCGGGGATCGGCAGCGGCGTAGGCCTCCCACAGCAGGCTCCCAAGCTGCAGCTCCTTGCGGCCAATATTCCGCCAGGTTCCCGCTAGGGTGCTAAGCTGAGCTTCCGTCAGCTGTCCCAGACCATGGAACAGCTCAATCCCGGGGAATTCTCCGATGCAGAGCAGGCTCAGCTTGGTGTTGCCCGGCTTTTGCCCATTGAACCAGTGTAATAGATAGGCCAGCATACTCTGGTCGAACAGATCATGCTCGAACCACAGCACCACCTCATCATACTGGCGGAATCCGCTAATCCTCCGCTCCTGCTCCGCACAGCCCGCCAGATATTCAGCTGCCGGAATGCCCATCGTGGCCTGTAGCACCTCAGCCCGCAGCAGCCGATTCTGCTGTGCCGCCGGATCTATGAATATCGGCCCCGCCGAATAGATTTCTCTCCACACCAGCACCTCCCCCTGGACAATTCCCTGCTTCAACTTATCTCCCACCGTGTCACCATTCACAATATGCAGCATACGTGCTCCCCCTTCATGTAATAGATGAAATGCAGCAGCCAGATCGGCAACAGGTAAAGCGCCCTTCAGCTTTCGTCTGCCGTCATACAGCCTTTTCTTCAGCGTAGCGACGGGAAGACCCAGATACACGGAAATCTCCTGAAGCGAATACCCGTAAAAGTAGAACAATTGCAGCGGTACCCGCAGCTTGGCGGACAATTCCGCCACTGACCTGTGCAGCACCTGTGTCCATTCCCGGTATTCAACAATCTCCGCTGCGCCGGGGGATGATCCGGCAACCTGCTCCGCTGCCTCCAGAGGCAGAATTGTCTCTGTCTTACGCCGCAGCAGCCGGTGGCATTGTCTGACCACGATCGTTTTGAACCATCCCGGGAACGCGGCCGGCTCCTGAAGGCTGCCAAGATTCATATACGCCTCCAGCAAGGCTTCCTGCACCGCGTCTTCCGCAAGCTGCACATCGCTGAGCATATCGTAGGCCACTACGTAAGCCATCCCCCGCACATGCCCGCTAAGCTCCCGGAAGGCTTCGGCGTCACCCTTCTGCGCTTGTTCAATCCACTGTTGCATCCGTCTACCGAACCTCATTTCTGTAAGTGTTTATCACGTTACATTACTAAGTGCCATGCAGGGCGAAAAAGGTTACAAATAAGGCTCCAGATCAGAACGAATCCACCCGTTTCACAGCCTAAATTAATTGACCAGTGTTAGGTTTATATTTTGAAAAATTAAATTTTCAAAAACTAAATTTATTTAAATTAATTTTTAATAATATGTGTTAATATTATTTCATTTAGCCAATACAAACTATCAGGAGGCGTTACATTGAACCATAGACCCGGCAAGCTTCTTCTTTCCACACTCATGATAGCAACCACACTATTCACTCCGCTGGGAACTGCTCTCGGTGCTTCGGCACCTTCGTTAACAGGCATCACAGGCCACTGGGCACAGGGCGAGGTTACAGATTGGGTTGAAAAAGGCTTCATTCAGGGATACGCCGACGGCAGCTTCAAACCGGACAACAGTCTGAAAAGATCAGAATTCATGGCGCTCATCAACCGTGCCTTCGGATTCACCGAGACGGCACCTGTGGCCTATAAGGATCTCTCTGCAAGCAACTGGGCGTACACCGAGGTTGCCAAAGCGGTAAAAGCCGGATATATCAGCGGATATTCAGATGGTACCATCGGTACCGGCAAGACGATCAGCAGACAGGAAGCCGCAGTAATCATCAACCGGTTGTTGAAGCTGGATGCCGCTAAGACCGGTGCTCTTTTCAGCGATTCCAAGGATATTGCCGCCTGGGCACTGGATTCTGTCAACGCCGTGGCTGCGGCAGGAGTCATGAAGGGTTACTCCGAAGATAACAGCTTCAGACCTGGCAGGGATATTACCCGCGCGGAAGCCGTAGTGTCCTTAACACGCACCAAAGTTATTGAGGAGGCTCCGGCTATTACTCCTGGGAATGGTGGAGGCACACCTTCAGCAACCACTTCACCGACAGTTAGACCAACCGTCACACCAACTGCTACACCTACCCCTGTTCGAAGCACCTTTGTCCCTGCCGATCCAACGTCTACGCCTACAGCTACACCAGTAACGACACCAACACCTGAAGTTACACCTACACCAGAACCTTCACCAGTTCCTACACCAGCACCTACTCCTGATCCGGGTGATACGTCAGCCCCTCTACTTACCAGTGTGACCCTTGGAGCGGTTACTGTAGGAGATAATGTATACGGAACAAGCAACGAAGCGGGTTATTTGTATCTGGTCCCTTCCACAGTTGTCGGAACTACAACGGATCTGGAAGCTTCCATTCATGCTGCTCTGGGTAAAAAGCTGGCGGTAACCGCCTCCGTCTATTCCCCGCTGAATACGCAGGGTCTGCCCGCCGGTCATTATGTTGTGTATGCTGTAGATGGCTCCGGCAATATCTCGGCCCCTTCCAGCACGATTGAGGTTAAAGCGATTGAGCTGACTATAGGGCTTCCCGCCTCCTTGACGGAGTCCAAAACCTATGACGGCACTGCCTCAGCAGCAGTAACCGCAAATTCGCTGACCGGTGTGCTTAGCGGTGACGATGTTGAAGTGCAGGCCTCTGCTTCCTACAGCAGCGCGGCGCTTGGGGTTAACAAGACGATAACCGTTACCTATTCAATAAGCGGAGCACAAGCAGCCAGCTATCTTGCACCCGCTCCCTATATCGTGAATACGGGCAGCATCGCACTCCATCCATTAACCATCGAAGCTCCGAATTTGACCTTGGCGAAGTTCAAGGACGGAACCACGGCAGCAGCGGTGACTCCAGGACAGCTTATTGGGGTAGTTCCCGGGGAAAATGTCACTGTGAGCGCCGTTGCCAACTATGACACATCATCCATTGGGACGAACAAGACCATAACTGTAGTCTATACACTTAGCGGAGCAGATGCAGGCAATTATATAGCACCTGCGAGCTACATTGTCACTAACGGGGAAATTGACCGGGATCAGATCACACGCTCCAGAGTCTATGACGGAACTACCGCAGCGGCAGTGATTGTCGGTGCTGTAACCGGTGATATCGACGGGGATGATGTAACCGTGCATGCCGCCGGGACCTACGACACTCCTAACGCGGGAGTGAACAAAATCATCACCATCTCCTACACCTTAACAGGAGCAGATGCAGGTAACTATTCTCCACCTGTCAGCTATACCATTAACACAGGTATTATTACTGCCTTGCAGCTCGACATTACAGCACCAGTAATCACAGAATCCAAGACCTACGATGGAAATACATCGGCCCAGATCACTCCAGGTACCCTGATCGGAGTCATTCCTGGCGATGATGTCACAGTCAGTGCAACAGCAGCTTACAACGATGCTGCTGTCGGCAGCGGCAAACTCATCACTGTGGTCTACACCTTATCCGGCGAAGATGCCGGCAACTACTTGGCACCCGGTAATTACATGATCTCAACAGGTGCGATTGTAGCGCCTTAGGCAGAGATCTGTGAACACATGGTAAAAGATAAAAGCGTCCCGCAAGCCGCGAACTGGCTGGTTGGGGCGCTTTTTGTTATGGTTGGCTGTCGCTGGTTAGCGTAGGCTACAAGTCAGTAATGAATTCGGGCGGAATATAGTCCGCGAGCCAAATATTATGATTTCCGTGGTAGAACATGATTCCTTCCTGTGCGGCCCGCCCGGCATCGATGGTTAAAATCACAGGGCTTGAGTCCTTGCGTCCTCCCACCAGCTTGGCTGTATCCGTATCCACCGAGAAATGAACATACTGCCTCTTCATCGGTTTCAGGCCTTCATGCAGAATCGTCTCCACCCATTGCCTGGCTGTACCGTGGTACAGAATGGGGGGCGGAGTTTCATTTTGCTTGATTATTTTTTGCGGGACAGAGTGACCATACAACGCCCTTATTCTGCCCTCCGCAAGCTCATGCCGCTCCTTATCCGATGCTGCGATCATCTTGTCCAGATCCTCTGCACCAACCGATTCCCACTTCTTGTCCTGATGCAGCGAGTGGAGCAGTTGTTCAATATCCACCCATCCTTGTTCATCCAACTCCAGTTCATATTCCCACGGTGCGTGACGCAGGGCGTAGGAGACCTCTTTGCTGAGCTTTGCATAATCCATTGGCTTTAGCCCTCCATATTCACTTGGCATTGTTGTTAGTTGTCCCAATCATCGATTGTTACGAGTTTAGCCTAGTTTAGCATATGGGGAGCTTCCGGCATAACCATGAGCAAGGGCAGCTTATAAGGCGGATATGGCGAAGCACGCTTACTCAGAAGCCGCTATGTAACCGGATTCCGCTTGATTAGGAGCCGAAAAGACGCAAAAAGCCGCCCCTCTAGGGGGCGGCCCGCCTTGCACCCGTCACTGTACATCACATACTTAACCTCGCTAAGCACTACAGTTAACCCGACTGCTGTATCGAACTTACTGAGCTGCGGCAGTATCAGCCGAGACGCGCTGTAACTTCCACCCTTACTGCGCAATCTGCTCGCGGATGTTCGCGAGGATCTTCTTCTCCAGCCGCGACACCTGCACCTGCGAGATGCCGAGGCGGCTGGCGACTTCGGACTGGGTCTGATCGCGGTAATAACGCAGATACACGATCAGACGCTCGCGCTCGGTTAGAGCACCGATGGCCTCGTTCAAGGCCAGCTTGTCGAACCAGCGCTCCTGCGACTCGTCGGCGATCTGGTCGATCAGCGTGATCGGATCGCCATCGTTCTCGAAGACGGTCTCGTGGATCGAAGTCGGCGGCTTGTTGGCCTCCTGGGCGAAGACGATTTCTTCGGGTGTGACGCCCAGCGCTTCGGCCACTTCACCGATGGTCGGGAGGCGGTCGAGCGTTTTGGACATCTCATCCTTCATCTTACGCACCTTGTTGGCCATTTCCTTCAGCGAGCGGCTGACCTTGAGCGTACCGTCATCGCGGAGGAACCGCTGAATCTCGCCGATAATCATCGGCACCGCATAGGTGGAGAACTTGACCTCATAGCTGAGGTCGAATTTATCAACGGACTTCAGCAGCCCGATACAGCCGATCTGGAACAAATCATCCGGTTCATACCCGCGGTTCATAAACCGCTGCACCACCGACCAGACGAGACGGATATTGCAGTTGACCAGCGTGTCGCGGGCCGTATGGTCCCCGGCTTGACTGAGCGCGATTAGACGTTTGACCTCCGCATCGTCCAAATAGGTCGGCGGAGCTTTTTTCGACTCTGCTTCCATGGCTCCAACCCCTAATTGTATAAAGCTTTTTTCGAGACGATGGTTTTCTTCATGGAGATTGAGGTTCCGCGTCCCGGTTCACTGGTTACCTCGAAATGATCCATGAAATTCTCCATAATGGTGAAGCCCATACCCGACCGCTCCAGCTCCGGCTTCGAGGTATATAGCGGCTGCTGGGCCAGCTCCAGATCCTCAATGCCCCGGCCCTTATCCTCAATCGTCAGATGCACGGTCTCATTGTCGAGCGAAGCGGATATGCTGACAATGCCTGTGGAATCGCTGTCGTACCCGTGGATAATACAGTTGGTGACGGCCTCCGAGACTACCGTCTTCAGGTCATTCAGCTCCTCCATCGTCGGGTCGAGCCGGGAGACAAAGGCGGCTACCACGACACGCGCAAACGATTCATTTTCCGACAGCGCGGCAAACTGGACACTCATGAAGTTACGAGCTTCGCTACTAGTCATAACGCAACCTCCAAATCCGAGAGTGCGGCGCTCTCGTCGTCATATAGGGGCATGATTTTGAACAGGCCTGACATTTCCAGCAGGCGCTTCACGGGCGCTGTGGCATCGCAGACTGCCATCTTGCCGCCTTTGCTGCGGATCAGCTTGTACCTTCCCAGAATGACTCCGAGGCCCGAGCTGTCCATGAACTGCAGCTCCTTCAGGCTGAGGATCAGATGCTCCACCTGACCCCGCATAATCGCTTCATCCATATCCATACGTACATAATCGGCTGCGTGATGATCCAGTTCCCCGGACAACCGGACAATCAGCACACCCCGGTGATGCTCCATCTCCACATGAGAATTCATACTTGCCACTCTCCTCTTCGTTGCTTGGACAACCGCCCTGTAACAATTTCTTTCCCCTACAAGGACAAGGTTTCTACACCGCAATTGAGGATTCCTGCCTCACGACAAAACTAGAAGAAAACCCCTAAGAACTTACACGAAGCACGCGATCAATCTACAAAATACAAGAAATTAATCATTCGTAAACATAGCACCCGTTGCCCGCTTGAACAGCTTCCACCAGCCTGCCTTGGCGATACTCTCTCCTGCCTTCAGCTCATATTCCTTCAGAATACCGGTTCCCTGGTAGACTACCAGCTTGCCGACCGTCTGGCCTTCGGCCACCGGAGCCTTCACCTGCTCATTCAGCACCACCTCATGGCGGATACCCTCCTGGGTCACGCCTTTGCGGAGCAGCACACTATAGTCTTCCTTCGCCACCAGCGGCAGCTGCGACTTCACGCCCTTCTCAATCCTTACCGTGCCGATGGTGTCGCCTTCCTTGTGAATCGTATGCAATTTATATTGGGAAAAGAGGTAATCGAACATCGCCGAGACCTCGCTGTTGCGGGTCTTGGTGTTCGGCTCGCCCAGCACCACCGCTACAGCGCGCAGGCCGTCTCTGGCCGCTGTCGCGGACAAGCAGAACTTCGCTTCGGACGTATATCCCGTCTTCAGCCCGTCAGCCCCCGTGTAGAACCGCACAAGCTTGTTGGTGTTGACCAGCCAGAACGGCTTGGTGGAATCCTTGCGCAGGTAATCCTGATAAGAGCCGGTGTATTTGATAATCTGCTCATGCTTCAGCAGCTCCCGGCTAATGACGGCAATGTCATGCGCAGAGGAATAATGATTCGCAGCCGGCAAGCCGTTACAGTTGGCGAAATGAGTATCCTTCAGGCCCAGGTCCTGCGCCTTCTGGTTCATCAGATCGACGAAGGCGCTCTCCGAGCCGGCGATTTTCTCCGCCATGGCTACGGAAGCATCATTGCCGGAGGCCATCGCGATGCCCTTCAGCATATCGTCCACCGTCATTTCCTCACCCGGCTCCAGAAAAATCTGCGAACCGCCCATCGATGCCGCATACTCGCTGGTCCGCACCTTGTCGGTCAGCTGCAGTTTGCCCTCGTCCAGCGCCTCCACCGTCAGCAGCATGGTCATAATCTTGGTAATACTGGCCGGCGGAAGTTTATCATGGCTGTTCTTCTCGTAGATGACCGTGCCCGTGCTGGCATCCATGAGAATGGCAGAACGCGCCCCCGGCGCCAGCTCCGCAGCCGCCCCTCCGGCATTGCCGGAATTTGCGGTACCTTTGGCTTTTTCCTCGGCCCAGGCTCCTGTAGCGCCTCCCAGAACCGATACAGCAATACACAGCATAAGCGTAACATAACGAATTTTCCTCACAATGGTTCCCCTCCTGAACTTAACCTTCATTTCACAGGTACTGTGTTCCAGTTTCGTCAGAATGGCAGGAAATTATTCCATTTCATGCACAAAAAAAAGGGCCTCCCCCGGTATCTTCACAGATACTTGAGAAAGCCCCTTTCCGGTACTGCTATGAAAAGCTTAGCCGCCGATAGCCAAAGCGCTGAAAATAACAGGTCCCACCACTGTGGCAACGGAGCCGACATCCTGGTTCTCTACAATCAGCTGATAGTTCTGGACACCGGACGGGACGTTGATATCTACCATATGCAGCGAAATAATACCATCGTCATTGAAATTCTCCTCCAGCTCTACCCGTGCATAGAAGATTTCGGTGCCTGCCCGCCAGATGCGGACCAGCACATTGGGCGTATCCAGAGTAACATCCACGCCGATCGTGGCTTTCAGTTCCACCTTATTGGGGAAATGTCCTGGAACTGCGGGATCAATATAAACCGATGTCCCTGCAATCTGTATACCTGCCGGAGAAATAGGGACGGGGATGGAGACCCCGTTAGTAATAGGTGTAACTACGGATGCGTTATAATCCAAAAGTGTTTTGGCCATGCGTTATCACTCCTTTTCATATTCTACTAAAGTATATGAAAGATATGAAAAAGAGCTTGTGCATTTCTATTACTAGTTTCACCTATTTATTAACGTGCGTTACTATAATTCACTGCGGGACGGCTCCCGCCCTTATGCCCGAGATAGAGTCTGGAGAGTACCGGAGAGCGTACAGCCCAAATGGCCACGAGCAGCGGCACGCCCACCCCGAGCAGCGTAAAAGGAATCAGCCCGTAATCCGCACCAAGCAGATATTTCAGGCTGTAATTCAGCGGCAGATGGAGGTACATGATCGCAATAGAGTTGCGCCCCAGGCTGCCCATCCAGTCCAGCGGAACAAGCTTCGAGAGACGGTAGACAGCGGCGCAGATAGTCAATGAGATGAGCAGCGGCACGGCCAGATCGAGCAGCAGCGAAGTATACTCCTTGTATTTCATATTCAGGCTGTATTGAATGATTCCCCTCCGCTCCAACAGCAGCACCAGTCCGCTTAACGGGAGCAGCACCGGGAGCGCCGAATAGCGGCGGATCAGCGCAGGGATCACCTGTTTGCCGTAGAATCCGATCGCATAATAAGTAATGGCGAGCAGGGACACATCTGCATTCCAGGGAAGATTGAAGTTCCTGAGCGCGGTCAGGGAGATGAGATGTGACAGGAGATAAGCAGAAGCGATCAGGAGAAATTGCGTGCGGCGGGAATAACGGACAATGTATCCGAAGAGCAGCTGGGTGAACAGCAGGCAGGTGATGAACCAGAACACCCCGTAAGGGCCCGTGAGCGACAATCCCCCGTAGAGCAATCTCGCTATATTCTCGGCGAACCCTCGCACACTGAAGTTGAACAGCAGCAGCACTGCCGCAATCAGGAGTCCGTAGGCAAAATAGGGAGTCATCAGCCCCTTGGTCCGTTTGGCCGCCCAGCCCAAATACCGCCCGGGTTCAACCGGCTTAAATACAAGTCCGCTAAGCATGAAGAACAAAGGCATCCGGAACCAGGACAGATAATGATTCGCTGCCGCATCGCCGGAGTGGCCCATTACTACAAATATAATACTGAATCCCTTGGCGGCATCAATCCATAATTGTCGTGGTTTGTTCACGTTCTCCTCCCATCTCCTCCCAAATCAGTTTTAATTTAAAGTAATTATAAAAGGAATTGCTTTTATTTTCAAATTTCGATGAAATATTTCAGCGTTATTTCTGAAAGGATATTCCCTTAACAACGGAGAAAACCCTGTAAAAATAAGTCATTCTGCCTAGACGGGGGACGCCGTCCCATCCGGGTAAAAAATAGGGCTAAAGTCCGGCGGTGTTGCCGGTGACGTAGCGGGCAGGAAAAGCATCTGGTATGGTGCGGGGAAGTAGGAGGCGGGATGCCGAATGTGGTCTGTTTTCCGATTACATTTGGACCACACGCCTCCGCAGCGCCGAATGTGATCGGTTTTTCGATTACATTGGACCCACGCTACCCCGCAGCTCCGAATGTGGTCGGTTTTCCGATTACATTTGGACCACGCGCTTTCACGCCGCCAATTGTTATCGGTTTTTCAATTTGGGCAGATTTAGTTGTACTGGAGGCGCTGATTAATGAGTACCAGGAGTGTTGATTGGAAGATGGGGAGCACTGAGTACTTAGTGCCGGAAGCGTTAGACTGGTGGAGTGTTGTTAGCACGGAATTGCGTGGTTAGTGCGTTAGAATGGCGTGGCATCAGTAGCCTGGCAGACAGCGCAAGGGCCACCCGCTGCCGGATGGCCCCTCCTCACTTATTACTTAATATAAATGACAGGCCGCCTGATGGCCTGAATCCAGCTCCCGCAGCACCGGCGCTTCCGACTTGCAGCGGTCCATCGCATGCGGACAACGGGGGTGAAAGGCACAACCCGTGGGCGGTGTCTCCGGGTTCGGAACATCCCCGGTCAGGACGATACGCTGCTTCTTCGCTCCCGGATTCGGCACTGGAACGGCAGACATCAGCGCCTGGGTATACGGATGCAGCGGCTTCGCGAAGAGCGCCTTCGTTGGCGCAAGCTCGACAATCCGCCCCAGGTACATGACGGCCACCCGGTCGCTGATGAACTTCACGACCGACAGGTCATGCGAAATGAACATATAAGTAAGGCCGTATTGCTCCTGCAGATCCTGCATCAGATTCAGCACCTGGGCCTGGATGGAGACATCCAGGGCTGATACCGGCTCATCGCAGACTATGAACTTCGGATTCAGCGCAAGCGCACGGGCAATCCCGATCCGCTGCCGCTGGCCGCCGGAGAATTCATGGGGAAAACGGTGGGCCTGATAGGGGGACAGACCCACCACCTCCATTAGCTGTTCGACCCTGCTTCGCAGCTCACCGGCGGGAGCCGATCCGTGGGTACGGAGCGGTTCCTCCAGGATGCGCTGGACGGTCCAGCGGGGGTCGAGCGAAGCGTAAGGGTCCTGGAACACCATTTGCATATCGGTACGGAACCTGCGGAGCTGCTCGGTATTCAGGCTGCGCACATCGGTGCCGCCGAATATAATCTCGCCTTCTGTCGGCTCAATCAGCCGCAGAATGGCCCGTCCGGTGGTCGATTTCCCGCAGCCGGATTCTCCGACCACAGCCAGCGTCTCTCCCTGCTCAACGGATAAGGTAATGCCGTCAACGGCTTTGACTGCGCCGACCTGCTTAGAGAAGAAACCTTTGCGGATCGGATAATGTTTCTTCAGATTACGGACTTCCAGTAATGTGGTCATAGAACCCCCTCCTGCTGCAGGATACAGCGGCATGTGTGGCCCGGCTGCACCTCAAGCAGCTCCGGGAGCTGCTCCCGGCAGCGGTCCACCGCTACCGGACAACGCGGCGCGAACCGGCAGCCGGGCGGCAGGTTCGCCGGATTCGGCACCTGGCCCGGGATCGAGCTGAGGCGGTCCTCATCCCCCGCCAGCTGGGGCAGCGAAGCCAGCAGCCCTTGAGTATACGGGTGCAGCGGCTGGTTATACAGGGTAGCCACATCCGTCTCCTCGACAATCTGACCCGCATACATGATGACGACCCGGTCGCACATCTCGGCAACGACGCCCAGATCATGCGTGATCATCAGAATCGACATGCCTTCATTCTTTTGCAGATCCCGCATCAGATCGAGGATCTGCGCCTGAATCGTCACATCCAGCGCTGTCGTCGGCTCATCGGCAATGAGCAATTGGGGACTACAGACCATCGCCATCGCAATCATCACCCGCTGCCGCATCCCGCCGGAGAGCTGATGGGCATACTGCTGGGCAATCTTTTCCGGGCGGGGAATCCCCACCTTGCGCAGCATTTCCACCGCCCGCTCAGCCGCTTCCTTCTTGCTCAGTTTCAGATGGTAACGGGCGGATTCAGAGATCTGGCGCCCGATCTTAAACACCGGATTTAGCGAGGTCATCGGCTCCTGAAAAATCATCGCAATCCGGTTCCCCCGGATGCTCCGTACCTCTTTTACCGACATCTCCAGCATATCCTTGCCCTCAAAGCGGATGTGGCCGGAAGCAATCCGGCTGATCCGTTTGGGCAGCAGCTGCATGATGGAGAGTGAGGTAATGCTTTTGCCGCAGCCGGATTCACCTACAATGCCCAGCGTCTCTCCCTTGCGCACTGACAGACTGATGCCGTCCACCGCACGGATCGTACCCGCCGCTGTCTGAAATTCGGTGCATAGCCCTGATACTTCCAGCAGTTCTGTCATGATTGCCCCTCCCCCAAAAAAACTCCCCACAAAGTGATGCTTAGCTCCGATGATTACTCAGATACTTTGCGGGGGCCCCAAACTAAAATCAACTCTCTCTATCTTCCACGCCCAGATATTTAAGTGCCGTCAAAGCATACACCTTCGCACATTGGATGATCTGCCAGACGGGCGCTTTCTCATTGAAATTATGAATGGTTGACAGCTCGGCCGGGCCGTATTGCAGCACCGGAATGTTATGCGTCCGGAAATGGCGCGCGTCGCTGGAGGCCCATTGCAGCACACCGTAGGCTTCTTCCCCGCTCACCTCACAGATACTCTCAACCAGGTCCTTGACCACCGGTTCCTCATTGGAGGTCCAGTTGGCATTCCCCTGGAAGCCGAAGCCCTTCACTTCCGATTCAATGCCTGCCTCAAGCAGCAGGGAGCGGGCACGGTCCAGCACATCGCGGTAATCTACCCCGAATGGTACGCGGGAATCGACCTGAATCGTGCAGCGATCAGCCACCACGTTCACCTTGGTTCCGCCCTGGATCGTTCCAATGTTGACCGTCACATGGTCGAATACCTGATAAGCGAGTGAATCTTCTTCTTCGCTTCCCTTCACATAATCCTGCGAGATGCGGATAATGTCCTGGACTTCCTCGGGAATATCCACTTTAATATCCCATAACCGCTGCAAGGCTTCAATGCCTTTGGCCGCCTTGACTATGGCGCTGTCTCCAACCACTGGAGACAGGCTGCCGTGCCCCGGCGTACCTTCCACGGTGAATTCAAACCAGCAGCTCCCCTTCTGCCCAATGGTCGGGTTCAGCGGGCCGGAAGGCTCGGCAATCACAGCGGCGGTTCCAGTGATGAGGCCGCGCTCCAGCACCCAGGGAACCCCGAGATGACCGCCGGTCTCTTCATCGGGCACGATCAGCAGGGAGAGATCCCCTTTTAGCGGAACGCCCAGCTTGGACAGCAGCGCAGTGACGTAGATTAATCCGGCCAGACCCGCTTTCATATCCGAAGCCCCTCTGCCCAGCAGATAGCCGTCCACGATATCGCCGCAGAACGGATCGAAATCCCAGCGCGAGCGGTCTCCCGCCGGAACGACATCGGTATGTCCGCAGTAAATCAGCTTTTTGCCGGTGCGCTCCTCCGCTCCTGCGCCCAGTGTGGACACCAGATTGAACATCGTTTCGGTGGCCGGATAGATCGCGGTATCGATACCGGCTTCCTTCAGATAACCAATAATATAAGCGCTGATCTCCCGTGAATCGCCCGGCGGATTCTCCGAAGGGTAACGGATCAGCTGAGAGCAGAGCGCAAGCAGTTCCTCCTGCCCGGCATCAATGGCCTCCAGCACCTTGCTTTTCCAGTCCGTCATGGTTACGAATTCTCCTTTGTGTTCCCCTCTCCGGGGACTGCTTGAATTTGTGACAAGAAGAGGGACAAAGCCTATGGCTTGTCCGCTCTCTTACCGCCAACCCTGCTTATTCTGTAATCGACAGCGGATAGAAACGGATCACTTCATCCGGGTAGAAGGCATAGCCGCTAATCTTGTTGCTCATCCCTACAATGCGGTTATATTCGTAGAGATACGCCCAAGGTGCTTCCGTCGTGATGATCTCCTGAGCCTGCTTGTAGAGCTCTGTGCGCTTCGCTGTATCTGTCTCCAGGTTCGCCTGCTCCCACAGCTTGTCTACTTCAGCATTCTGGTAGTTGATGTAGTTGGAAGATCCCTTGCCGTACAACAGGAAGCCGAGGTGGTAGCCGGGATCATTGACGAATGAAGTCCATTTGGAGATATAAGAGGTCAGATTATTGGTCTTCTGCTGCTCCAGGAACTGGGCGCGGGCCAGCTTGTTGATCTTCATGTTGACTCCGATTTTGGCCAGTTCGGCCTGGATCAGGACCGCATCATCCTCCCAGTCATCGAAGCCGGAGCCCAGTGTGAAGTCGAAGTTAAAGCCCTTCTCATAGCCTGCTTCCTTCAGCAGTGCCTTGGCCTTGTCCAGATTGTACTCATACACATAGCCTGCATCGGTGAAGCCCGGCGTGTTGCTGGCTACCGCACTCTTCATCTGCTTGGCCTGGCCGTACATCACCCCGCTCAGCAGCTGATCGTAAGGAATGGCATAGTTGATCGCCTGCCGGACTTTTACATTATCGAATGGCTTAACTTTGTTGTTCATGGCGAAGAACAGAATCCGGTTGCTCGCATTGGAAGCGACGGTCAGCGCAGAATTGCTCTCCAGCGTGGATACATCCTTCGGAGGAATCTCAATCGCCATGTCTACATCGCCCTTACCCAGCAGCAGCACGCGGTTCGAGGCTTCCTTCGTGAACTTCAGGGTTACCTTGCCGAGGCTTGGCGCACCCTGCCAGTAGCTGTCATTAGCTGTAAAAACAGCTTCGGTAGCCGGGTCCCACTTCTCTAGCTTGAACGGTCCGGAGCCGGCGGCATTCGTCTTGAGGTAGTCAGCACCCTGTGCTTCTACAGCCTTCTTGTCCACGATGGAGAAGGTGTACATTGCCAGAATCTGCAGGAAATTATGATTGGCACCCGTCAGAGTAACTTCAACCGTCGAGGCGTCTTTTACCGTAACAGTCTTGATCGAGGCCATTCCGTACAGGAAGCTGCCGGAGCTTGATTTCGCCACGCGGTCAAAAGAGTACGCCACCGCCTCGGCATCCACCGGATTGCCGCTCTGGAAGCTCACGCCGGATTTCAGCTTGAACGTATACACCGTGTTGTCAGCATTCACTTCCCAGCTCTCTGCAAGCATGGGCTTGATGTCTTCGGTATTGGCGATGCTGGCGCCATTCTCGGTCTTGATGCCGTAGGTGACCAGCTGATCATAGGCGGCCAGCACAAGCGTATCGGAGGTCAGATCATTAGCTTCCGCCGGGTCGAGCGTGGTGCCGCCCTCGGAATAGGCCACCGTCAGGTTCTTCTTGATTGGAGCAGCCGTTGCTGCGGTATCTGTTCCTGCCGAAGTGGCAGCAGGGGTCTGCGGATTGGCGCTGCTGGCGCATCCGGCAAGCATGATTGAAAAAGCGACGAGTGTGGACAACAGTTTAACTTTTTTCATCGATAATTCCTCCCTTTTCTATATCCTGCCTGCATAACAACTACTTGTGCTGCTGATGATTGTCTGCCGCATGCGTTCCAGCTGACGGTGATCTATCTATCTCTATCGGGGATGGGGCGGCCATGGGGGATTCCCCTGCTCCGCCTCATTTCCCCGAGCGTAACCGCGGGTCAAGCACATCCCGGAAGCCGTCTCCGAGTAAGTTGAAGCCTAAGATGGAGGTGGCAATGCCGAGGCCTGGAAAAGTAACCAGCCACCATTGCCCGGAAATGATATATTCCCGGCCTTCAGAGATCATCGCGCCCCATTCGGCAATCGGGGGTCTGACCCCCAGCCCCAGGAAGCTGAGACTGGATGCGGTCAGGATGGCGAAGCCCATCCCGAGCGTAGCCTGCACCATTAGCGGAGCCAGGGCATTCGGCAGAATGTGACGGTAGAGAATAACTCTATCCTTCACACCAATGGCCCGGCTGGCTTCGATATACTCCTTCTCCCGCAGCGAGACCGTCTGGCCGAACATCAGCCGGGCGAATTCGGGAATGCCGACAATGCCGACGGCGATCATCGCGCTGCTGAGTCCGGCGCCGATCGATGCGGCAATCGCCATCGACAGTACCAGCGACGGGAAGGACAACAATACATCCATGACCCGCATGATGATGGTTCCGGTCCGGCCGCCGTAGTAAGCGGCAATCCCGCCCAGCGGCATCCCGATCAGGAAGGAGATCGAGACCGCGATCAGGCCGGTCCAGATGCTGATCCGTGCGCCGTACAGCACCCGGCTAAGAATATCCCGGCCGAAGTTGTCGGTTCCGAACCAGTGGCTGCCGGAGGGCGGCTGCAGCTTGCTCGCCATATCCGTGACGAACGGATCATGTGGAGCCAGCCAGGGGGCGAAGATGGCTATCACGGTCCAGATCAGGATGAAGGTCAGCCCGATGGCCGCCAGGCGGTTGTGCAGCAGCAGGGATAATAGGGTCCGGGGCTTGACCGGTGCGGGCTTCGCCGGGCTGCCCTGTGCTGAATGTGCTGCAGTGCTCACAAGCAATCTCCTCCTCTCACACAAGCTGTTCTATTCATAAC
Source organism: Paenibacillus sp. FSL H8-0332 (assembly GCF_037963835.1). NCBI lineage: Bacteria > Bacillati > Bacillota > Bacilli > Caryophanales > Paenibacillaceae > Paenibacillus > Paenibacillus sp. FSL H8-0332. Next base: position 4,544,681 of record NZ_CP150145.1, read on the forward strand.
GGATTCTCGGGTCAATGAACCCGTAGATCAGGTCGACCGCCAGGTTAATTCCGCAGTAGAGCACGGCACTGACCAGTGTGAACGCCTGGATCGGCGCGTAATCCGCCGCCAGTATGGAGTCGGTGACATAGCCGCCGATTCCCGGCCAGGAGAAGATGGTCTCTGTGATGACCGCGCCGCCCATCAGGAAGCCGAACTGGAGTCCGAGCACCGTTAGCGTAGGAATCAGCGCATTGACCAGTGCGTGCTTGTAGATGACGGCCGATTCCCGCAGCCCCTTGGCCCGGGCGGTGCGGACGAAGTCCTGATCGACCACCTCCAGCATGCTGGAGCGGGTCATCCGGGCGATGATCGCCATCGTGCCGGTACTGAGGCAGATCGCCGGAAGCACGAGATGCGCGAGACTGCTTTTAAGTGCAGCGGTGTCGCCGGAGAGTATACTGTCCAGCACGTACAGCCCGGTGATATGCACCGGCGGGTTAAGATCCCCGCTGATCCGGCCCATCGGTGCCGGCGCCCAGCCCAGAATGGAGTAGAAAATATAGATGAACATCAGTCCGAGCCAGAAGATCGGCACACAAGCACCTATCAGGGAGAACACACGCGAGATGTGATCCAGCAGGGATTCCTTACGGGTAGCGGCCACAATGCCTACCGGAATGGCGATCAGAATTGCAATCAGGATGCTGGCCAGGGTCAGCTCAATCGTAGCCGGGAAGCGTGAGGCCAGATCGCTGGCGACCGAATGTCCGGTGTGATAGGCATAGCCGATATCGCCTTGCAGCAGCTGCCCGATGTAAGCGAAGAACTGGATATACAGCGGCTTGTCCAGCCCCATATCCTCGCGGATCTTGTTCACAATCTCCTCTGGAGCCTGCTCTCCGGCCAGCATAATCGCAGGATCGCCCGGCAGCACTCTCGACAGAATGAAGGTGATGACGATAATACCGAGCAAGGCAGGAATCATCTGCACGAGTCTTTTTAATGTATAAGCAAACAATGAATCAACCCCCTTACGACTTCGACTTCTGTGCCTCTGTGACGGAATTCCGCTCTCATGTCAGGTAATACGTGTATGCTTTGTCTTATTAAAGTGTTGAGCTAATTCTACATAGAATTTCACAGTCACTCTACGTCCCGTTCAGCTAAAAAAATGCACAACCGTTTGTCGGTTGTGCACTATCAACCCATATTAATGTTAGATTTACTCACATGGCATTCCTGAAATCTTCCAAAGCGCCCTATTTTTCCTGGAGGTAGTAGTAAATCAGGCACAAATGGCAGACAAACTGCTCACGCGGATCATTCAGATCGAAGCCGGTGATATCCCGAATCCGCTCCAGCCGGTATTTGACGGAGTTGCGGTGGATATAGAGGCTGTTCGCCGTCTCAATCAGACTGCCCCGGCACTCCAGATAATGATAGAAGGTCAGCAGCATATTGCTGTCATGCTCCTGGTCATATTGCAGCAGCTTGCCCAACTTGCGCTCGAACAGCTGCTCGAACCCCGGACCGCCAAGCCCCTCCAGCAGATGATAGACCTCCATCTCTTCATAGCGGGTAATCCCGCCGGGACCTTGTCCCAGCCTTCTGGAGATGGACAGCGCTTTACGCGCCTCGTTATAGCTGGTGTGGATGTCCCACAGGTATTCCGAGGTACCGATACCGCAGCGGTAGCTGCTTAAGCCTTCTCCCTTGTCCTGCAGCCAGCCGCTCAGCGTCTTCTCCCACGGCTCCTCTGTATCTCCTCCCGGCGTGAACCTGCGCCCCTCCTGCGTAGGCAGGAACAGCACCGCCCGGCTCGAACGGTATTCTACGTGCGGCGTGACTCCGCGCTTCTTCGCCTCCCGTTCCAGCAGCCGGTTCACCGTCTCCTCACTCGGCGCCGTCTCCCCTTCGATGACGGCCACCTCCCACTTGTGCTCCGGGTTCATCCCAAGCTGGCGGGCCCGCCGCTGCACCTCATGCCTCGACGGCAGCGGCGGGGTCAGCAGCTCATCGATGAAGTTGCCGCGCAGCCGGAATTCCGTATCCTCGGCTACTTTACGCCGCATCAGTTCAAGGGCAAAGACGAGCCTTGCCTGCTCGATGCCCACTTCCTCCATGTCATCGAGCTGCTCCTTGTCAACGAGCAGCCGGGCAACCGTCCGGCGGTCCACATGGATGTTCCAGTTCAGCGGCGCAGCGCTCTGCGCCCAGTCATAGTCTGCCGGGGAGGATACAATTATCTTCCGCTCCGTATCCACGAGTGCCACCGGGGCCTTAAGGAATTCGGCCACACTGTCACTGACCGCCTGAATACCGCTGTTCTCCAGCACCATGGTGGTTAGCGTGCGGTAGACCTCCTCCGCCCGGCGCAGCAGCATCGCCTGCCGCCCCAGCAGCAACTCCATCACCGGCTGGGTGATATCCGTGTACGGAATCTCGGGCGGGATCTCCACAATCGGCAGACCGCAGGCATTGCTGGCCTCAATAGCCCCTTGAGGGATCTCCTTCAGGAAGCGGGCCGGCTTGATCGCCAGCGCCGCCGCGCCCAGATTGTCGAGCGTATAGATCAGCTCGGTCAGCAGTGAAGGATCATGACGGATTGAATAGGCCGTAGTCAGTAGCATCACCCCTTCGCTGATCCAGCCCTTCAGATCCGGGACCTCCATAATATCCACGAACCGGACCACCCGGTCCAGCCCCTGCTCCCCGCTGATGACCTTCGCTTTCCCAAGAACCGAGAGCTCCATTAGCTCCCGCAGCGTAATTCCTCGTGTATTCACCCTTCCGCCTCCCTCTGCTGTCTTCAGTATTTCATGATTTTTCCTGAAATATGCCACATCTCTGCCACCAGCCACTTTTTGCGTTCCCGCTAGTTTATCAGAGATTCCCGCCAAGCCACAGGAAATAGATATCCAATTACGGCATATTTTCGGTTGTAAAAGCGCTTTAGGAATAATATGGAAGGTTATAGATGAACGAAACCGGTACTATAAATTTACTAGGTCCCTCCCTTATCTAACTTTTCAAATCCACAGGCTCACCACAGCTATTCAACTGACCTTTAACTAACTATATCTCTGATTTGTCTTCTACCCCATTCACTGAAAACAATAAAAATGCAATTTCACTCCTCCACCCCCACTTTCCTGCTCCACCAAAGCTATGCTCCTGCCACTACTCCCCTCCTGGTCCATCCGCTGAATTCAGGTGCACTAATGCTCTTCATTCGCCCAATGGTCTCCCGAGCAACAGATCAGCACCGGTATTCCAATGGTTGTTCCCTCGCCAATTGCTTATCATCAAAAAAAGCGTTCCCCGGCCTTAGCCAGGAAGAACGCTTAACAAAATACAACCTCAATGATTAGCCGCTGAACTGTGCGACAGCCTCTTAGCCCACCTACAGGCCAACGCCTACGACCGTCGCTCTGCTCTCGCAGCCAAGCCAGCCAGCACCTACACCCGAGCCAGTGTATCTACACCCGCCTCGCTGCTCCCGCAGCCGTGGCGGATGCTGCCGCTCCAAGGCAGAGTATAGGATCGAACGCTCGAATGCCGAGCCGTTCTTCCAGTTCAGCCGCCAGCCCGATCGTGGCGAAGCCGGTGCAGGCCAGCACAAGGACTTCGGCGCCGCGCTCCACCAGCCGGGCGGCTCCCGCCAGTGCGCCCGCCCGTCCGGCAGGTGTGCCCAGATCCAGAGTGGTCGTCACGCCATCGGGGCGGTCCATGCCGATGTACGCCTCACCGAGTATGCCGCGGATGAGCGGCGGCACCTCTTCCAGAATCGTCAGCACACCGATCCTGCTGCTATAGGCAAGGGCCATCAGGGCTGCGCAGGAGCCCGCCCCCAGAACAGGAACCCCCACCGCCGCCCTCGCCTCCGCCAGCGCCGGGTCAGCAGCACAGCTGATGCCGATTGCCGTACACCCCTGCTGCTCCAGTTCCCGGGCAAGCGTGATAATCTTTGGAATAGATTCCGCCTCTGTCTGCGCATCATACACACCCCGGGGCTGATCCGGGATGCAGCGGCTTATCACCTGCAGACCGTACCGCCGCTCAATTAAATCTCCATGTAACTGAATTGCAGAGCTCTCCTGCAATGTAATGACACGTATGATTCCAAGCATCCTGTCTCCCCCTGCTCCATTAAAGTGTGTGAATGTCTCTTGCAGCAGTAACAGCAGTTACAGCAATTCCCCAGCCTGCATAATCAGCTTGTCGTCGATGTACACATCCGGCTTCATGACCACAGCATCAATATGTACGCCAGCCGCAACGACCCCGCCGAAGGTATTATTGCTGCCAAAAGCCACATGGATCGTCCCGTATACCTTCTCATCCTCCAGCACCACACCTGTAATCCGGGCCTTGTTGTTGGTCCCGATGCCGAATTCGCCCAGCAGCCTGCCATCGCCATCGCCAAGCATGTCAAGCAGCTTGCCGCCATGCTCCCCGCCGGCATGGATCAGCCGCCCTTGCTCTACAGTCAGCACCATCGGACTATCCAGTGCGCCAATCCCCGCAACCGAGCCATCCACCTTAATCTGGCCGGTAGCAGTACCTTCCAGCGGCGCAATATAAGCTTCACCGGAGGGCAGGTTGCCCGATTCGCCCGGATTCAGATACAAGCCGGTACTAAGCACACCGTCCCGGCCGTCAATGGAGAAGCTTAAGGATAGACCATCCTTCTCCACACGCACCCGGTTGCCCGCAGACAACAGCGCAGCTACCTGCTCGGTCAGCGCCTTCACCTGCCCATAGTCCGCAGTGATCGCCCCGTGGCTGAACATATCATCGGTGATCCCCGGCATGGTCGCTACCCGGGTTCCCGCTGCGGCTGCCTGCTTGCGCGCCGCCGTATGTGTCATCGAATGGGTCGTGATACATACGGCCACATCTGCCTTAGCCATAGCTGCGGCAACCGGAGCCGGAGGCTCCTCCCCCGATCTGCTCCGCGGCTGCATAACCAGCAGCATCGATTCGGCTCCCAGCCGCTTACCCGCCTCATAGACCGACTCGGCCAGATCACGCTTATCATCGTCGGCTACTACAGCCAGCAGTTCTCCGCTGGCAAGCCCGAGACAATCCTTAAGAACATTCATGCTAATTCCGATTCTTGCTTCACTCATCTTCATTTCCTCCCGAATCACACCATTTCTGCTACTAGCTTGCCCATCAGGGCATTGGACAGGACGGCAGGCACTCCTGCGGAGGCCGCCCACTGTCTATGCTGCTCCACATATCCCATACAGTCAAGCACGATCACATCCGCGCGATCCTTCAGACGCTCTGCTGCGGCGCGAAAATCCGCTTCCGTACCCGTATAAGGTGAAGCTGCTGCGAACGGCAGCCGGGCTCCGGCACCTGCGAATTTCTCAATCATTGCGTCCTCCTGCTCAGGCAAAGGGCCAATCAGTCCCAGACGGCGCCCGTCCAGCATCGCCTGCACAACCGGAGGAATGATCCGGTCCGGCTCAATCAGATGGGCAACAGACGTATGCAGCCCCGGAAAAACTCCCGTGCAAGCCAGCAGGATCGTCCGAATCCCAGCGGCTTCCATAGCATCAATCTTCCCTTGCAGAACGGACTGTATCCGCTCCCGGGAGATCACCGCAGCAGACCCGTCTGTCATACGGGTGGTTAATACGTACTCCCCCGGGGCTGGACTGTAATACTCCTTAACCTGTTCAGCCGTGAATCCGTCCAGCACCCCGGACTGTACCAGTCCCGCCTTGCCCTCCAGATATTTCTCAAGGATAGGCGCAACATCCTGCCTGGGCGCTTGTCCAATCGTAATCAGCCCGATATTTTTCATCTTTGTTCCTCCAGACGCTATGGGTTACAGCCAAGCTGTGCTAACCTGTGCTAACAGAGCAGGCGCTGAAGGAAATTCAGCGCCTACCTGCAATACCAATATCCTGTTATTGAGATGTGACTGTCGGTTGGCCCAGCGTTTGCAGCACTCTCATTGAACCGTACAGCTCGGTAATCTTCGCAAACTCTGCTTCGTTGTAGAAAGAGCATGTTCCCTGCGTTACTTCCTTGGCCGTCTCGATAGCAAAACGCACCGCCTGGGCGATATCCACCTCATGGCTGGCGCCGGTGCCGCAGCCCGGAACCATAGACTGGGCAGTAATCGCCAGACCCACCACCGGCGCAGAGGTAGCTACCGCAGGCTGAAGAATGGAATTGATATGATAGAGCCCGTTGCCGTAAGGGGTAATATCCTGAGTCGTCACCGGAAAAGTAACCGGATACTGCCCTGTCGTCATCTCCTTGATCCGCAGCAAATCTTCACTCACCCGCAGAATGTATCCTTCTTTGACCGTCGGCGAGATGGCGATCCCTTTGTGATTAACCACGCGGTTGCCTTTGGTCGTATCAATCGATAGAACCGCTTCCATCTCCGGCAGCACTTCATGCTCATTCATCTGCAGAATATCCACAGGGGAATCCATGAAATCCACCGGCTCGTGCGGCAGGGTCGGAGCATCCGGGCAAATATGGGTGGTCACCAGAACATCCCCCAGCAGCACATCCCCTTTGGTCTGCATGTCTGCCAGCTTCAGCGCAGAAGCAATCGCCGCTACCGCACCGTCTGCATCAGAGACCAGGCCAATCCGGCTCGGGCGCGCCCCGATACCACCCAGTCTGCCGACAATGCCGAACGTTGGGGCAGAACCGCCGCCAAGCTTGCCTTCGCTGCCCGGGATCGTGATTTTGACGAATTCTGTGCTGCCCTTCTCCCCTTCCACCTTCTGAATCTCAACCTTAACCGCAGGATATTCTGCGAATAACTGCTTGACCTGCTTACCGTTAACATAAGCGCTGTCCAGTGCGTTCAAGACTGTAATTGTTTGATGAAGTGCCATTCTAATTCCTCCCCGGATGCATGCTCATGTTTGTCATGTTTGCATTTATACTATCTCATCCGGCAAAATGTCCACAATGTACCGCCCTGCCAAACTGGAACAGCATTTCTTGTCCTTTGCAGATAAACCTTACGTCCGAGGACACTCTTCTTCCAAATGCCTGAACTCTGCCTTAGTACAAAGCAACAAATAAAGGGAATGCTATCCAAATCCGCGAATATAAGAAAGGTTATACCATCAAAATCTAAGAAAAGAGGTCAGTACATGAAGCGGGAACAGATAGTAGAGCCAGAACGGCTCGATACATTCATCGGCGAAGAAGCCCGGCGCTCCGGGTTCTCGGGGGTGGTGCAGGTCTCGCACAAGGAACAGACTCTCGCAGAAGCGGCTTACGGCCAGGCCAATATCACGGAGGAACGGAGCAACCGGGTGGATACCCGCTTCGGGATTGCTTCCGGGAGCAAACTATTCACAGCGATAGCCGTCTGCCAGCTGGCGGAGCAGGGCAAGCTTTCTTTTGACAGCAAAGTACTGGAGATCTTGCACGAACTGGAGTTTCCTTTGTTTGACCCGGAGATCACGGTACATGAGCTGCTGACGCATAGCTCGGGAATTCCGGATTATTTTGATGAGGAGACGATGGAGGATTTCGCTACACTCTGGAACGATACCCCGATGTACACACTAAGGCGGCCCGTTGATTTCCTGCCCATGTTCGCGGCACTGCCGATGAAATTCAGTCCTGGCGAGCGGTTCCACTACAACAACGCGGGTTACATTATGCTTAGCCTGCTCATAGAAACGGTCAGCGGGATGAAGTTCACGGATTATGTGGAACAACATATTTTCCGGCCTTGCGAGATGCAGGATTCCGGTTACTTCGCCTTTGATGCCCTCCCGGCCAACACAGCTCTAGGTTATATAGACAACGGTAACGGTCAAAGTATCAGTAACATTTACTCTCTTCCGGTTGTGGGCGGCGGCGATGGAGGTGCTTTTGTCACAGCAGCGGATATGCAGAAGTTATGGACAGGCTTGCTCACGCACAAGCTGCTGCAGCCCGAGACGACAGCCCTGCTGCTCACACCGCATATTCATGTGGATGAGGACACCCGTTATGGCTATGGAGTATGGATCTCGATCCGTAACGGTGAGATATTGAAATATCATATCATGGGCTACGATCCCGGCATCTCCTTCCGCTCCGCAGTCTATCCGGCAAGTGGTGCCGCCTTCACTGCTCTCAGCAACCAAAGTGGAGATGTCTATCGGATGATGCTGGCCATTGAGGGAATTCTGCCGCTGTAAAAAGGTGTGTCCGCACGGAGCAGCACAGAGGATTATGAAATAAGTGGGATTTGTACACTTCCTTCCAGCATATGGACCGCAACCCCTACAATAAATGGATAAACGTCACTTAATTTTACTGATTCCTCCTCTTAGGCGGGTATATTGAATAATCAAATGTACTTTTTCCAACTAAAAACCAATTATCGTTCATTCAAGGAAAATTAAATGCCTTTTTTCCACTTGCGTCCTACGGGGTCTCCTGAATAACCCAACCAGCCCCCCCCCCCCCCCAATCCAGATCAAAACAAACCAACCAAACAAACCAAAACAAGCCGCACAACAGCAATTTGCTGATTGTACGGCTTGTTTGGTCATTTCTATGAAATTCAGCTATCCGGAACGACTAAACCGGAGTCCGCTCTAATACCGCGTTACCCCATCCTTGGTCACCAGCGCAAAAACCAGCGGCTGCGCCGGAACCGGCTGAGCGGAGATGCGGTAAGCCTCCAGCACTTTGGCTTCGGCCTCCTTCACCTTGCCTTCGCTGGCATCGTTCACATGCAGCACTGCCAGAATATCGCCTGCGGCCACGGCGTCGCCGACCTTCAGCGAGAGCTGAATGCCGACAGCCAGATCAATGACAGATTCCTTCGTCTCGCGTCCGGCACCGAGCAGCATCGCGGCTACACCGATCTCTTCGGCCTGGATGCTCTCCACATAACCTGCGGAAGCTGCCTTCACCTCGATCAACCGGCGGGCTGAAGGCAGGGTGTCCGGCGACTCGATCTGGGAGACATCGCCGCCCTGTGCGGATACCATCTGCTTGAATTTATCCAGCGCACTGCCATCTTCGATATGAGACAGCAGCATGGAGCGTGCTTCTTCTTCGTCCTTCGCCTTGCCGCCAAGTACGAGCATCTGGCTGCCCAGGATCAGGCAGACCTCCTGCAGATCCTTAGGCCCGTGGCCGTTCAAGGTCTCGATGCCCTCCTTGATCTCCAGAGCATTGCCGATGCCGAAGCCCAGCGGCTGGTCCATGTCGCTGATGACCGCAACTGTGTTGCGGCCAAGGTGAGTGCCAATATCCACCATCGCCTGGGCCAGCGCAATGGAATCCTCCAGCGTCTTCATGAACGCCCCGCTGCCGGTCTTCACATCCAGCACGATAGCGTCCGCGCCTGCGGCAATCTTCTTGCTCATGACGGAGCTGGCAATCAGAGGAATGGATTCCACGGTTGCCGTCACATCACGCAGCGCATACAGCTTCTTATCCGCAGGCGTGATGTTACCGGACTGGCCGATTACAGCCGCGCCGATCTCACCTACCTGGGCAAAAAAGCGTTCCCGGTCCATCTCCACAGAGAAGCCCGTGATCGACTCCAGCTTATCCAGCGTGCCTCCGGTGTGGCCGAGGCCGCGCCCGGACATCTTGGCTACCGGAACTCCGGCAGCCGCAACCAGCGGCGCCAGCACCACCGTAGTCTTGTCGCCCACTCCGCCGGTAGAATGCTTGTCCACCTTGATGCCCGCAATCGGGCTAAGGTCCACCTGGTCGCCGGACATCGCCATCTCCAGGGTCAGATCGCCGGTCTCCCGCGCGTTCATTCCGCGGAAATACACGGCCATCGCCCAGGCGGAAATCTGGTAATCCGGGATCTCCCCCTTGCTGTAGCCTTGAATCAGAAAAGCGATTTCTTCACGGCTGAGCTCCCCGCCGTCTCTTTTCTTTTGAATGAGATCAACGGCACGCATCAGATCTGTACCTCACGGACGAAGGCACGCACCAGTCCGATGAATTTAGGCTTGGTCAGGTTCGCCACTTTTACCACCTGCTCATGGGTCAACGGCTCCAGCTCATCGCCAATCGCCATGTCGGTGATACAGGTAATGCCTAGCACACGGAGCTTGCTGTGGCTGGCTACGATAACCTCCGGCACGGTGGACATTCCTACGGCATCGCCGCCGAGATAAGCCAGCATTTTTAGCTCAGCCGGAGTCTCATAAGTAGGGCCGCTGATGCCGGCATATACGCCTTCCTGCAGAACAAGTGCTTCGCCGTCCACACCTGTAACTCCGCCTGCAAGGTTTTTCGCAAGTTCGATATATTCAGGGTCATAGGCACTGGACATATCAGGGAATCTTACGCCGAGCTCCGGATCATTCGGTCCGATCAGCGGGTTGTCGCCGGTCATATTGAGGTGGTCGGTAATCAGCATCAGGTCGCCCGCCTTGAACGCTCTGTTCATCCCGCCGCCAGCGTTGGTAATGACAAGGGTGCCGATGCCCAGCTTAGCCATTACATAGACCGGAAGAACTACCTTGCGCATCTCATAACCTTCATAATAGTGAAAACGGCCCTGCATGATCATAACATCCTTGCCTTCCAGCTTACCGATCACGAACCGTCCGGCATGGCCTTCTACCGTTGAACGCGGGAAATGCGGAATTTCTTCATAAGGCAGATATACCGCATCTTCGATCTGATCGCCCAGGTCTCCAAGACCTGAACCCAGAATAAGGCCGATAGCCGGTGTATAACCGCCGAATTTGGATTGAATATAAGCAGCGGCTTCCTGAACCTGAGTGCCGTATGGGACTGTTGTTGGTGTTGTCATAGGTTGATCCTCCCGGATATGAATTGTGTATAGAATAACGCGTATATGAAGCAGTACCTACATTTTTGGAATAAAAGCGAGCACCAGCTTCAGGAACTGCTCGCGCACACGCTCAGCGGTCTCCATCACCTCTGCGTGATTCAGCGGCTGCGGAAGAATACCGGCTGCCATGTTGGTGATGCAGGAAATACCCAGCACTTCAATCCCGGCGTGACGGGCAACGATGGTCTCGGATACGGTGGACATACCTACGGCATCTGCTCCCTGGCGGCGCAGCATGACGATCTCAGCCGGTGTCTCATAGTTGGGCCCGAGCAGCCCGGCGTATACGCCTTCTTTGAACTCAAAGCCCATACCTGCGGCCGCTTCCTTGGCGGCTGCAATCAGACGCGGGCTATACGCCGAAGACATATCCGGAAACCGTACACCCAGCGCATTGTCATTCGGTCCGCTCAGCGGATTGCGTCCGGTCAGGTTCAGATGGTCCGTGATCAGCATGAGATCGCCCGGTGTGTATTCGGTGTTGACGCCACCGGCAGCGTTGGTGACCAGCAGGCTGGTTACGCCCAGCTCCTTCATCACCCGTACCGGGAAGGCTGTAACCTCAGGGCCGTAGCCTTCATACATGTGGAATCGGCCCTTCATCATGACCACGCGGCGGCCTTCGATCATGCCGATCAGCAGCTCGCCTTCATGTCCTTCTACCGTGGACACCGGGAAATGAGGAATCTCATGATACGGAATAACAACTTCATCTGTAATCAGATCCGCCAGAACGCCGAGGCCGGAGCCCAGGATCAGCCCGATTTCGGGGGCGACGGTGCATTTATCTTTGATATATACGGCTGCTTCTTGAATATTATTTGAGGTTATGGTGGTCATGGTTTGGTTTCCTCCAGAATTAGATTAGTTGAGCCAAAAAGCTTGTCCCGTACTGCGGAGCCTTCGCCCCGAAGTTATCGGAAATTGTGGCGGCCACATCCGAGAAGGTATGGCGGATGCCCAGGCTGCCGGGAGTCTTAAATCTCGGGCTGTAGACCAGAAGCGGCACATATTCCCGCGTGTGGTCCGTTCCGGCATGGATCGGGTCATTGCCATGGTCTGCGGAGATGATCAGCAGATCATCCTCACCAAGCGTAGCGAGCAGCTCAGGCAGCGCCTGATCGAATACCTCCAGCGCACGGCCGTAGCCTTCCGGATCACGGCGGTGGCCGTAGAGGGAATCGAAGTCCACCAGATTAGTGAACAGGAATCCGTTAAACGGCTTGCGCAGCTCGTCGATGGTAATCTGGATGCCGTGTTCATTGCTTTTGGTCGGATAGGTTGCGGTTACCCCTTCACCGGTAAAAATATCATTGATCTTGCCGACAGCAATCACATCCTTGCCGATATCCTCCAGTGCATTCATCACCGTTGGCTCCGGCGGCTTCACTGCATAATCATGGCGGTTCGGTGTACGCACGAAATTCCCCGGCTCTCCGACATAAGGGCGGGCAATTACGCGGCCTACGGAGAACTCGGGAGCCATCGTCAGCTCACGGGCGATCCGGCAGGCGCTGTACAGCTCCTCCAGAGGGATGATATCTTCATGCGCTGCAAGCTGGAACACGCTGTCCGCCGAAGTATAGACAATCCATGCGCCCGTCTTCATCTGCTCCTCGCCGTATTCCACGAGAATCTCGGTGCCGGAAGCCGGCTTGTTGCCGATGACCTTGCGTCCGGTAGCCGCTTCGAACTTCTCAATCAGCTCCGCCGGGAAGCCGTCGAAGTAGGTGTTAAAAGGAACCTCGATCTTCAGCCCCATCAGCTCCCAGTGGCCGGTCATCGTGTCCTTGCCTACGGATACCTCCTGCATTTTACCGTAGTAGCCTGTAGGGGCCGTTACTGGTTCAAGCGGCGGCAGCGGGGCAATATTCGCCAGCCCGAGCTGCTGCAGATTCGGAAGCTTAAGACCCGGAACCCGCTCCAGAATATGTCCCAGCGTATGGGAGCCTGTATCTCCGAAATCAGCGGCATCCGGCGCTTCACCGATACCTACACTATCCAGAACAATAAATCCGATGCGTTTAAATGAGGACATAGCCGTCTTCACTCCTTTTATAGTTTGCATAATTCTGTCGTCTGTTCTAAGCATGAAGAAACTCCGGGAGAACCTCTCCCGGGAGCGATTTCTTCAGTATGATTCCATCATAACTTTCTTACTCACAAAAAGCATCTTTTCGGCTTAATCCAATCCGCCCGCCCGTCTTACTAAGGTCCCTCACCCCTGTACAGCCGGCTATTTCGCCCGGGGATGATGATTCTCGTAGACCTCCTTCATATTCTTGCGGGCAATTCCGCTGTAAATCTGAGTGGTCGAACTATCGGAATGGCCCAGCATCTGCTGCACAGAGCGCAGGTCGGCTCCGCCTTCCAGCAAATGCGCAGCGAAGGAGTGACGCAGGGTATGCGGTGTGATGTCCTGCTCGATCTGAGCTTCACGCGCGTATTTTTTGATGATTTTCCAAAAGCCCTGACGGGTCAGCCGTCCGCCCAGACTGTTCAGGAACAGCGCAGGCTCCTCCCGGCTCGCACGCAGCAGCTTGTCCCGCATCTCCGAGATATAACGGGCTACGCAATCCGCAGCAATCACGCCAATCGGGACCACACGCTCCTTGCCGGAGGCGCCGCTGCAGCGCGCGAACCGCAAGGATGTATTCACATCCTCCACATTCAGCGAGATCAGCTCCGTCACACGGATACCTGTCGCATACAGCAGCTCCAGCATAGCCTTATCGCGCATCCCCTGGGGAGCAGCTTCATCCGGAGCCGCCAGCAGACGCTCAATCTCCTCAATACTAAGAATGATCGGCGGCTTGTGACTCGGCTTGATGGCTTCCATATCCAGCGTAGGATCTTGGACAATCAGCCGTTCCTTCAGCAAAAAATGAAAATAGGCGCGCAGCGATACCGTATTCCGGTTCACCGTGGCTGCTGCCTTCCCTGCTCCGCGCAGGGCACCCAGATAGAGCATAATATGTGTTCTTCTAATCTCTTCGGCCGCGTCCAGGCCTCGCTCTTCCGTAAACTCCAGAAACTGCGAAATATCCCGTCCATAGGATTCTAACGTACTGGGAGACAATCCTTTGTCCCCGGACAAATACTGCATAAACGGCTGTAAGTATGACTTCATCAATTCACGCTCCTGTCAGACTCAGGCTGCTTCATGCGGCTTCGCAGCGGGTTTAGGTCCAGCAGCCGGAACAGCGTTGTTCCATGACATGCTATAGATTGATTCGACATACTTCTCCCTTAATCCTGCATCCGTCCCGTTACTCCCCGTACCAGTAAAAAAGGCGCAGGCGCTCCGCCGCGCTTTGCCCCTGTTCACCGTACTGGACATCCTGAAACGCCCGGACGGCGGTGCCTTCCGGAATCTCAACATTGCGGGTCGGACTGATCCATGCACTGACCCAGCTCAAAACATAATACAGCACACAGCTTACCGCCACAAGCATCGTCATGAAATACAGCCGGCGCACCGTGCGGGGCAGAGAAATAATCATCCAGGCAGCCTCCTCAAAATGATATAAGCGTTTGCGTCTGCATCCTGAAGTAACGTATACAGTGCACATGCCCCCTTCTGCTGCGCCTGGGTAAGCGCATGGCAGGGCGGCGAGTAGAACTCGTCCTTCACTTTATGCGCCGGAGGGCCATGTTATGTATGTTAAGTAATATTTGGCTCCTGGCCGCTCTCACTGAGACGGCTCTGTCGAAATCAGGTGCACTAATGCTCTTCATTTGCCCGTTTAGCCGACTTTGGCTGGATTCAGGTGCACTTGTGCTCTTCATTTACTCTACTTCAACTACCCGTCCAGCTCAATTTTCAGCGAATTTAATGGGATTTATCCCTCTCATTTCCCCGTCCAACCCATTTTCAGCGAATTTAATGGGATTTATCCCTTTCATTCCCTCATTCAGCCCATTTTCAGCGAATTTAATGGGATTTATCCCTTTCATTCCCTCATTCAGCCCATTTTCAGCGGATTTAATGGGATTTATCCCTTTCATTCCCTCATCCAGCCCATTTTCAGCGAATTTAATGGGATTTATCCCTTTCGTCCCCCCGCCGCAGCCCGCTAACCACTCTCCGGGCAATCAAAAAGCTCCCCTCCAGCCATTCAGCCGGGGGAGAGCTTGCGCGGTCATTCCTCATCTGAAGATGAGCTTAGGAATCTCGCAATGAAGCATTCTTAAGTCCAAGTTCTATATACGCTTATTCGGGAGTATTGTCCTCTGCCGGGTTCTTATCCTTGCAGCGGTGGCATATTCCGTGAAAATCAAGTCTATGATCAACCACCGTGAAGTTGTATTCCTGCTCCAGCCGCTCTTCCAGCGGTCCCAGCCAATCCTCACGAATCTCATCCATACTTCCGCACTGCACACAAATCAAATGATGGTGATGATGCTTCGCCGTATCCGTACGCAGGTCATAGCGGGCCACACCGTCTCCGAAATTGATCTTCTCCACGACATGAAGCTCGCTAAGCAGTTCCAGGGTACGATACACGGTGGCAAGACCGATCTCGGGCGCCTTCTCTTTCACAAGCATGAATACATCTTCCGCACTTAAATGATCATCCTCGTTCTCCAGGAGAACTCTTAAGGTCGCTTCCCGTTGAGGTGTAAGCTTGTATCCTTGGGATTGTAGTTGTTGCTTAATCTTGTCTATTCGGGCTTCCATTGTCTGCCTCCCCCTTGGAAAATTACCACACCGGGCTTCAAGCCACTTCTTCCATTATAGGGGGATTTCCTTTGAGAAGTCAAACGGTTTTAGCATCTCAATAGGACTAGCCCGCGCGTTCACAGATCCTCCATATTTGAAAATTCTTCCTCATGCGGCCGACACCAGCATCGGCGTAACCCAGCGCATCATTACCGGTGTCACCCAGGCCTCGAAGCCGGAGATTCCCATCACCAGCAGCGCCATCCCCAGCGAGAGCAGCGTATACATCATGAACGGATGAGTCACCTGCGTGCGGCGCTGCTGTCCCAGCACACGGCTGCGGATCATCAGCAGGGAGAACCCTAGGGCAGCCGCGCTGCATACCAGCAACACCGGAATCAGCACCAGATTATGCGGAGCGACGGAGACCAGGGCGAACAGCATGCCGTGCCAGGAATATTGGCTGACCAGAGTGCCGACGGTGAAGCCGATCAGCACACCTTTGAGGAAATCCAGAATCAGTATTCCCGGGAGTCCGATCACGGACAAGCCGAGCACCCAGATCAGGCCGACCCACTTCAGATGAAAAGCGGCGATGCTCCAGTATGAATCCTGCGCGGCAGGCAGCCCCTGCTGATCGACCGTCACGAAGAAATTGCTTAAGTAATCGCCCAGCTCCTGCTGCTGATCCAGCGTAAGCGCAGTGACGATAAGCGCTCCGAAGACCACCCCGACCAGAAATAATACCGCGACAAAAATATAAAGAGGCGTCTGTTCCTTCACCATCAGCTTTAAACTGCGCACCCTGACATTCCCCTTTCCGGTCACATGTTACACCATATGAGGGAATGTCCTGATCTATGACTTGTCCTTAGCTTTTGAGTACCTTGCCGTAGGTGCCTCCGCCTCCTGAAGAGAGAACGAGCCGCCCGCTGCGGGCCAGCACGATCAGCCCCGCCAGCTCTGCCCCCGCTACAGCGGCAAGCTCGGCTTCCGCAGCCCGGTGCAGAATGTTCATCTCTGTGCCAAAAGCCTCCAGCAGCAGGTTCAGCTTACGCTTGCCAAGGCCTGGAATGAACTCCAGCGGCACCTGGTATTGGTACGGAGGCCGGTAATCCGGTACCTGCGGCAGCGAACGGTCGGCAATCTGCAGAATACGGTCCAGCACACCCTGGACCAGCTTCGGACTGCCGCAATACGGGCAGCGCTCCGAGGTGCTGTAGGCTTCATCGATGATGCTGCCGCAGCCGCCGCAGTAGGTCCGGTGATATTTGCCCAGCCGGGGATTCAGCCCGAAGTTGGCGCTGACCCTGCGTCCTTCCGAGCGCTGGAGCGCCAGCTTCAGCTCCTCGAAGGAGGGCTCTCGCATCTCGATGACATTGTACTCGCGGCCGATTTTGCCGAGGGAATGGGCATCGGAATTGGTCAGGAAGCTGTAACGGTCAAGCTCCGAGATATACCCTGCCATCTCTGAATCCGCACTGAGGCCCAGTTCCACAGCAGCGATACGTTCCAGATCGAATAACTCAGCCATCCGCTCGGCCGCACAGCCATAGAGCCCCTTATGAGGCGTGAAAATATGTGCCGGGATCAGCAGCCCGCCCCGCCCGGTAATCTCGTCCTGAAGCACCCTGGAAGGGGCGTACAGGCGCTGGGAGCTGAGGTTCACATTGCGCATATGGGCGCTCATCCAGGTGCTGAAATCCTCCATCGTCCCGACGTCCGGCATGAAGGCCAGGACATGGCACTCCCGCCGCCCAGGCTCACGGATCTCGATCTCGGTCCCCAGGAGGATCGTTGTCCCCCTGTAGGCAATTCCGCCGCCTTCTGCTATCGTCATCTCCCCGGAATCAAGCGCAGCATGAATATCCCGCAGCACCCCCGGGGAATGGCTGTCGATGATGCCGATCAGGCCAATCCCCTTGCGCTCCGCCGCTTCCTTGGCAATGCCGGCGAAGGTGAGGTCACGGCTGCCGCTGATTTTGACCGCCTGGCCCTCCGAAGTCCGTCCGATATGCACATGCAGATCGCAGTAGACGCTGCTGAGTTCCGCCGCTAGTGCCATTGGCCTGTCAGCGTGTACAGATGCCAGGCATAGACCGCCATCATCGTCTTGGCATCGGCGATACGTCCGTCCGCAATGTACTGGTAGGCTTCCTCAAGCGTAAGCTCGGAGACCTCCAGGAATTCATCCTCATCCAGCGCCATCTCTCCCGGCTGGGCATCCTCGGTCACATAGAGGTGAATGATCTCGTCGGCGAAGCCGGGAGAGGTGTAGAACGACTTCAGAAGCTTCAGCCTCCCGCTGTGAAATCCGGTCTCCTCCTGAAGCTCACGGCCCGCAGCCGCCAGCGGATCTTCGCCCGGGTCCAGCTTGCCTGCGGGAATCTCCACCTCGGTACGGTGCATCGGCTGACGGTACTGCTCCACGACCAGCATTTTACCCTGATTCAAGGCCAGCACGGCTACAGCTCCAGGGTGCTTCACGACTTCCCGGGTTGCGGTGTTGCCGTCCGGCAGTCTCACAGTATCCACCTGAAGCGAAATAATGTGGCCTGCAAAAATCGGCTTTGTTGACAATGTTTCTTCATCCAATGCGGGGTTGCGGTTTATTTCATCTTTTTTCATAGATTTGTGGTCTCCTTTGGCATCGTTATGCATAGGGTGTATTATAGCAAACTTAAGAAGAAAGAAGGAATGCAGGCATGAATGACATCCTTGTCCAAGCAAGCTCATCCGCAGTTACAATGGTAGGTAAACCGGAACAGATTATGGCCGTAATGGCCGGGTGGATGAAGCAATACGGGCGCGATATGCCCCTGGCTTACATCCTGCTGCTCCAGGCAGATTCGCGGATCAAAGCTTCCAAGGCTGGATAATGCCGCTTCATTCTTCCGGTGGGCGTCCATTATATTCGAGGGTATAAGAAGGAGCTGTCTCCCGGTTCATCCCGGAAGCAGCTCCTTTAATGTTATTCATAAGCGGCAGCAGACCGCCTTAGCAAAAGCCTTGGCCTGGCCGGATTCCTGCAAAGCCTCTTATCGGCTTAGCCCTTCTGGCTCTCGGCCACAATGGCAACGACCAGGCTGGCCACCTTGACGATGTCTGCGGCCTTGATCCGCTCCTGCGTGGTGTGGATATCCTCGTAGCCAACCGCCAGATTCACAACCGGAACGTTCAGGCCGTTGAACACATTGGCATCACTGCCGCCGCCGGAGGCGAACAGCCGGGTAGTCAGACCCAGCGAAGTGATCGCCCGGTCAGCCAATTGAACAACCGGATCATTCCCATTAAAGCTGAACGCCGGATAGATAATCTCGCTGCGGAATTCACTCTGCGCGCCGTGGTCGCGCGCGGTAGTCTCCAGCGCCTCCCGCATGGAGGCAATCTGCTTCTCTACCTTCTCCTGCACAATACTGCGGGCCTCCGCATCCAGCTGCACATGATCGCAGACCACATTCGTCGGTCCGCCGCCGGCAAACTTGCCGATATTCGCTGTGGTCTCCTTGTCGATCCGTCCAAGCTTCATGGCCGAAATCGCTTTGCTCGCTACCTGAATGGCGCTGATGCCATCCTCCGGGTTCACGCCTGCATGGGCGGATTTGCCGAAGATCTGCATCGTTACCTTTGCCTGTGCGGGTGCTGCAATAGCGATGGCTCCCACTTCACCGTTGGAATCCAGCGCGAAGCCCATGTCTGCATCCAGATGTGCCGGGTCCATCGCGCGTGCGCCCATCAGCCCGGACTCTTCGCCTGCCGTAATCACGAACTGAATCTGCCCGTGCGGCAGCTTCTGCTCCTGAATAACCCGGATTGCTTCGAATAAGGCAGCCAGTCCCGCTTTATCATCCGCTCCAAGAATCGTGCTGCCATCGCTTCGAATCCAGCCGTCTTCCCCCAGGGTAGGCTTGATCTTCTGGCCGGGCACTACGGTATCCATATGGCAGGTGAACAGCAGCTTCGGCGCGCTCACTCCGCTGTCCGCAGGCCAGGTCACGAACAGGTTGCCAGCTCCGTGTCCCGTTCTCTCCTGAGAGTCATCTTCTGTCGCGGTAAGGCCCAGGCTGCCGAACTTCTCCTTAAGCACATCGGCAATCTGCCGTTCATTCCGGGTCTCACTGTCAATCTGGACAAGTTCCATGAACTCATGGATCAATCGGTCTTGTGATATCATATGGACTTCCCTCTCTTTCTCAGATACGTTACAATGGTTGTACTGCGTTCAATTGTGGGCTTATGCTCATAACTTAAACTAATCTCAAAGGAGTCACTCATGCAACGACAAAAATGGTTTCGCATTATCATCTACATCATGCTGTTCGCTATGATCGCCTCTACGGTGCTGTTCGTCATCGAACCTTTTTTGGCCGGTTAATCACGCTTAGCACTTAAGTAACAGCGTCCGGATTCCCCGGGCGCTGTTTGGCTATACGGAAACTGCTCCAGGAAATGCGGCACCAGCTCTTCAGCAACCGTCCCGATGTCAAAAGCGCGTCCCGTGCATTCCTCAAGCGAGGTCACTCCGTATTCCGCAATACCGCAGGGGATAATCCCTGTGAAGCCGCTTTGCCCGATTCCGGCCGATACGTTGAAGGCGAAACCATGGCTGGTGACAAACCCCCTGCGGAATTTACACTTGTTGAATTTTACACCGATTGCACAGATTTTCTCATCACCGACCCACACCCCGGTATACCCCTGCTTGCGGGTTCCCGTAATTCCATAGGCCTCCAGGTACGCAATAATAACCGACTCCAGCCTGCGCAGATAGCCGTGCAGATCAACCTTGCCGTTCTCGCCCAGCTTCAAAAGCGGGTACCCGACCAGCTGGCCGGGCCCATGATATGTAATATCTCCCCCGCGGTCAATCTCAAACAGCGCAATTCCCTGCTGCCTGAGTTGTTCCCCGCTGAGGAGCAGATGCTCCGGATGATTCTGCGAACCGATGGTGTACGTGGGCGGATGCTGCAAAAGAATCAGCTGCTCGGAAGCAGTGCCCGCGTCAATCGCATGCACCGCTTCCTTTTGCAGCTCCCAGGCCGCCCCGTACTCCATCAGCGGAAGAATGGTAACTGTAAGTTTGCTTAGGTTCAAATTCTCCATGATCGTAAGTTCCCCTTTGCTTCTCATTCTCCCTGTCCTAGGGGTCCGCAGCCGCCTTACTTAGTAGAGCTTCGTCTCCGGGGTGTAGCCTTCCACATTATCCTTCACGCGCTGCAGGAACCGTCCGCTGATGACTCCGTCCAGAATCCGGTGATCCAGCGACAGGCAGATATTCGCCATCGAACGTACGGCAATCATATCATTGATGACGACAGGCTTTTTGACAATGGATTCAAAAGTCAGAATCGCCGCCTGCGGATAGTTGATGATCGGATAAGACAGAATCGAGCCGAACGAGCCGGTGTTGTTCACCGTGAACGTGCCGCCCTGCATATCGTCCAGGCGCAGCTTGCCCTCACGTGTCTTGAGTGCCAGTTCGTCGATCTCGCGGGCCAGCCCGGCGACATTCTTCTGATCGGCTTTTTTGATGACTGGCGTCATGACCGAATCCTCTGTGCCTACGGCCAGCGAGATGTTGATGTCGCGTTTGACAATGATTTTGTCAACGGCCCAGACGGAGTTCATGATCGGGTAATCCTTGATCGCACTGACCACAGCCTTCATCAGAAAAGCGAGATAGGTCAGGTTAATCCCTTCCTTGCGCTTGAACTCATCCTTCAGCTTGTTGCGCAGCACCACCAGATTGGTCACATCGACCTCGATCATCGTCCAGGCATGCGGAATCTCCGAGACGCTCTGGCGCATCCGGGTTGCAATCGTGTTGCGAATCGGCGTCACATCGATCAGATATTCCGAGCTGCTGCCCCGTCCGCCTTCGATCTCAATCGTCGGAATCTTCGGCGATTCGCTTAAGTGCAGGCCGGAGTTGCGGACCGGCTGAAATTCATCCTGAACCGGCTGGAATACAGGCGTCTGCACGGCGGGGGCCTGCGCAGCAGCAGGGACAGCGGCGGAGACCGGAGGCTGAACGGCTGGGGCCTGCGCAGCAGCAGTGGCTGCGGCGGAGGCCGGAGGCTGAACGGCTGCGGCGCCGCTCTCCAGGAACGTGAGCACATCCTTGCGTGTGATACGTCCGCCCAGGCCGGTGCCCGGCACGGCCGCCAGGTTGATGCCGTGCTCGGCGGCCAGCGACTGCACAGCCGGAGAGTAACGGGCCCGCATTGGAGCTGCGGCGTCATAAGCCGCAGCGGGCACTGGCGGCCGCGCGGCGGCGTGAGCCGCCTGCGGGGCGGTGCCGGATGACGCAGGCGGGGCAGCGGCAGGTGTAGGGGCGTCACCGGAAGCTGCCGGTGACGGGGCCGCAGCGGAGCCGGCCACAGCGATGCGGGCGATGATTTCGCCGACGCTGACCGTCTGGCCCTCTTCCGCCAGTAACTCGACCAGTGTACCGTCTACCGTTGCAGGCAGCTCTGCGTTCACCTTATCCGTGATCAGCTCGCAGATCGGCTCGTATTGCTCTATCGAATCTCCCGGCTGCTTCAGCCATTTCCCGATGGTCGCCGATACCAGCGATTCGGCCAGCTGCGGCATGATTACATCCGTCAGCGTTGTATTGTCAGACATAATGTCACTCCTTAATGTTTTGTAAGCACAAGCACCCTGAAGAACTTTGTACACAACTGTCTTCGGAAGCATACACCTAAAGTTTGTAAGCGGATTTTACCGATTTTATGGCCCAATTGGAGATCCAGCCATGAAATCCTGCACTTAATGCAACATTCGCTCATAAAAATCTGCCCAAAATTAAAAATGTTGCACGAAATGCAGCATTCCTCTTCATACAGGCGGCAAAGCGGATATTTTGTTGTATTTCCTGCAGCATTCTGCCTAGCCCACTATTTATTTCGTATCTTAAGTTGCACATTATGCAACATTCCTGCCGGGTCGCGGTGTCCAGGGAGGATGAACTAATGACTTAATACTGCGCCAGACGCAGCATCTCAGCCTTGACCTTATCCTTGCTGAGCAGGAAGAATTTCTCCATCGGCGGTGAGATTGGCATCGCCGGGACATCGGGTCCGCAAAGGCGGAAGATTGGGGCATCGAGGTCGAACAGACAGTGCTCGGCGATGATCGCCGCCACTTCAGCGCCGATGCCTCCGGTCTTGTTGTCCTCATGGACAATCAGCACCTTGCCGGTCTGCCGGACAGCGGCAATAATCGCCTCGCGGTCCAGCGGCTGGAGTGTGCGCAGATCCAGGATATGCGCGGTAACGCCATGCTCCTTCTCCAGCTCCTCCGCTGCCTGCATCGCAAAATGCAGCGGCAAACTATACCCGATCACCGTAATATCGCTGCCCTCACGCAGTAGATTCGCTTCACCAATCGGCACGGTGTAGTCGCCTTCCGGCACATCGCCTTTGATCAGCTTGTAGCATTTCTTGTTCTCGAAGAACAGCACCGGGTCTGGATCACGGACAGCGGCTTTGAGCAGTCCCTTCGCATCAGCCGCCGAATAAGGGGCCACAATCTTAAGTCCCGGTGTACCGAAGAAGATGGATTCAGGACACTGGGAATGATACAGTCCGCCGAAGATTCCGCCGCCGATCGGCGCGCGGATGACAATCGGACAGCTCCAGTCATTATTGGAACGGTAGCGGATTTTGGCTGCTTCGCTGATAATTTGGTTGGTTGCGGGCAGCATGAAATCCGAGTACTGCATCTCGGCAATCGGCTTCATGCCGTACATCGCAGCGCCGATGGCCACCCCTGCAATGGCAGATTCCGCAAGCGGCGTATCCAGCACCCGCTCTGCTCCGAACTGCTCCTGCAAGCCTTTGGTGGTTGTGAACACACCGCCCTTCACGCCGACATCCTCACCCAGCACGAATACCGACTCATCGCGCTCCATCTCTTCCTTCATTGCCAGCCGGATTGCATCAATATATTCCATCATCGCCATGGCTTAAGCTCCTCCCTTAAGGCCGGATTCATCGTACACATGCAGCAGCGTATCTTCCGGTTTCGGGAACGGTGCATTCTCCGCGTAGGTTATGGCCTCTTTCAATTCAAGATTATATTCGGCAGCCAGATCACGCTCCTGCTCGTCACTCCACAGACCGAGTCCGGTGAGATACGTGCGGAACGCGGCGATGCCGTCTTTTTTCCAGTTCGCATCGACTTCTTCCTGGGTCCGGTAAGCCAGATCATTATCCGAAGTGGAATGCGGCGAGAGACGGTACATCATCGCTTCAATCAAGGTCGGCCCCTCTCCGGCAACCGCACGCTCCCGGGCTTCCTTCACTACACGGTAGACCTCAAGCGGATCATTGCCGTCCACCCGGATACCGGGGAAGCCATACCCCAGCGCACGGTCGCTGACCTTGCCGCCAAGCTGTTTATGAGCCGGGATGGAGATCGCATACTGGTTATTCTGGCAAAATATAATGACAGGCAGCTTATTCACACCCGCAAAGTTACAGGCTTCATGGAAATCTCCCTGGTTACTGGAGCCTTCCCCAAAGGTGACAAAGGAGACGAACTTCTTCTTCTGCATCTTCGCCGCAAGCGCGAAGCCTGCTGCATGAGGGACCTGGGTCGTGACCGGGCTTGAGCCCGTTACAATCCGCAGGCGCTTGCTGCCGAAGTGGCCTGGCATTTGCCGGCCGCCGCTGTTGGGGTCCTCCGCCTTGGCGAATACGGACAGCATCAGCTCTCGCGTGGTCATTCCTACCGAGAGAACAAACGCATAGTCCCGGTAATACGGAAGGAAAAAGTCGTTCTCCCGGTCCAGCGCAAATGCAGCCGCGACCTGCGCCGCTTCCTGCCCGATGCCGGATACATGGAAATTGATCTTCCCCGCACGCTGCAACAGCAGACTGCGCTCATCATATTTCCGTCCGAGCTGCATGAATCTGTACATATCAATAACCTGGCCGTCTGTGAGTCCAAGCTGCTTATGTCTGTTAACGGTGTCTACAGTACCTTGGGATTCCATATAAGAGGTACCTCCTAAAAGTTTGGTTGGCGTTCATGCGTTCCGGGTCCGCAACTGTCTGCCGGCTCGGAAGTGTTCACCTGGTGTGTTAAGCTATGACTCAGCCTTGCTTTGCCCTGATCCTATAACCAGGTACTAAATTCATTATAATCCCTTTCCCTCCAAAAAGAAAAGCCAAAATCACCCCACCACGCGGAGTCTTTAGGGTGAAGGCCGGCTCAACTGCTTGGCAGGGACCTAATATAGCCGGTATAGAGTCATTTAGGCGCTTCACGCGCCTTCAGCTCCTTCCGGCTAACTGTATAACCTCTTTATCACATCCTAGTATCCGATAGCTCTTCCATCCACCGCCAGCATCGCTTCCCCGATAATTTCAGACAAGGTAGGATGGGCATGAACAGCCTCTCCGACTTCCCAAGGTGTAGCATCCAGGATCTGCGCCAGTGCCGCTTCGCCGATCAGATCGGTCACATGCGGACCGATCATCTGCACACCGAGGATATCCCCGTTCTTCGCATCAGCTACCACCTTCACGAAGCCGTCCTTCATGCCGTAGACAATGGCTTTGCCGATGGCGGAGAACGGGAACTTGCCGGTTACCGTCTCGCGGCCGAGCTCCTTCGCTTCCTTCTCCGTGTAACCGACACTGGCGACTTCCGGCCGTGTATAGACACAGCGGGGAATCAAATGGGCTTCATATGGATGGAGTGCTTCACCGGCCAGATGGTTAACGGCACGGATGCCTTCATGGCTGGCAGCATGAGCCAGCTGCAGTCCGCCGATACAATCGCCAATCGCGTAGATATGCGGTTCACCCGTCTGCATATTAGCATTTACCGCAATGACACCTGTGTCGAAGCGGATATCTGTATTTTCAAGTCCGAGATTCTCAATATTCGCTACGCGCCCCACGGATACGAGCAGTTTGTCAGCCGACAGACTCTGGCTCTGTTCCCCCTTGCGGGCTTCAATCGTAATCCCAGTCTCTGACACCGTGCAGGTCTCTGCATCTACCGTTGTTCCGGTGAGCACCCGGACTCCACGTTTCTTCAGCAGGAGCAGCAGCTCGCGGGCCACCTCTTCATCCTCCTGCGGCAAAAGCTGTCCGGCAGCCTCAACGACAGTCACCTGTACTCCGAAATCAGCCAGCATAGACGCCCACTCCACTCCGATTACCCCGCCGCCCACAATAATTATTGAGGCCGGCAGCTCCTCAAGCGTCAGCGCTTCTTCACTGCTCAGAATCACCTTGCCGTCCGGCGTAAGACCCGGCAGAACGCGGGGACGCGAACCGGTAGCGATGATGAGATTCGTAGAGACCACGGTCTCCATCTCACCATTTTCCAGTTCCACCGCCACTGCGCCGCTTCGCGGGGAGAAAATCGAAGGCCCGATGATCCGGCCTTTGCCCTTCAGCACCTGAATCTTGTGCTTGCGCATCAGATACTGCACCCCCTGATGAAGCTGCTCCACTACCGCTTCCTTGCGCTGCTGCACTTTGGGGAACACTAGCTTGGTGCCCGTAGTCTCTATACCGTAGCTTTCGCTCTCGTTGATTTCAGCCAATACCTCTGCACTGCGCAGCAGTGATTTGCTGGGAATACAGCCGCGGTGCAGACAGGTTCCGCCCAGCTTGTCCATTTCAATAACGATAACAGATTTGCCCAGCTGCGCAGCGCGGATCGCTGCCACATAACCGCCGGTGCCACCGCCAAGTATCGCTACATCACAGGTCATTGTCATGATATGTATCCTCCAGTCATTCCTCTTGAATTCAGTCCAATCTCTTATATTGTACTCTCTTTCGGGAGTAATTCAAAACATACAAACGTCATGTATTCATGGACTTTTGCAGGCTAAAGCGTTATCATATGGGTGAATTCAAACGGCTGCGAAGAGGAGCGACTGTGATGAAACTGCTGATTTCACGCTTCATTGCCATCCTTATTCTGGTGATCCCCGGCCTCCTGGCGATGACGGGCTTCCTGATGATGAAAGATGATCTGTTCAACTATATCTCCATGCATGGCGACGATACTGCCGTGCCGGATTTCGCCTGGCTGCATTTCGGCGGCGGACTGCTCTTATTCCTGGCAGGAATGTCCTTCCTCGGCGGCTGGATTCTGACCCGTGACCGCAAAAAGAACTATGTGGGCCCCCGCTTCAGAGAGAAACAGAAAGCCGAGCAGCCCCCGTCCTAAGCCTATTTTTGTTCATAACATATAGAAGCAGGGGATGCCTCCAGCCATCATTGAAACGGCTGCGAGGCATCCCCTTGTTGTTAGCTATCGAACATTTAACTGGAGGACTCCCGATTCACACCAGACGCCGCGTGAACTAAACGATGTACTCTGTGAGAGTGCGCTATGAGTCTGCCGCTCAAAGGCTAAGAGTCTAGGGTTACGAGTCCATCACTCAGGCACTACGAATCTATCGCTCATGCGCTGTGAGTCTAACACTCATTGCGTTACGAGCCTGTGACCCAAGCGCTAAGTGTAGTTTGTACAACTATAATGCTCGATTTCGGCCCATGGAGAGGTATAGCTGCACTTCGTACACTTATAAATCACTACTTTGCGTATAAAGACTAATGTGCCCGATCTTAGTTGTACGGAATACATCTATCCGTGAGATTACGAGATACGATTCACAGTATGCGGTACTATATTAGAGCTTACCAACAGCACAATTGCACAATGTACAACAGAAATGAGTAATATCAGGCAAAATTCAGAGGCTATTGCACTTCGTACAGCAGAATTCAGGCAAAACCCACTTTTCACCCTAAATCATCAAAATCTAATGTACCAAATACAATAGAATGCAATTTCCCGCTGAAAAATCAGATGTCTATTGCACAAAATACAGTTACCTTATAAATCATGCGCCGCAGCTTCTGCATCCCATTCACCGTATGCACCAGTGTGAGCACTACCCCGCTTCTTCTCACTTACAACAACACTTACCGTACTTGCCACACTTGCCACACTTACCTCACTTGCCGCCTTACGCACTTACCCTTACCCTCACTTATGCCTCAGCTATGACTCACCCATGTCTCACCCATGCCTCAGCCATGACTCACTTATGTCTCACTTATTTCTCACTTATTTCTCACTCATGCCTCAGCCGCTTCTTTACTCCCCCGCACCAGATCGCTGTAGAGGCCGCCCTGCCGGAGCAGCTCCTCATGCGAGCCCTGCTGAAGCAGGCGTCCGCCCTCAAGCACCAGAATGCGGTCGGCTGCGCGGATCGTGCCCAGCCGGTGGGCGATCACGAAGCTGGTCCGGCCGCGCATCAGCGCCTGGAGCCCTTCCTGAATCTTGATCTCGGTCACCGTATCGATGCTGCTCGTCGCCTCATCCAACACAAGCATGGACGGATTCGCGAGAATTGCCCGGGCAATAGCCAGCAATTGCTTCTGTCCCTGACTGATACCGCTGCCGTCCACAGACAGCATCCGGTCGTAGCCGTCCTGGAGTCTCATGATGAAGGCATGGGCATTGGCCAGCTTCGCGGCGGCCTCCACCTCTTCATCGGTTGCATCCAGCCGGCCGTAGCGGATATTATCGCGGATCGTACCTTTGAACAGGAAGGAGTCCTGCAGGACAAAGGCCATATGGCTGCGCAGACTCTCGCGTGTGACCGTTGACAGCTCCCGCCCGTCCAGCGTAATGCTGCCCCGGCTTGGATCGTAGAAGCGGGACAGCAGGCCGATTAGCGTCGTTTTTCCAGCACCAGTAGGTCCGACCAGCGCAATCATCTCCCCAGGCTTCGCTTCAAACGAAATATCCTGCAGCGTATCCGCACCCCCGTCATAGGAGAAGGAAACCTCCGAGAACTTCACAGCGCCCTCAACATGCGCAAGCTTCACCGCCGCGCCTTCATCCCGGGCCTCCGTCTCCTCATCCAGCACCTCGAAGACACGCTCTGCACCAGCGATGGCCGACAGCAGGGTGTTCCACTGGTTCGCCAGATCATTCAGCGGGCGGGTGAACTGGCGGGCATATTCGGCAAAAGCGATAATAATCCCCACCGTCACCAGTCCGCGGATCGCAAGCAGCCCCCCGACTCCGGCCACGATGGCAAAGCTCAGGTTGTTCAGACCATTCATCAGCTTGGGAATGAAGCCCGAAATCGCTTGAGCCCAATACCCCGACAGCATAATCCGTGTATTGCGCTCTCTGAAGCCGGTAATCACCCGTTCCTCCTGCGAGAAGGCTTTGATAATCCGCTGCCCGGACAAGGTCTCTTCGATGAACCCGTTCAGCTCCCCCATGTTGCGCTGCCGCTCCTTGAACAGCGGGCCGGTCCGGCGGGTAATCCAGCGCATGCCCAGCATCATCAGCGGCACCACAATGAAGGTCAGCAGCGTCAGCAGCGGACTGAGCCACAGCATCACACCAACCGTTCCCACCAGCGTCAGGATACTGGAAAAGATCTGAATCGCCGAGCTGTTCAGCGTAGAGCTGATATTCTCGATATCATTGGTCAGACGGCTCATAATCTCTCCCTGCTGCCTGCGGTTGAAGAAAGAGATCGGCAGGCGGTGCAGGTGCGAGAACAGATCTGTCCGCATCCGGTAGACCGTCTCCTGGGCCACTTCGATCATCCAGATATTTTGCAGCCAGGAGACCAGTGAGTTGAGCAGATAGACCAGAGCCAGTATCAGCAGGAAAATGCCCCAGGTTCTGCCGCCCTCCCCGCCCAGATAATCGTCCACCGCCCGGCTGATCAGGTAGGGTCCAAGGAGCGACAAGGCTGAGCTTAGCAGAACCATGAACAGTACTAAGATCAGCTTTGTCCGGCGCTCTGCGAGATAAGTCCATATGCGTCCTAATGTGCCCGACCAGTTCTTGGCCTTCGTCTTCGGCTTCCGGCTGCCCATCGCCCCGAAGATCTTGGCTTCGCCGTGCCCAACATCCAGCTTAGGATAGCGGAACGGCTCAATAAGTGCTTTGAACATGCTGCCCCTCCCCTGTCTGCGACTCATAGATTTTGCGGTACAGCGCGGATTGGTCCATTAATTCAGAATGGGTCCCCTGCGCAATCAGCCGGCCTTCGTCCAGCAGCAGAATCAGATCCGCCGAGGCGGTTGAGCTGATTTTCTGTGTGATCAGGAAGGTCGTGCAGGATAACTTCTTCAGCTCCGCCAGTAAAAGCCCCTCCGTCACCGCATCAAGCGCACTGGTGCTGTCATCCAGAATCAGAATCGCCGGTCTGCGCACCAGCGCCCGTGCAATGCTCAGACGCTGCTTCTGCCCGCCCGACAGATTGACTCCGCGTTGCCCGAGGGCAGTATCGTAGCCCTTCGGCAGCGCTGCAACCGTCTCATGAATCTGTGCTGCCGCCGCTGCCTGCTCAATCTCTGCCTGACTCGCCGCTGCATTTCCCCAGGCTATATTCTCCCGGATCGAGCCGGTGAATAGCAGTACCTCCTGAGGTACATAGCCAATCGAGCCCCGTAAGGTCTGCATATCCATCTCCGTATGCTTCTGTCCGTCCACCAGGATACTCCCGCTGCCGCATTCATAGAGCCGGGGAATCAGCGTCACCAGAGAAGATTTACCTGAGCCGGTCGCGCCCATAATCGCCACACGTTCCCCCGGCTGCACCGTGAAGGAGACGTCCTCCAGCACCTTAATATCACTGCCCGGATAATTGAAGCTGACCTGCTGGAATTCAACCTTGCCTTGAACAGCCGGCGCAAGACCTTTTCCAGAAGCCATGCCCAGCTCGCCCGTGCCCTCACTTGCCGCCATCACTTCAGCAATCCGTCCGGATGAAGCCCGTGCGCGGGAGAAGCTTACCATGATCCAGGACAGAGCTGATAGCGCTCCCATCGTGCGCAACGAGTAATTAATGACGGCAACCGTCTGCCCCAGCGTTGCATCGCCTGTGGAAATCTCAATCCGTCCGAACCATAGCACGGCCAGAATCCCCGCATTGACAATGATCATAATGAACGGTGTCGAGGTCTCGGTGAGCCGCAGCGCCGCAATAGTCGATCTCATCAGCTCTCCGCTGAACGTTGCGAACCGGCCGATCTCATGGCCCATCCGCACAAATACACGGATCAGCCGGATTCCGGTCAGATTCTCTTGAATAACACCATTCACACCGTCAAGCCTCGTCTGCACATTACGGAACAGATCGGACGCTCTGCGCATCAGCCAGATCATGAAAATCACCAAAAACGGCAGGGTCACCGTCAACAACAGCCCCAGCTTGATATGTACAACAAGCGCCATAATCACGCTCCCTACCACAACCAGCGGAATACGGGTCATGAACCGCAGCCCCATGAATATCGTATCCTGAATTTGTGTTACATCGCCCGTAAGGCGGGTGATCAGGGATGAGGTAGGGAAGCGGCTGAATATATCGTAAGAGAACGACTGTACCTTTTCATACAGCTTGTCACGCAGGTCGAACGCGAACCCCTGACTTGCATGCGACGCAAAAAAGGAGCTGAGTATTCCCGCCAGAAACGCCACAGCGGCACTCCCCACCAGCACACCGCCCCACAGCCAGACGACCGCCGTGTCCTGTTGCCGGATACCGTCATCAATGATTTTGGAGATCAGCAGCGGTTGCGACAGCTCTACGGCCAGCTCAATCAGCATCATGACCAGCGCGGCAATGGCGGCGACACGGTATTTTTTAAGAAAAGTCAACATTAGCTTCATCGAAGATACCCCATTTGCTTATTCGTAGAGCGCATCCCGCAGGCGGGTAGACATTGCAGAGCCTTGTCCCGACTTCAAAATGACCCGGCGCAGTGCCTTGTTGCTGCGGTTCAGCTCGGTGAGCTCGGCCAGCATTTCTTCCAGTAAAATCTCCGCATCAGGGGTAAGCTCCCCCTTCTCCTTCAGCACATTGACCCGTTCCTTGTATTGCTCCAATTTCTCTGTCACCTGACTTACTTCCCTTCTGTTCCCTATATTCTCCTGCTGAAGACACAATTGCGTTTATTATAGCACATCCCGGGTGGAAGCAATGTTTGCACTGGCTACCCCGGCCCCGAGTATGATACTCTAGTAAGGTCGCATTTTTCGGATGAATACTCAGCTAAACTGAACAGCGAAAGGATAGATGGACGATGGCACAGTTATTTTTCAGGTATGGAGCTATGAATAGCGGCAAATCCATTGAGATTCTCAAGGTTGCACATAATTATGAAGAGCAAGGCAAGTCGGTGCTCCTGTTCACTCCATCCCTTGACGACCGGGACGAAATCGGGTACATCTCCTCCCGGATCGGACTGCGCAAGCAGGCCATTCCTATCGATGAGCAGACCGATATCTACAGCATTGTCAGCAGCAGTCTGCCGAAGCCGCATTGTGTACTGATCGACGAGTGCCAGTTCCTGAGCAAGGAGTGCATCCTGCAACTGGTGCGCATTGTGGATGAGCTTGACATTCCCGTGATGGCCTTCGGCCTCAAAAATGATTTCCAGAACAACCTGTTCGAAGGCAGCAAATATATGCTAATCTACGCCGACAAGATTGAAGAAATGAAGACCATCTGCTGGTTCTGCGCACGGAAAGCCACCATGGCACTGCGGGTCGAGAACGGCAAGCCGGTATACAGCGGCAAACAGATCCAGATCGGCGGCAACGAAGCCTATTACCCGGTCTGCCGTAAATGCCACAAGAATCCCCCATTGTAAAATACCCTAAAATAGAACATTAAAACGCACTCCAGCCCTGATCAGGCCAGAATGCGTTTTTTGTTTGCCAGTCTATTGAACCGCTTGAAGCGCCCGATGCTCATCCTCCATGCGGACGAACAAATCATGCTGCATCGCAGTCTTCCCGCCAAAGTTAGCACGCTGAGTGACCGCCCTCATCCCGCCGTTAATCCGGGAGCGGTGCGGGATGCCTGCTGCCGCTAGGCGGCTTTTGACTAGTTCAGATAACGTTCATGAAGAACCCGCAGATGATGCAACTCATGTCCAATGATCAGAGCAATCTGCGCTCTAACCGACATCGCATTGCCATTGGCGCTGCCCGTGCGGATATAATCATCATCCGCCAGACTGTCTACCAGCGCCAAGGTGGACTCGCGGACGATCCGGTAGTGCGCAATCATCGCCTGCAGCGTGAAGCGGTCGAACGCCCCTGCAGCCGCATAATCATTCTCCTCATAGCCCGGCAGCGGCGCCTGCTCCCCCCTCGCAAAACACAGCAAGCGGTAAGACATAATGCGGTCATTATCTATCAGATGCCCCAGCATTTCCTTGATACTCCACTTCCCGGGGGCATAGCGGTAGGCCCCTTGCTCCTCCGTCAGCCCGCCGAGCAGAGCCAGCACCTGCTGAGTCTGCTCTCTTAGAATGACACTCAGTTCTCCTTCAGGCGGCACCAGTGTAATATATCTGGACTGAAAATCGGTATACTCTCCTTGCGCAGGACGCTGATTCATGGTAAAAACCCCTCTCCAATCCAATTTTTAAGAAATATTTGCCGGATTGTGTCAAAACCTGTTGTTGTATCTTAGCCTATTATGTATAATATCACCAGGATTACAGATTAGTTAACCTATTTCCCGGGAGTGTACGCATGCTGGATTTTGTGCTTTATATGGTATTTTCTATCTTAGAAACATCTGCAATGTTTTATTTGGCTTTCAAGGTTTTTAAGATCGATATTTATCTAATTGAAATAGTATTTGCTGGTTCCCTTATGGCATTTGTATCTTTCGTTCTCCGTCATGATTATGAAATGGTATTGACTGATGTATTCTTCCAATATCTGTTGACCTTCTGCTTTTTATGGCTTTTGTTTAAAATTCATGTCTTTTACGCTGCCATAATGACAGGATTGGCTTATTTAGCATATATGCTTGTTCAATCCACAAGTTATTTCATATTAAAATTATCAGGTGTATACTTTATAGTTATCCCTTTTATACCCGATAATGTATATCTCCTTCAACTGATTTCTGCAGGACTTACAATAATAATAGCTTATAGTGTCGGCAAACGGCGAAAAGGCTTTGACTTCGTTCCAGACAAGCAAAACTATAAGGTAAACATAGATTTCCGTGAAATCAAGCTTTTTATCCTTAGTGCACCTGCATTATTAATAGTCATAGTTATGTTAATCTTAGCCCAAAGATACTCCCAGTACTTCTTCCTGATCCCTATGATATATGCCGTTCTGCTCTATGCTTATCTATATCTTTCATACAAAAAGGATCGAACGCACAATGAATTCAATAGCTAATAGAATTGCCGTCAGCATTAAAAATGCAAATCCTGAGGAGACCCATTCCGTTGAGGTTATGGAATACTCATTGGGCATTATATTGAATACATTATTAATTGTAGTAAGTTCAGCCATCATTGGTCTTTTTCTAGGTCGTTTTGCAGAATGTATGACCTTTCTATTATGCTTCTGCATCCTACGCCTCAGTTCTGGCGGTTTTCATCTAAAAACAGCCTTGGCATGTAATATTGTCACAACTTTATTGAGTACTACTTTGCCGTCATTCGTTACCCTGTCGAATTCAGCACTGTGGATTGCTAATGTATTTAGTTTAATCATAATCATTACTTTCGCTCCGAACCCGGACAAGAATGCGAGAATCTCCACTTCGATATACCCTTTATTGAAGTTGGTTTCTATAGTCATAGTGTTAACTAATTTTTTTCTGCAATCAACTGTCGTCGGGTTGGGGTTCCTGGTTCAATCCCTAACAGTCATCCCTTGGACAAGGAGGAGAACACAGTGAAAAAAGCAATCGCAAAGCAAGCTTCAGCCGTTCTTGCCGGTTCTGCACGTTTCTTTATATCTATAATGAAGCCAGCTTTCCACAGCCCGGAAGTACCAAAAGAATTACGTAAGTAATTACACAAGGATGGGGAGTACATGCGTGTCTTACTAAACGACGGCTCTTCCCGCAGTATCCGGGAGGAGGAGATATTGTATTTCTCTAACCATAAGAATACGATATTCGTCCATACGAAAGAAGGCGAATTTGTTCTCCCTACCACTCTTTCCGATTTGTATGCAGCTTACGGAGGCCTGGGCTTTGAACGTCTTGACCGCAGCAATGTAGTCAACATTGGCAATATTGACGGTTATGATCCGGAACGGAAGATTGTTCTGTTCAATCAAGGGGAACAATTTGCTACTGTATCAGAATCCAATGAAACACGTATCCGCAGATTTCTGGCTTCGCAGAAGAAAGAATCACAGTCATAGAATGTAAAGAGAGCAGCGATCCTTTTATAAGAGGATCGCTGCTTTTTTAGTTGTTATACAGCTTCAAATTCAATCATTATCACATAATATCCATCTTATGTAAAGAGGAATTCAGAGGGCGAATGACAGCAGACGGATTTTCTTCCATATGGTACCATTTACATAGAGATATTT
The DNA here is from genome assembly GCF_037963835.1 of Paenibacillus sp. FSL H8-0332. Classification (NCBI taxonomy): domain Bacteria; kingdom Bacillati; phylum Bacillota; class Bacilli; order Caryophanales; family Paenibacillaceae; genus Paenibacillus; species Paenibacillus sp. FSL H8-0332. The sequence goes on from NZ_CP150145.1 coordinate 4,579,534, forward strand.
TATTTCAATCTTAATTATCTGTCCCACCTACTCTCAACTATGATGGAGGAATACAATGGAAACTTACTTTCATCCTTCTCCGCGCCCCTCATCACTTGAGCTATTGTCTGACGAACAATTAATGAACATCTACGAATTGGCGCTGGAAGCCAAGGCTTCACCGGATTTTATCCAGATTATCAGGAATGTTCTCACCACGCGGAATCTTTCAGGTACCCAACATCATTAGAATGCGAAGCTCTGATCCATAAGATATACCTGCACAGATGCCAAAAAACCATCCTCCACATTGTGCGGGGATGGTTTTTTGGTGAGCAACGGACTTCTATCTACTCGATAATTTCGGTCTTGAATACGTTCTCCAGCTTACCACCAAGCCGCTTCTTCAGAGGAACCTTGATATCGCGTCCCAGCTCTTTGAAGAAGGTCTCCGCATCACATTTGACGTTCTGAGCCATGGCAATGACTGTTCCATCAGCAACGATATTCTGATTCACTTCAAGCGGCACATCTACTTCGATATCGTATTTTTTGGTAAGTGTCTTGATGTATCTTGCAAAAATCTCCAGCAGCTCTTCGTTATTGAAATTCTCGATGGCCGCTTTCCCTTTGCTGGTGAACTTCATATTGATTCTCATGTTTCTTATCCCCTTTTCTGTCTAACCATTTGTAGTTTGTTTATGGATCAAGATGAATAGATGGCTGCAAGAAAGGGCAACATTATTCATTTTGGAAGCACGCTATGCCGGGCCCTTCTTTACTTGTACACGCCCTTGATCTGTTGTACTTTGAACTGGGTGAATTCCTTCAAGGCCTGAATAACCTGGTCCTGTTCCTCTTCCTTCAGCTCATAGATGCCTTCACGCAGCCATTCTCCGAACAAGTACGCCTGGCGCCCCTGGCGCGGCTGCCTGCGGAGGCTATCCAGACTCCCCTCGAATATATCGTTCAGCACATCGGTCAGGTTGTACTTCTCGATCTTCTCTATAACCATTCCTGCCCCATATTCCGTCTCATAAACGATTACCTCTTCAGAATCAAAGGAAACATATGACGTTTCTTTGTCTTCCTTCGCCCGGAATTCCTTCAGCTTGTTGAACGCCGTCTCGTAAATGTAGTCTTGGGACTGATTATGCTTAGGCAGCTTGTAGCCCTGCTTCAGCGTCTTGATGTACTCAATATCAGGCATATAGTCGGCCAAATGATACATTCGGTTCTTGAGATCCCCTCCGAGTGCTTCAATGATCTTGTCCAGGTTATCCTTCAGCGGGATACTCTCTCCCCGTTCAATCTTGCTGAGCTGTGAATAGCTGATGCCGCTCTTCTCTTCCAGCCCCCTGAGGGTTAACCCGCGGGCCTTCCTGAAGTGCCGGATGAAATTCCCCAGCTCATCGGGGTAATTATCGAAATCGTTCATAAGAGCCACCTCTACCTATATCATAACACAAGACAACAATTTGTGTTTCATAATAACAATTGTTTATGTAAATTCTTTAGATGAGAAGCGTAAAACTCTTCAGATAGCCGCCCCCTGACAGGATGAATTTTCCATTTAATTCTTGAAACATGGTTTTAATTCCCATAAATGAGAGCCATAATGTTTCGATTTCCTTATTCTCTCAAATACACTCCGATTTTATCCGATATAACCTAATGTAAACTTAATACCACAACTGGAGGAATGTTCATGTCTTACACAATGGAAGTCAATATTGCAAAAAACCAGGTGATTGTCAGAGCCTACGGCCTGACTGAGAGTGACGTACCCGCCTACATAGCAGATTTCGAGAATGCCCTGAAGCAGCTGAAGCCGGGCTTTACCGGAGTAACCGATGTGACAGGTTCCCCAACCGTGCTATCCCCTGAAGTAGCCGGAATGCTCGCCCCAACCGGTGACCGCGCGATAGAAGCAGGGGTAGGCGGCTGGGTATACGTTGCAGATTCCCCGGTCTGGAAAATGCAAATGAAAAGACTGTTCGGCAAATTCGCCGTGCATTACCCTACATATCAAGAAGCCGATGCTTACCTGAGCAGTCTGGGCAACCAGTCCGTTAACTAAGATATATGAAATACAAGCATATATTTATAACAAAACCGACCAAGCAATTGCTTGGTCGGTTTCCTTTACAGAATTATTTTTAGCGTAATACCTTAACCAAAGCTGCGACTTCCTCGCTCCCATAGCCAGCATGAAGGGTCTTTTAGAACAGATTTTCAGCGAACCGGGGGAATTCGTTATTGATGCCAGATTCACGTGCTTGCAGCGTCAGCAGCTCAATGCTTGTCATGGACATTTGAAGCGAGCCCACGCCTCAAGGTCACGGGCTTGCTGCGGACTCCCCGTAACTGAGCTAAATGAGCACACGGGCGGCCAGAGCGGACTTCACGGACTCCTGGTCCAAGATGCTTGTGGACACGTTGTAATCAGCTACACAGATGATCGTGATCGGACTGGCAGCTATGGCTGAAGCTGCACTGGATGCGTGAAGGGCCCCTCGACGGATAAGTGCATCTGCTCTTGCAGGGGTGCGGTTCCATACCGTAACCTGGTAACTCTGCTCTACCAGATTGAAGTGCATGAGGATGGTTCAGGCGTTATACATACGCACATTAGTGAGTCTTACCTGAATTGGGCCGCCCATTTTTTTCTGGGATTAGGCTTGGAAGCCATGTACGCCAGCCCGTGGCTCTACGAGGACAAATAGGAAGACTGCTGTTCACCACATGTAATGACCCAAGTGTTTTTTGTTATTCCTCAATATCCCGGCCAAGGACGCCGCACACAATATAATATAGAGTCCCAGGAAAAGCGGCATGGACAGGAAACCCTTATACTCAACAATCCCCATTCCAATAAAAGTCATCCCTAATATGAGATAGGGCAGGACCATCCCTCTTTGGAAAGAGGCCCGCTCATTCTTACTCAAGCTATCCCTAACGGATTGCCGAAGAAACACATGAAGTCTAAAAAAATGACATGCCGCTTGTGTGAGCATCCAGATCCCTAGAAAAATCTGCGCTATGATTTCTCCCACCTCCTTTGCTTATCCCTTCATTATAAACTAAAAAAAGCCACTCCATGAAGGAGTGACTTGAAGACATGGAATCGACACAACACCGGCCCTCTTTTCCCCTTAAAGTTTACATCATTAACGTTGCATATTTCAGCATCGGTCGCTTCTATCGGGCAGTTATTGCTGAACTTCTTCTTGCAGGATTCCTCTACAATAGTTACGGGCTGTGAAGGCATTAGGCCCATTCATCATCGCAGTAGTACACATTATATTCGCTTTTTCGCATACATCAGCCCGCCCACCTCCAAACCTGCCCATTGTATTCGGTTTTTCGCATACATCCTGCTTGCTCACCTCTATACCTGCACAATGTATTCGCTTTTTCGCATACATCTGGCTCGCACACCCCATTCCTGCCCATTGTATTCGTTTTTTCGCATACAAACGGCATGGGTTCAGTGAAACAAAATACCGCTTGCTATTGGAGAATACGATTTCCCATTAGCAAGCGGTATTTATTGTTATGGAATTCCGGTATTTACAGACTCTAGACTACTTAACCCTCACGTATCCAGCCCCTAACCCTTTCAAGACACCTTATGCTCAATGCGCAGCTTGTCGGCTACTATGGCAATAAATTCTGAGTTAGTTGGCTTGGATTTGGAGATATTAATGGTATAGCCGAACAGGTGGGAGATGCTGTCGATATTGCCACGGGTCCAGGCGACTTTACAACCGATTTAATTTATGAGCTATTATCACTATTTATCGGGTTTCATTTGTAACATTTATTGCCTTTTGTACTTCACAACCAGGTTATCATATCTCATATTTTTAATCCAGTATTCCACTAAATATTTTAAATTGAAAAGCAGACAACCATAAAGGCTCCAGCGTTCACATTCATTCAGACTGGGGCATCATATCCATATAATATGACCAACTCACCTCAAAATAAAAGAGCCATAGGATGTAATCCTTGGCTCTTTTAGATACTAATTAATCATAATTTTTTTCTTTTGAATTTCGAACTCTTCCTTAGTAATCACCCCTTCTTTTTGTAATACGAATAACTTTTCCAATTCACCTGCCATTAATATGGGAATACTAACTTGGGGGGGAGTTTTATGCGTATCAGCTTGATCCGCATTTTTAATTAACACACTAATTAATCCGTGAAATTCATTAACTTGTTTATTCACTTTTTTGTACAACTCAGAACTCTTTAAAATCCCTTCCTTATTCTTTAATGAATTAAAAAAATTAATATTAACTACAGGATGTTTTAAATCGTTAACGATAATTTTTAAATCAATTAAAGTAACCGTATCTTTTTGTATGTTTTTCCCTGACAATCCACCTATCACAGCTCCAACGCCGCCAGCCAAAAGTCCCCCTATTAAAACTCCTCCAGCTTGACTACTTCTAGATGTTTTTGATATGGAATTCCCATTCTCAATAATTTCAACTTCTATAATGTCATTTGCGTTATATGTACGCCCAGATGTCAGATCCGAATTCATTAAACATATCGATTGGTTCTCAATGTCAATAATTACTCCACTATCATTATTGCTTGAAATAAAATATTTATCAGGTGATTCTAATTTTGATTTATGCATATAAAATTTTTCGAAAAGCTTTTCTTTCTTTTCTTTTAACACAATATTTTCAGTCGGCAACGAGACAAAGAATAACACTATGGCTATAATTAATATGGTCCATCCCCAAAAAGTAGTTTGAAAAAATAAAAAAGCAGATAAAATAAATCCCACCAACAAAATCACAGTACTTTTGGTCTTACTTTGTGGTTCTTTCCCTTCTAACATCTTCCCTATATTTCCACAGGAACAGTAGACGTAAGTGTTCAGGTTTTTTTTATTGCAATATTTAGATGGGATAATGTGCATTTTTCCACACGAATTACAATATGTATCAAGATCTTTACCCGTTTCCCTTACGAAATTCATGACATTAATAACATTCACAACCCTTCTAAAACTAGAATAAAGCAATTATATTCCATTATAACCCTTTTTGTCGAGTACACCAGACTATGGATCAATTAATCTTTTCGGATAATAAAGGTAAAAGGAGACTATTCCTTTGCCACTAGAAATTATATTCGGAAAAGTCGTAAAAAGTATTCGTATTAAAAAATGCAGTATATACAGGTGAATTACGCTTACATAGAACTAAAAAGATTGATATTAATCGTAATATTGTTGAAAAAGTTCCGTTGGAAGAGCAAATAGTATTACAAGATGAATCCATAAGAATTGTTAGTGATGAGATATTTCAACTTACTCAGGTTGAAAAAGCAAAGCGTATAAAACAGTTTGGTGACTTTAAGTATAAAAATGTAATCGTAGAAGATGATGATGGAAATACTATACAATCTTCTCAAAAGACTTTAATTAGGGGAAACAGCAGGCATTCCAACAAACATCTATTTTCCAACTTACTGAAATGTGGAAATTGCGGTGGCAGCCTTAGAAGAAGAGTAATAAATAACAAACTGAAGAACAATAGAATAAACACATATACTTATTGGTTTTGTAGAAATAGCGAGCTTCATGGAAAAACAAAATGCTATTTTAGAAATGTCCAACACGAAAAAAATCTTATCGAGTTTGTAAAGAATGAGATAATAAATTATCGTAATTCACCTAGGAAGAGAAAATATTATCTCGATACTATTTTAAGAACAAAGTATAATACTAAGGATATTAAAAAGAAGAAGTTAAAACTCCAAGAAGAAATAGAAGAAATAAATATAGATAAACATGGACTAATAAAATCAGTTGGGAGAGAATTAATAACTGAACATGAATTTTTAATTGAAAAAAAGAAATTAGATGCTCAATTATTCAAAGCAGAATCTAAGCTTAAACAACTTATATATATTGATAATGAAATTAAGGCTTTACAAGCAAACTTTAATAGGTTTACTAAATTCTTAGAACAAGTTGATGTTGAGAATCTTACAAATAGTATTCTAAGAAAAATCGTTCATAGTATCACTGTCGAAACCCATGGAGAACCTATTTTTCCTGGAGCAATTCATGACAAACACACTCTTAATATTGAATGGAATTTCCTTGATACAACTGAAAAGGAGATACTAAGTGAGAGTTTAAAAAAGTTAGGAAAATCTAGTGGAAGTGGTAAAAGCCTTGAATTAACTGAAAATATAATTGAAGAACTTGCAAACATTGCAAGCAGAAAACCGACAGATGATGAACTTCTATGGAACTTAGAGAAATTCCACAAAACACTTTAGACTTAGTACAGTTAAAAACCAAACTGATGGTGATCAGTTTGGTTTTTTTATTATTGATCAATTTCGATCCTTGTCGCTTTACCACTTGATGGAAAAGATGAATCCACTTGATCTACCCAAACAAAGACCTTATCTCCTATTTTTAATGAAGTAGAATTAGAAAGATCTTTTGTAGAAACCCACATTGCGTTTGGATCAGCTTTTTTTATAATCTCCTCTACATTTGATTTTTCTATTTCCTCCTTTTCAACTCCCCACACAATAAGTTTTTTTGAATTTTCTTTTGTATCTACAATGTAACCATTAATATCCCATCCAGAATTATTCATTGAATCTGCATCCCCAGCACTGTTTGATACATCATTAATTTTTACATCGTTACAACCAACAAGTATAATCAATATTAATAACAAAAAATATTTAAGTTTCATAAAATCCCTCATTTCTATATATTTGTGATACAAATATATAGACATTCATTTACAAAAAGATGTTGCATTAAATTTAAATTTCTCACCAAGTAACTGGAGTTAATCCAAGTCGATTAGTAATATGAGTCACATGAGAATAAGCAGAATAACCATTTGAGGTTCCTTTATGAAGTCCCATAAGTTTTCCTCCACTAAAAACTGTTCCTCCACTATCACCTCCTGATTCTGCGAAAGTTGCTAATCTCAATGAATCAAACCAAACGTCCACACCATTAGGATCATTCCAATAACCGTAGTGCGCTTTACTTTGTAAGGTCCCACATGAGCTTGATTCTCCTCTGTTTCTACCAGACATACAAACTACTTGACCTAATACATCATTGCCTGCTACTTCCACACTCGTTAAATTAGAGTCCTTATATACCTTATTACTTAGCATAGAATTTGAAGTTACTCTAATACCATTCGCATCCACTTCGTTACCATAGTGGCTTAGGCTACTTGTATAACCTATATAATTACCTCCTTGATATATTCCCACACCAGAATTTTTATACCAACAATGCGCGGCTGTAATAACATATGGATTAGAATTCGCATCAATCGCTGAATAGCCCATTGAACATACGCCTGATGTTGAGGGTGAAGAATCAATTGCTAAACCACCTTGTAACGGACTTGTAGTGGTTGTTCTGCTAGAATCTACTGTTGAATAATTATCGTCTAACTCTTCAATTTCAAACAAAGATTGATCTTGTTGTGTTAAAGAACTTATCATACTTAATGCGTACTCTTTATCTATATTACTTTTAATTATACCAAGTTTAACCTTCTGACCAATAAAATCTGCTGTAACATAACGTAAATCTATATCCTGAGAAATCAATTCTATGTTTTCAGAAACTAACATTGTTACATCCTCTATTTGTTTTTCTGAGTAAACCCCCTCTTCAAATGATATTGGTAATTCAATATTGAACTTATCTTCTAATTGTTCTCCTAAGTATGTCACATCACTTACAGTACCTTTTTGCAAACTATCTTCTTGAGATTTTATAATTATTCGAACTTCCCCACCATCAGCTTGATCAATATATAATCCTAAATACTTTTCATTAAGTTCTGGCATTGAATTAAAATATTCTTTAATTTGGGGTATTAATTTATCTTGCTGTTCGAACCTTTTTGTCAGAGCCTCTTCTTCTGATGATGATAAATAAATTCCATATTTCTTTGATATATATTTATTATCATTAAAAGTTTTAGCGTTTTCATTATTAGCAAGTCCAAATTCAACTCTCTTTTCAAGAGCGTTTTCTAATTTATTAGAGTCTTCTAATGAGTTCACACCTTCCTCAGCGTTTAAACTACTTACTGAAAACGTCCCGAAAAATAAGAAAAAAATAAAAATCATTGAAGCTACTTTCTTCATTTAATCTCCTCCAATATTTATTTGATATTCTTTTGGAATAAAAAGAATATCTACCATCATATTTAAACACGATCCACATTTTCCAAACATTGTATTTACCTATTTTATAAACATCGCCTGTAGCACGTCTATAAAATAGGTAATTAAAATTCCAAAATAAAAAGAACCGTGGATATGTTCCACAGCTCTAAAAAGTAAATATTATTTTTGAAATGAAAATATGAATAGTTTGTTTGTCACATCCTTCTCCATCTTCAAATCGACACCTAATGTCAAAAACACTGAAGCTAATGGAACTAATTTTTTACCCTCAATTGTTACTATCCCTTGAAGATCATTAGGATTATCCGATATTACATATTGCTTAGTCTTGTCTGAGTTATACAACGTGTAAATCCTATAGTTGGTGTTAATACTCACATAATTTGATTCCATTTTGAAATAATTATCTACACTTCGCATGTCAGCTTCTATCTCACCTTTAACGAACGGATTATCACTGGTTTTTAAAGCATAATTATCATACGTTATAGCTAATAGCCTTACTATAGTACCAACAGCACTCACAGAATCAACATATAATAAACCGTTATTATCTTCATATATTATAAAAGCATTCGAGCCAAGCTTGTATACCTCATTGTCAATTTTGAATACCTGCGTCAATTCTTTCAATGATTTCACCGTCACTTTTATTTCATCTTTGGGTGGTGAAACAGTAACTTGTGCAGTTTTTTTATCCAAAATTTCTACTGATTGATTGGTTGGTCGCCACAATACATCTTTATTCATAATATTCGAAACGTCTCTCACAGATAAATAAATACTTCCGTTATAAGATAATACAGGTTTATTCAAGGCAACTTTCGCTCCATTAGAGTAAACCTTCACATCATTTCTGAGCAAACTTTGAACCTTTTGATACGCTTCTGCTCCATATGCAGAAGTTACCCCAAAGAGTACAGCACCACATAAAAATCCGCTAATAAACTTCTTCATGCTTTCACCTCTAATAATTATTTTCAATGTATTAGTGCATTTACTTGTTGATGCATTAAATTATTTAAATTCAACCTCTCGAACTTGAGCCATGTTACCTTGACCTTTTACATACTTATAACTTGGAATTTCCGATGTTGCAGACACGTAGACACTTCCAGACTTTAAAACTTCGAATAAGTCCTTGAAGCTCCTTCTCTCAAAATATAAGTACCAGCTATCTGATCCATCATCTGGGGTCACCCTTGCACAAAAGTAGTTATCTTCAATTTCATTACCAAAACCATAATTATAATAGTCATCAAGAGTCGCTGTTCCCTCAACAACAAAGTTTTTGTCCAAATTGTTCTCCATGTCAAATTGTACGTCTCTTGCCTTGAGCCTATTCTCTTTCATGTAATCATCTATGTATGAAATCTTCTTAGGGTCCTTTAATTCTTTTCCTAAATCATTAATAAAGTCTTTCCTAATGTTGCCTGGATTCAAAGCATCTTCTCCAATAATACTGACAACAATTTCTCTGCCAACTTCAAAATCCTTCACACCATTATTTTGAATCTCTTTGCCACTGCCCATAATTGACTGATACTTACCATTGACCATTTGATCTACAGCGTTGATAAGTTTTTGCTCTGCATCAGTTTGTTTAACAAATCCCTTAAGAGATGCCGCAGTAGTTTTCAACCCAATTATGTTTATTTCGCTTATTCCCCCCTTGTATTCGTTAGCACTTATAGCCAATTGTATAGATGCGTCCCATGTTACCTGCTCTATCTCCATTGGTCTTTCTACACTCTTGCTTTTTATAACAATTTCATCAACATTATTGTTGCTGCAAGCGAGTAGTAATAATTGCATGGTTAACAAAATTAAAGGTACAAATATTTTCTTCATAGTTATCCCCCATTAATATTTATATTGGAGCCTTTTAAAGTTCTCATATTCAATCATATCATTTATATATGTAATTTTAAACCATTATGTGGAGTATAGCCGACCATTCGATATTCTACATTACAGATAATAAGTGTAAAAGGAGTCTTTCCTTTGACACTTGAATCCATTTTCGGAAAAGTAGTTAAAAGTATTCGTATTAATAAAAATATTACCCAAGCACAATTAGGTGCTGAAAGCACATTAGAACGCACTTACATATCTGAGCTAGAGAATGGGAAGTATCAACCTACTTTGACCAGCTTATTTGATATTTCTAGAGGGTTAGGCATAAAGCCCTCTGATTTAATACGACTTGTTGAAATTGAATTCGAACTACAAAATCATCGCCAATAAAAAAGTGGCGCTCAAAATTTAATTTGAGTGCCACTTTTACTTTAATGTTATGATAAACACATTCTCAGAATACACTTTCAAGTTTTTCAAGATTTTTCTCAAAAGATTCTTTTACAAATGACATCTGGTGAATTGGAATCTTGTTAAGGTAAAGATAATTATTAAATGAAGTTCTAGGTTTCATTTTTTGATATTTATCAAGGAAACGAAATATTGGTCTTCTCCTACATAATAAAGAACATAACTGTTCGAATTCTGAAATATCAATTTGAGCAAACATTACAAAAGGAACTTCTGCCGCGTTTCTGATTTCCTGTTCCAGTTCAAGGTCCATTGAATTGATCTTAGGTATATTACCATATGTTACAGCTAACATATATATTTCTTGAACCCCATTCATCATTTCATGATTAATCGATTTAAGATCAAATAGTCGTTTATTTATTTGCATTGCTGAGTCAACAATAATTTTTTTGTAATCCTCTTTAATTGATTTTTCATATGCATTAATATAAGATTTCTTTCTTAAGACATATTTTTTCGCATCAATTACCAAAAGCTTATTTCCAAGCTTCAGATGAATATCAGGTGAAGCTCTCTTATTACCGTCAATTTTATATTTAAATTCGTGAAATAATTCATACTTTACTTTTGATAATTCTACAGATTTTTCAAAAAACTGAATTACATATTGTTCGAATATTCTTCCAAAAAAACTGAAAAACTTTTCCCCTGAATATATTTTACTAATTTTATTGATTAATTCCACTTCTAAGTTTTCCAACAAAAACTTATTTGAGAGGGGGATTAGGTGATTATCATTTATTTTTATTAATGGATTTTCTTGAAATTTAATATAATTCCAAGGTTCCTCTATAGTACCCTTTGCCCATTCTTTAGCCTCTAAAAGTGTTGATGTTAATAATTCAAGTATCTTATATTTTTTTGTATCTTTTATTTCAACAAGTGTCCGCCTCAAATCAATTACTAAAAACCCTCCCTCTTTCTTAATATCTTTGTTATATGTTCCGATTAAACCCAAAAGAAAAGATAAAAACTCTCTAATACTAAACCCATAGTAACTTTCAAAATCAACATGAATCTCCATGTACTCTTTATGTTTATATAGTCGCTTATCTTCTGCTAAATCGAGAAAAAGATATGCGGACCGTGCTGCTGATGATCTAACATTAATTGATGAATTAAAGTTAAAGTTAGGGATAGTATCGTACTCAGTAAATATATCCGTATCATTTGTTAAGTAATCTGCTACCGTCAATCCAAAAGTAATAATTCGAACCATCTCAGTATTATAATCAATGTTTTGTAGGTTTTCTTCGTTATTATCGCTGTTTCCATAAACAAGTAACCATTTCCATAGCGAGAACAATACCTGTTTCGACATTAAATCTTTATCATCTAATTTAGCTTTGATCCAGCTTATCTCACGACCATTTGCAAACAGATAATTATAGTAGTTATTTCTTATTGAAATATCGTTCTCAGGTAGGCAGCATAAAAGTGATAATGTTTTTAATGCTACGTTTAAGTTCAACCTTTTTATTTCTGATATTATTTCTTTTTTATCTATTTTTCCATTCCCATACAAAAAACTATGAGTTGCATAAACGCTAACAATATTTTTTATTTTCATAAAATCATTCCTCCTTCATAGTTATATTAAAAAGCCTTCAAAAGGAAGGCTCTAGCATGATTATATAACTGCTATCAATTGAAACGTTTATTCATTATTACTCTTTATAAACTCAAATACTCTTTTAGCAAGCTCAATAGCTTCATCAGACATATCCTCAAGACTATTTATATGGTTCAATGCTTTCTCGCAAAAGTTAACTTTGTTACTAATTGTTCCAGATTTACTACCGTAATTCCCCCTCCTTTTTTTGTTCGTTAAATGATCATCTATATATTTTCCGATGTATTTATTTTTATAATCAGCCTCACTAATCTTCCGATTAAATTCTGCTGTTTCACCCTCATAATCACTTACAACTTTCTTCAAAACATCAACATTAAGAATATTTTCTATTTCTTTACATTCTAAACAGTAGAATCTATCTCCAAGTTTCTCTTTAAGTCTATCCTGTCTATCTTTTTTTAGATCACTATCCTTATCAGATATCAAGAATAGCTTTCCACATATCCTTTCAGCATTCATGGATTTAGATACTTCATCCACTTCCATTTCCTCATTATCAAGAAACGACCAATGAGTTATATTGTTACCACTATATTCGATAAATGCATAATGATAATCTTCCCTATACCGTGCCTCTTCAGGTATTTGAAGTGATTCTTGATATATTTGAAGATATCTCCTTATGTAGAAACGATCAGTAATACCTTCTACCCATATCGTGCAATTTGAAAGATATACCGAAGAGTTCTTAACTCCCAATATCTCCAATAAACTATTATCTTCGTTACTTAAATTCTCAACAATAAAGTTAGCATTTTTTTCATTTGAGCTAGACTCATCTAATTGCTTTTTGAATGAAAACACAGATATTTGATTGATATCAAGCGTAATATCAAGAAGATGGTTAGAATGTGTTGTAAGGAAAAATTGAAATCCTTTAAACTCTTCTTTCATAAACGTTTCCATCAACTTCCTTTGTAACCCAGGGTGTAAAAAAAGTTCAGGCTCTTCAATAAAAACGAGTGATTTTTCACCCATATTAGCAAATAGAGGGAATGTTTGGATGATAATCGACTGAATGCCGTCCCCCAATTTATAGATAGGCATTTCAATCTCTTCACCTATCTTAACAATCACTACATCAGATTTGACTGAAGGAATCAACGCAACTTTTGAACCATTGAAAAAGGTATCGCCCAGAAATTCTTGATATTTAACTACCTTTTGCCTGTCATTCAAACTTCCCAAAAGTAGATTTTTAAGTTCTTCATACAGATTAAGACCACTAAAAACAAGATTATCTTTGAGATTTGGAAAATAATCTTTAATGGTTCTTAATGCATATAGATCATCCTTATTATCCGACAATGGACGTAAACCTCTTAAAGTGGGTACATATATTTTTTTAAACTTGTATACCTCTGGTTTTCCCTTCATTATTTCAGATAATTGTCCCTTATACTGAACTGAGATTGTTAATAGTTTTTCGGATAATTCCCCAAAATTGAAGCCATTCAAAAATGTATAATTAGAGGTAACGCTTCTATTATTATCTCCCCTTGCAATTTCTCTTAAATATCCTCTTATTTCCTTCGTAAAATCCAACTCTTCTTGGATAATTTCAATTATTTTAATTTCTTTTAATTTTTCTAGTAAACCACCATAATCAAAAATCCTACTTTCTGAAAATAGACTTGAAATTTCCCCTACTAAATCGTTATATAAGCGAAGTAGTTTCTCTACACTAAAACCTGAAGGAAAAAATTCAAGATTTTCCTTTTGAAATAGTCTTCTCATAAATTGGCTTTTCCCAGCATTGTTTGAGCCAACAAAAATGTTGATTTTAGAAAGGTTCTTTATACTGTTATCTTCTTCAATAAAACTATAGTGTGAGAACTCTTCTTTTAGTTTTATTTCTTTTATATAGTAATCCATATTTCCCCTCCCATTTCATATTAACAGTTTTACATAGATAAAACTCGACTTTTATCTATGGCTACGCACCTCCTAATCCCTTATTTTTAGCTGGGATTGCTTCATGGGAAATTGTATCAAATTATTTATTCAAACCTATACAATAGTTGGAGGATGCTCTCTTTGTTAATTTAACGGAAACACATTGTATTACTTGGATCAACACGCTGAAACTCCCTCAAACTTCGACATTATCAGGAGTAGCGCTACTTTCATGCCTCAATAAATACAACATATCTACCGTTAACACGTTTGAGCAAAAACGTTAAAGCATAATGTGAATGATTATATTGTTGTGAATCTTGAGTGTTAAATCCGAGGAAAAGATATGCGAAGTTAATGTATCAATAGCTTGAAATTCCGAAGCCGAGCGGGTTTGCAGTGCCCACCTTATGCTGAGAAGAAAAGACTTTTTTCCGTGTTATAACCTACCCCCCGGTATGTCGTGGAATTAGCGTTCCGCGACATGCCGAGGTGACTACATAAAACATAACTTATTTACGGCATTTTCATACTTTTATTCGGAACAATCATTTTTTACATATTATGTATTTTTTTAAAAAAAATCATTGTTCTCCGAAGTATTATGCCTCTACTCTCTTTAACGGTTCTAATATAACACCGTCCGGTTCTTGAACACACCTTGTACTTATCCAACTTCCCCACCTTACTTGCGCAGCTCCTTCTCCTCTTCAACATTCTCTAACTGCATCAACACCGAGATATCGTCTATTTCTAACGCAGTAGCTAATCGTTCAATGATTCCAATATTCAATTCCTTTAAATTATTGTTACATAGATTTGATATCTTTGCCTGTGCAACGTTCGAAAGCCTAGACAGTTGCATCTGAGTCATATTTCTCTCTTTCAGTATTGATCTAAGCTTAATATGTACTTTTTTCACTGAAACCCCTCCGAAAAATTGTTATTGACTTTATAACGACGTCGTTATAAGCTGCAGCCCAGCCCCCAGTATACATGCATCTCTACTACTACGCAAAACATCATTAATTTGTTTATACCGGGGGAAATTTCAATAAATTTACTTGGAGGTAATTATGCTAAAAACCGAAGAAGTTTTTGATCTCTCTTACATTCCATCCTGTGCCATAGTCTACGCTTACGAAGGACAAATTAAGACAAAGCTTCACAATGGTAAATGGATAAAGACTAAGAACCTGACTCTCATATTTGATCAAAACGGCGAGTTTGAAAATGAAGGATACAAATTGGCTAGTAGTGACGAGGTATTGTGGTATGCAGGGGCAAGTGGTTGTGAAATACCGGAGTTTATTGTATGCGATGACGGCGTATTTAATTGGATCGAGCCTGGATATGACATTGTGGAAAGCGGATTGTTTAGAATTTAGCATAAACGACAAATAGCCCACTCCCTACGTGTGTGAAGTGGGCTATCCCTTTTCCTTAATCACCTTTGCCATATCTCTAACCAATATCGTATCCTCTGACTTTAAAACTGTTTCAGCAAATGTAACCAATGGTTTGTTTTGTTCTGCTAATAGCAGCAATTCCTTCTCAGCCTTCAACTTCATAAAATAAGCAATCGCTCTATCCTCATCCGACATATTCAAGTAGTCATTCGCTGGATTCTTAAGTGCAAGCTGATCACGCATATGATTGAACTCTCGGATATATGATTCTTTATACATGGCAGCATCTTTGCCATTGTATCCCATAACAAGGAAGGTAAATCCATCATGCGTGATAAAGTATTTCGTGTAAGTTCTTCCTCTTTCGCTAACATAATTTGACTCGCCAAAATTGGCGGTTGAGAATTCTTCGCTACAATCAAGATTTCTTATATCACGAATAACTTTGTCATGATCTTTCCCAAACACTTCCGCTATCTTCAAGCTATCTGTCACTGCTTTACCGTTTTGTTCGATTACCAATTGTAAACTATTACTATTCATGAGTGATTTTAAGAAGATTTCGTTTCATCGATAAAGTACATGGAACATATGCATTAAAATTCAAGCGATTTGGGTGTCTTGGACGTTTAGAGTTGGTCAATATTGTTTTATGATTTTTGTTTAATGTATTTAGTATAAATATTGAATTACCTTTATTATGATTCATGATGCAATCATAAACATAGTTTACTTCCACAGCATGGAATTTCGCTTTCATTCCTGGTGGTACATTCCCCCATGCCAAAACAATATAATCTGATGCTAAAATCCCCTCCTGAATACTATTACGATTTTTATTAAGATAATCTACATAACCTGGTGTAGGAGAAAGTTGATCAATAATTGATTGTAAAGAAGGGGATTTGGTTTCATATAAGCCAAATAAATTGACAATGTTCACCTTCCCTATCTCTTTTAGTCTATTAGCTTCACTAGCTGCAAATGTTATTACACGATTTACAGTCTGATCTGATTGGAGTAAATCCGCAATACTTGGATTCATCATTATGTAGGTTAGCGTTTTATCATGGAAATTATCAAGGGTCACCTTCAAACTATATCTTGCCTCCACTTTCCCTATTAGCACTTCCGAAATACAATCAACGCTTTTAACTGATCCATGATATTGCATCCCTATCCACATCCTTATATTATTTCGTATTCTCTTACAATGACAATCATACCGTAAGAACTTTAATGATCGACAATCAACCCTGGTTTAATACAAAAGATGTATGTGATATCTTAGAGCATAGTGACACAAGTATGGCAGTTAAGCGGTTGGATGATGATGAAAAGATGACCCAAACAATGTTTGTATCAGGTCAAAATCGTTTGACTTGGCTTGTTAATGAATATGGGTTATACTCCTTGATCATGAAGAGTCGAAAACCGGAAGCTAAGGTATTTAAAAAATGGATTACACATGAGGTTATACCTTCTATTCGTAAGAGTGGTATTTAATCTGTCGCAATTGATGATTCTGCAGCATGTTCACCAATACGACGAATTAGTAATTTCACAAAATTTTCAACCCATAACGTATCATCATCCGTTAGAGGCACGAAATCATTCCTGACTCCTTTTCTAGCAGTTAACTTATCGCCTCTCGCTGAAGTCAATTCTCCTAAACTATCTAGATCATCTCTGTTTATTCCGAATTTATTTGAGGCATGTCCTCTCCCCCCCGCCAGTCCCTCAATGTAACTCAAACAAAAGTATGCCATACTAAGCAACTGGTCCCTACCTTGAATATACATTTTATATCTATTCCAAAGTATTTCAGCATCAGGAGATGCAATAAAATTAGAGGGGATTGTAGGATAAGCTCCTCTCACAACAGTCATGTCAGCAGATAGTTTACCATTTGTACTAAAAGCAATACTCCCCATATTATTTTTATCACTATAGAAAACATCAGCAGACAAAAACAAAAAATCTAGTTCACCCAGTCCATTTCTCAAGGCTACATCTATTTCCCAAGTCCTTAAAAGAACTTCAACAATATTCTTAGCATCTTGAACTTGAGAATAATGTTTTTTCATTTCACAAATTAACAGTCCATTATTCATCGACAGATAAAATTCTTCCGTATCGAATTCTACAAACGCTTCTTTTGTATACTCAATATGACTATCTGTAATCAATTTATAAGTGAGACTATTTACATGAGATTCATCCACAAAAACACCCTCCGGAATTTTTTTAGAATCTATATATTATTTGAAGAGAACAGTCGATATTTCACTCCACCATAATCAACTTACTTTCCCACAGCGCAATTACAACATGCATTTGTTCGTTATGCTTCTTATCACCTTTAATCACTTCTTTCCACAATACATTTCTATCACTTGCTAACTCTGGATTAACTTTCAGCAGCTTTACAGCTTCAACAGCGTATGCCTTGTTCTTATTGTTCGGTTTAGTAAGATACTTTCCGCCAGGAACACCTCTGACTAGCCCCTCTTCGCATAATCCCAAAAAAGCATTCCTAGGACAATCTTTACGCTGTGAAGAGCTGTTCGGTCTAAACACTTCAATTGTAGCTTGATTCCATGCATCTAGAGGAGTCCGAGCAGCCTTATCGTTGAAATATTGTGTAGCGTTTATTGCTGCAATTCCGTACTTGTTCATCATCTTCTCACTCCTATCTATTTTCTTATAAGTTCAGTTCATGAAGTCGCAGCAGTACTTGAAGCTTCCCCTAACATTTTAATCAATTCTGCTCTATCAATTAGCCTTACCTCTGCCTTGTCTGCAAGCTCAATAGCTGATTTTGTAAAGGTTGATGTTGTAATAACCCAAGCTTCATTACAATCATACATAATTCTTCCTGCTATTGCTTCTTGGATTGCTTTATTCCCAACGCTTTGTTTACCGTATCTTTTAGCTTGAACTGCAATTCTTCTTCTACCCATTTCAATTATCAAATCAGCTCCATGATCGCCACTTGTCGCGGTTGTTTTTACCTTAAATCCTTTATGAATAAAATATGCTGCCAATCTTTGTTCAAATTGTATACCTGACATCTTATCAATTTCATTAATTCCACTTGCATTACGAACTCTTATTCTTTCACGAGCCTCTTCTGCTTCTTTATCCATTCGATCAATTAACGCTAATGTTCTAATGATGTCATTACTTTCACGATTAAACTCATCCATAGCTTTCGCAGCTTGAGTACTAGCCGTTGTAGTCTCCCTGTCATATATGTATCTAATGTATAACGTAACACCAAAATAGCTTACAACGATCCAGGAGATTGTATCCGGGTTCAGTTGTAATAAATCAAAAACCCAAATAATTAGCACTATCCAAAAAAACAAAACAAGACTCTTACCAAGGCTACCCAGCCATGAACCATATTCAACTTCTTTTTCATATCCCATAGCCAATTTTTTATAGCAATCGTCACACAAATCAAGATAATACTTCTGTGGAGGGTAGTTGCTTAAATGGCATACTTTCTTATATTCATCCTTCCACCCTTTGATTTCTTCGGGATCGTATTTAAGTTTTGTTCCTTCCGGTATGGTTATATGTTGATATCGTATTTTCACTGGAGATGAACAGCAACGGCATCTTCCAGGGACTACTTTTATTTGTGCTGGAATATTATTAGCAAGCTCAGCGCTTCGCTTTGATACTTTTTTGACAGTAGATTTATCTGAGCATCTAGTACAAATCCCCTCAGTAACTCCATAACGAATACCATGTTTGCATTTTTTATAAGCAAATTTATCGACAAAAAACTTTATCCATCCAAAAAGCAATATACCAAAGAATAAAAAGAATAAGGGGAGCAATACAAAATCAACAACGTAATCCGGCAAAGTTTTGCCCATAATTTGAATAACCATTTGCCTTATAGCTTCCCTAATTATTTCAATCATCTTCTACCCTCCAGTAATTTCAATTTACTGTGTTGTAATTCGCTAATATGAGACAATATCCCTTTAAATTCTCTATTTGAGGCACCTTGCCGCACCAATTGTTCATTCCAATCTTTATGTAATATTTAGGATATAACACTATGGGAAGAGGATAGTTTAAAAAATAGCTTAAACGACAAATAGCCCTCTTACGCACTTAGCTACTGTGGAGGGCTACGGCTTTTTTATACTTCTACTGACTACAATAACATCAATACACTCTATCCAAACCTAGAACTCATTTATCATCAATCCAAAACTTATCATAAATGCTCGAAGTCACACTTTATTTTCCTCTTATTAAATTATATGTAATTCCCACTAACATGCTATTGCTGTCTACCGTTGATCACATAACTCCCAAATAACTTTAATAGCTGGATGAATCAATCCTTTGGGAACTCTACCATAAATACTTTTATACAATTCCATATTCTCACTGAGAACTTCAGACATTACAATCGCTTCCTCAGGTAGTTTTATATTTTTTATAAAATCATCAAAAACCTCCATTGCAGCATATCTATTTAATTTCACAGCTGCACACAAGACACTCAGATAAACATGCCTTTTTATTTCAGGAGACGAAGTATGATTTAAAACAATGTGCATTTTACGAGCAACTGTTTCCGCATATGAATACCCATATTCGGAAATAGTTCTTTTAATCTTATCACTGTAGAGTTCGATAAGTTGTAAGAAATCCCCTATAAAATTCACTTCTGCAAGTATCATTAATAGTCTTTCAGGAATCTTATCGAATAGCTTAATAAAAAGATCATCATCTTCATTTACAGAATATACGATTTCCATCATCTTTGTCACATTGTCTTGATCATATGTATTGGCTTTAAGCTTTTCATTTGCTATTTCAACGAGACTATCCATTGTATCAATAGGATTTTGATAAGGGGTTAACGATAATCGATATACATTTATTGCGTCAATTAGATGCCCAACTGATTGATATCGATCAGCTGGATTATTTTTAGTTGATTTCTGAATGATATATGACAATCCCGCAGGTAATTTATTGGGATCAATTAAACTTGGTAAGTCACCTGTCAACATATGATATAAAGTTTTTCCCAATTGGAATATATCTGTTCTCACATCTGCATTCTGACTTCCAGAATTTTGTGACTGCTCTGGCGCCGCATAATAATCTGTTCCTAAAATAGTTGATTTGTGTGTCAAAACTGTACTATCACGATAAATAAACTTAGCCAAACCCAAATCAGAAACTACTACAAGTTCATTTTCTAATATCAGTGCATTTTTGGGATTGATATCCCTATGCGTACACATAGATAAATGTATTGCTTGGACACCGTTACATATCTGTTCAAAAAAATCCAGAGCTCTTTCATGATTATGTATTAATTGAGGGATTTCTTCAAAGATAGATTTTTCGGCAATAGGCATTGTGAAATACGGAGGGTCATATTCAAGATTTGAATTCTCTACTGAAACAACGTGATAATGATCAATATCAGACATAATTCGCACTTCTCTTTTAAACCTCTTAAGAGAATCCTCATCTGAAGTTTTACAGTACTTCAATGCAACTTCTTCATTATTTTGATTATCAAGAACTTTTAAAACCGCTCCCATACCTCCTGCACCTATAATACTTAGTACTTCATAACGATTGTCTATTAAATCCCCTAAATTAAACAATTGCAAATTCACTCCCTCCTTGGTCACTCAATTAATTACAATTCCCCACCATTATATGCTAACATATGTATATCCATAGATCTACAAAGATAGCTATAATGACCTATATAATCTAAAGTTAACAGGAGCATCGAAATTTGGCTAGAAGATGTAAAAAAGAACCATTTATTATAGAAATATGTCAGTTCACATCTTAATTGTCACACTGATATTTAAAGCTCTACTTATATTTAATTTAAATCTAGAGAAATGGGGAATTACACATGAATTACTGTAATCAATGTGGACATCTGGCTAACTACACAATCTTGTTACAAGAAGATAAAGAGGGGGATTTTAGCAATGATCCTGATTATCGTTGCAAATATATTTATATGATTGTGAAGTGTAGTGGTTGTGGTAATATCTCATATCGTTCAGAATATCATGATATTGAGAGAGCAGATTATGATGAAGAACTCTATAGTCGTTATGGTGTAGAAGAATTAGCAGTTCCTGTTACGGTGACAACTTACCCAACAAAGAGCATCAAAATAAATAAAATTATTTCTGAAGTATCATATTCAATTCCTGAGTCTATTTATCTTACATATCAACAAACATTAATAGCATTTCAAAATGAAGCCAAAATATTAGTTGGTATTGGATTCCGAGCAATTATTGAAGCAATTTGTGCAGATCAATTAGTAGAAGGAAGTAATTTACAACAATCCATAGAAAATCTCCATATCAAAGGAGTATTAGCTAAAAGAGAAAAAGACTTCTTACATGCAATAAGATTTTTAGGTAATGATGCAGCACATAAGATTAAAGAACCTACAGATAAACAATTATCAATAACCTTAACAGTTATTGAGCAATTGTTAATTAATCTATATGTCCTTCCACATAATATGAAGGAGGAAATGGAGACTGTAGTTGATAACTATGAAGAGTTCGAGAGGATTTTAAATGATCAACTTCTAAATTTCAGCCAAGCAGAGGAGTTACCCCTTAAAGAGTATCTAGGAATTAATACACGGAGACTATTTCATAATTTCGCTCAAAAAGAGATGGAGCTGAAAAATAAAATTCATTCAGGGAACTATACAAAACTTAAGATAGGTAAGATGGATTTTTATAATAATTCAAAAGCGGAAGTTCAACATTACATTCTTGACTAACGTTAAAATAAAATTCGAATTTCTTATACTACACAGCCTACATTAAATGAGTTTTCTATTAACGAAAGTTAATACTAAATACATTCTAAAACTGGAATAATTTTATTTCTCTTAAATTTTGCTTTAACTTCTTCTTATGATATTATTAAATTTATCGGATGGCATAGTGGTTGTTCCCCCTTAAAAATCAGGAGGACATCCTATGACGATTCAAGTTTTGTTTGATTTCACAATGCCATTGTACTTCCTTAAAAGTATTAATGCCATGAAAATTAAACTGACTTTGACAGTGCGACTTAAGTCTAAGAAATAACTAAATACCCAACCACTATTCTTTAACTCTATCCGAAATCATCTCTTTAAGGGGGATGAGGATTTAAAGAGTAAAGATATAGTGGTAGAATAAAAAAGCCATAACCTTATTAACAAAGGTCATGGCTTTTCTTGATCCCCTCAACTCACCACTTCTCAGGCTCTCTTAGAATAATCACCAACATTCATACTTATCTTAACTATTAAAACAAAACCATTCATTAATATCCAATCAAGCTAATAAAAAATATAATATATGTTTATTTATTATTTTCTTTTATACTAAAACTACAGCTGGAATAAAATGAATAAGTTGGTGAGGTAAATGTTTGAACTTTACTCAAATAGACAAAATAGGATTCTTAACAAACCTATTGACCCATATGAATACGATAATCTTAGTGAGAAAATCCGTATCCAAATCTATCACATTCTTAAATCTTCTACTGGTCAGTTAGATGCTGAGCAAGTTGGACCAACAGCAATTTTCTGGAAATATATACATAGTACTTTATGTAGAGAGTTCGGATTAATCACATTAGGGGAAAATAACAAAAATCCTTATCTTAACTGTTTGACTTACATATTGAATGCTGACTCAAATAATGTTTTGGATTGTATAGACTTTATTTTTCACTCTATTGAAGAAACATTTGGGAGATTAAAGCCTGGTGAAGCTAATTATAATGGTATTACCCAAAATCCAAAAAGTGCTATAAAAGAGCTTAACACTAGGTTTAAAGAAAATAGTATAGGTTATCAATTTGAAAACGGTCAGTTAGTACGTATTGATTCGCAATATATTCACCAAGAGGCTGTTAAACCTGCTATATCTTTGTTAGGAAACAATAATTTCACAGGTGCTCAAGATGAATTTTTAAAAGCACATGAACATTATAGAAATGGAATGTTCAAAGAATCCATTACCGAAGCATTAAAATCATTCGAAAGTACTATGAAAACTATTTGTATCCGTCTCAATTGGGAAATGAATACTGGACAAACAGCGAGTAAGTTAATTGAAACGTTAGTTAAAAACGAGTTTATTCCTACTTATATCATGGCACATATGAATGGACTCCGATCAGTCTTAGAGTCTGGTCTACCATCACTAAGAAATCGAACAAGCGGTCATGGTCAAGGTGAGATACCTATCTCTTTACCAGAACATTACGTATCGTTTGCCCTACACTTAACGGCAAGTAACATTGTGTTTCTAGTAGAGTGTTATTCAGCTAAAAAACAAGATTAAAATTACGTATGGAGGTGCCCCCTATTGGTCGAAAATCCAATCGATATCTTGAAGCGAGTTAAAAATGATTTAAAAAAGTGTGCTGAAACATGGGACTTTTTGAAGAACATAGACAATACAGATTATGAAAAGGCACGCTTGATCATTCTTAATATATGTAAAGAAGATGATATGGAAGTTCCAGCAGTAATTAAAATTTCCTTGGAAATGGAAGAGTTTTTGACATATATATATGATGGAAATACTAATCAGAATGAAGCATTTTTAATTATTCAAGAAACGTTCAACCCCTTTATAGATATTGTGAGACAAAAATCAATAACAGTTCAATTTATTCCTGTTGAGTTCAATCCACCTATTTATTTGTCGTATAGTCACATTCGAGACGAACTCAAGAAATGCGATATAAAGATACTAGAGAATGACTATGCAGGTGCTATTACTAATGCAAGAAGTCTATTAGAGGGTGTTTTCAAAGAGATTATATTTACAATTACTGGTGAGCATCCGAATTTGAAAAATGACTTGGTTAAATTATCAAACGATGCAAGAAAAGCATTAAATCTTGATCCTTCAAAACAAGAAATAGTTGAACCTTTAAAACAAGTAATAACAGGTCTAGCAAGTACAGTTCAAGGATTAGGTACGATACGTAATGTAATAAGTGACTCTCACTCAAGGAAATACGAACCTGATGCACATCATGCAATTCTAGTGGTAAATGCATCTAAAACGGTAGCTTCTTTTATGTTCGGAACATTTCAATATCAACAAGTAAAGGGCATTTTAAAAAAGGAAGTGAAACAACCTAATTGATTCTGTTATTGAATTATAGTGCGTTCATTAGTTAATGTTACAGGAATGCCGCTTGCGGCATGACAGGAGCGAAGCGACAGGGTTTAAGGTCTTGACCTTCAGGGAGCGTAAGCGAGAATAAACCAGACCCTTGTTTAATAGGTTTTTCTGTTTCCCTGTTCTTTTGTTTCTACTCCCCATTTCCAAGTCAGATTTGACTAGATTTTGAGAACAGTTTTTCAAAATTGAATCAAATCTGACTCTTTTTTTGATAAAGCAAACTCAAAATCGAGTCACATTTGACTTGATTTTGAGTTTGCTTCAGTTTTTATTCAGATAACTTACACCTCATGAATTGAAAAACAATATTCACGGTCAAGTGTAATTAATTACCCCACCCACTTTTCTAGTCTAAGATACTAGACATATCAAATTCTTTCCCTTTCGGAATGTACTTATATTCTCGCTCCATCCAAGCAACTTCTTCAGGTGATTGCTTCATATTACTCATTTCTTCAACAAACTTCTTCGATTCATGTTCTCCCTTTTGCTTGTCTATTTCTGCTTTGTATTTCTTCATAAGTTCCTCCTGCTTATTTTCCGGTATTTTTGCCCAGCGTTTTTCTGCATGTGCTATTGCAATTGGGCATTTACTCTCCTTCCAGATGACAATATCTTTACCATCTAAGTACACATTGCGGTCAGGATTAGTCCAATTTGATTTACGGAATTGTTCATCCGAAGTCTTTTCAGCTACTTCAGCCGCCGAAAGATATCGATTCACTTCTTTAGTTAACGTCTCGCTTTTCTCTATACCCTCAGACTGTTCCTGTCGTTTTTCACGCGTCTCAACACTTACAGCAGTGTACTTATTTGGTTTACGTCTTACTTCACCTGCATCGTTCGTGTAAAACTCCCCTGAAATCTTATCAACTATGTTTAATATATTGACCTCACATGTGAACTTGTCAGCTGTGTTTTCTGAAACTCCAAGAACTTTCGCCCATTCTTCCATTGAAATAAGATAATTGTCAAGATTCATGCGCCAATTAGTATAGATAAGAATTCGAAGATGCCAAGGATTTCTGTTACATGCATTAAACATTTCCTCTGTAACCCCTACCCATCCTACATGCTTCAAGAGTTTGTCCTTCTTAGGCAAATAACTCTCCTCAACCCTTTTAGAGTCCAACTCAGATGCATCAGGAACATTAATAGTGATTAATGTATCGTACTCCAGTGATTCCTCTTCATAAGAAATAGTTATATACTCTTTATCATGAAGTGAAAGCAACAAGCGTCTGATCTCTCTTTTGTTGTCGCTCTCTTTTAAATTCCCATTTTTTGATGGCATAGGAAGCTGTTTGCTAAGTGTAACTATTGTTGTTTCTACACTTCCCCACCATATGTTATGCATAGATTGTCTACCAATGAGATATAGTAAGTTGTAAGCGTAAACATCATTTTTCGTTAAAAATAAACCTTTGTGATCGAAGGCGCTCATTAGCATTGGAAATGCTACAAAATTTTCTTTGCTTTTTTTAATCATACATTCCACTTCTCCTTATAATTTAACACTAATTAATTAAACACAAAACAAGAGCCATTATTCATCCTTAGAACCATAATGGTGCTGACTAAAATCCATCAAAGCTTTCTTCAGTTCTTCAGTTCGCTTGAACTGCCAAAACTTTTGCATCGACTTTTCATGAAGCCCTGAACAAATAAAACTTATATTTCTATCCATACGCAAAAACTTGAATAGCTTCATACTGTAGCAATAATAAAACTCATTTTCTGAAAACATAACTTATCTCCTTTCAAATATATTCACGCAAAATAAGCTTCCGTACGATTAGCGGAAACATGTTGAATATTTCTATTGAATTATTTCGAGATACATTAAATAACTCGTTTTGAATATCCTTTAGAAACATTTATCCATTGTGGAAGCATCCTTATGTTACCTTTTTCATAACCATGTTCAGGATCAATTCTGTCCAATGTGGGGCGATACTTATAAATATAATTATTTGCAACATACACATTCGTTTGAGCAATCCACTCATGTCTAAAAACCTCATCATCCCATAATGCTTCAAAGAAACTTTTCACATTATCAAAGCTACATCCAACATTCTCATAGCCATCTCGAATATATGTTGCCCTACCTCTTTCAAATGCCGCATAACATGATTTATTTAATAAATACATAGCTAGATCATCCCGCTTAAGTCTCTCAACCCTCTCTTTAGCATGATCTTTTTTGCATTTCTTGCAGTAATTCGCTTTTCTATCCTTGGTATTACACTGGTTGTAAAAGTTATCATACGACAGACATCTATTGCATTTGCCACACACTTTCATTAATATTCTCCTCATTTATTTGATAAATCATCCAAACTTAGCCACAATACCTGTAACTGTTGCATATGTGAAATCCACTTTCCCTCTGAACATGGTGCTACTTGCTTGAGCTGCTTCAATAATAATTGGTCCCATTGTAGTAGTTAGCGCTAAATTACCCGCTGTCTGAGCAAGCCCACCTCTATATTCATTGCGATAATAGAAATCAATTGACGAAAAATTTCCGCTGTCTATAGCTACTCCGTTTTTCTCGTTAATGTTATTCTTTGAAACTAACCCATTACCAGAGAGTTCAAGATAGCCCTCATTCGAAGCTGCAGTTTTAATGGTTGAACCAGTAATAGTAGAACCTATAATTGAACCAGTGAATGTCCCATCTAGCGCTGTTAGCTTTCCATCCATGCTTACTTTGAAAGGTGCATTAGCAAATGTGCCATTACCCAAGTAAACACCGTTAGAGTCCGCTTTGAACACGTTATTGTAACTACCAATTGCTACTGTTCCACCATAAATATTAGGTGATTGTATGGAAACTGAGTCAATGTATGTTGCTTTAATAAAACTTGGAACAGTCGGGATACTTGGTTGATCTGTGATTTGATCCCATGACATTCGTGCGTTAGCGCCCATTTTTACATTCATGTATTATCCCTCACCTCATATGCTTTTGTTCCAGTTTTAGAGATTACATTCACATTTATTATCCCACCTACACCTTTCTCTCCTTTACTCACAACCTTATACGTGCCCAGAACGCTCTCAATTGCCTTGTAAGGGTCGAAATGCTTAGGTAGGTAGTCTAGAGCGATATCCTGTGCAATGCCTCTTGCAGTCATCATAGGAGCGATTGTAATATGTGGTTCAAAATTGTCCGTATGACAATACTCAACCATTCCGCTTTCATTCTTTGATACATCGTAAAACGCAATAACCGTAGCCAGACATGCCCCGTTTGGATTAACCTCGTAGTAAGTTGGATAGGTGGATGTACCTCTCTCGACTCTCTCATTACGATGCTTGCAATTTGATCAATAGAAGTTAATTCGCTCACTTGCTTAGATACGATTGATCGCAACTCCTCACAGTAATCTTGCACACCTGAACAGAACATGGAGACATGGTCATTAAGTGTAGTTAACTTCTTATGACTATCACTGACCACCTTATCCCCTCTGGTGATGCGCCCATCTCCAAATATCATTACGTAGTTACCTGGGTAATTTACTGCAATGCATAAACTCATTTTCTTCACCTCATTTCTCTAGGATATATTTCTTGTATTTTTCTTTGTTTTTGTGGTTCATACCAACCCGTCCATTCTCGTAATTCCCTACATGTCCTCTTGAACATTTGAGATACGCAGCTAACTCTGTTAACGTAATTCGCTTCTTGAACCTAAGAAGTCTAAGCTCTTCATTTTCTGTCATTTACAATCTCCTTTCATTTTTTGGTAATACAAAATAAGGAGACCATCTCTCGTCTCCTTAGATCGCTACATAATTAGATTTAATTATCTGATTTATATTTCTATTATACTATAAAATCAGTTGATTGTCAATATATGTCAATTATCAATAAATTATTAAGAATTTACTACTTCATCTTTTTAATTTATCATACTTCCTTTTCAATTAAATTATACGCTGACTTTACTTGTTCAAGTGTCATCGGGGATGTCTCAAATTCCATGCATTCCTCTATGGTATTAAGCATGTCTAAAAACTCACTTTTATCTAAACCCAAAATGTTTTTTGAATCTATTCCCCTCAATAAGTGATAGGTAATAATTTCGGAATCTAAAGTACTTATTCGTTTTCTATATTTCTTCATAGTTTTCTCTATTGTTTCAAGTTCAGAGGGATCGAACATTTCTATAAACATTTGTTGGTATTCGATTAATAATTCTAATTTATGCATAATCTTTGCTTTTTCCATTTGCAGATGTACTTCTCCAACAGCATTTTTAATAAATTCGTATAGTGTTTCATTAATAACGTTTGATACGTACTGATCACCATCAAGAGTAATATTGTTCATATAGAATACCTCCGTAATTTATTTTAATTTGCGCTTGATAATTAAGAGTCATTTTTTTATACCTTATTAGTGTTTTATTCATTCTACTTCTTCACTATCTGTAGCTATCCCGTGAATCTTTTTTTCTTTTTCTTGGTTAATATATTCCTCTTTTTCCTCAGTATTCATACATCAACAAAGCTCATAACAACAACTCCTTTATTTTAATTTACGCTTGTTATATGTTAAATGAGGATTAATTCCTCATCTACACTCCATATAAATCATAAACATTATCTTCAGTCACGAATTCCTTTATAGAATTATAAGATTTCACATTATAAATATTACATATATCTAGTAGCAAAGATAAATTTATAGGTACTCTCTTTTGTTTCATTTTGTCATTTGCAAAGCTCAGCATCCCGGAACGCGATATATTCTTAATGGTAAAATTATCTAATCCTAACGCCTTTTCTATAGTACTAATCCTACGATAAATTACAAATTTATCTGCTGGACCTAGATTTTTTATTTTACCAGTATTTGAACTCCGAATAATATATAGACCACCAACTAGTTCTGTATAGTTTCTTACATTACTGCTTTCATCCATTAGACCATTACTTTTATAATAATAAGGTTCTTCATATGCTGCCATAATCAAATCTAGACTTAATTGAGTAACATAAGTTTTTCTTGTAGAGCCGTCTTCGTCAATTAAAGCTACCTGACCAGTTAAATCATCCACGTCAGTTTCCTTAAGATTACGAAGTTCACTAACAGCTTTACCCTGAACACCATCAAATATTAAACTGATGATTACAGCATCCTGAGGGTTTTTACATTTATCAATAATATTAATAATTTCTTGCTTAGTATAGAATATCTTTGCATCTTTATTCACAAAATTTCGAAACCATCTTGTATCAACTCTATTAAGAATATTATCACTATTACTCTTTATTTTTTTTTTAATAGCCCAATCCACATAAGCAGTCACTATCCTACCGCTACTTTGAGCACTAGAGTTATAATTCATGTCTAATATTTTAAAAAAGTCGATAAATTCAGATAAATCAAATTCACATAAATCTTTTTGCTTTTGTACTTCTAAATCTTTGCTCTTTTGAAAAATGTAACTATAGGTGGTCTGAGTCCTTTTGGGATATCCACTTAAAAAACCAAGTTTATATTCTGGATTAAAGTAACTCTCCATTTTCACAACACCTAACATCATTTTAATTTGCGGTTGATAATTAAATCAATACATGTATTATATCATTTTAATTTTCACCTGTCAATAGAAAGACAGAATACACTAACAGCTTTAATCGAAACCATGTACCTAATACTCAATAAATAATCTACACAAAAAATAAAAAGGCTCGATTATAGAGCCTCTATTGATACACTTAAAATTGAGAATAGCAAACTGAATTTTCATCTTGGATTTAATTTGCTCAATTACTAAGGCTATAAGCCACTTTAGTGCTTTGTATCACGGTATTGTAATACTAAGGCGTTGTTTCGGAATCCAATTTTTTTAATTACTTCGGACTCATTGAGTTTCTGATAATTACTAAACACCGTGTATACCATTTAAATCCTCCGAGGACAAACTAGCCACTCCATTTATTGAAACTTTTCTACGTCATTCTGAGAAGCTATATATCCATAAAGGTCAGTGGGCTATGCTTTTGATACTTCTTACCGATTTCTTCATCTGAGAAATCAAGATAAGCCCGTTGAGTAACTTCTACAGACGAATGTCCAAGAATTCTGCATAGACTGAACCAATCTCCACCGTTCAATATGTAATACTTAGCGAAATTATTTCTCAATTGATGTGGATGAATCATAATACCAACTTTTTGACCAGCATCACGTAAAGCCTTCTCATAATTTCTGATCTCTAACTGGGTTCCCCTTATCGTTGGAAAGAGAAACGGGGAGTCCGAATACCTATCTCTATAGCTCATCCATTTTTTTAACTCGTTCGCTGTTTTATAGGAGAAATAAACAAACCGCTCTTGCTTGTTCTTCGCATTGGTTACATGAATGCTCTTATGCTTGAAGTCGGCACTTTCCGGAAAGAGTGATAGGCATTCACCTATTCTCATACCAGTATCCAGCAATAGTCGCGTCACCACATAATTTCTATATCCATGAAAGGTTGAACAATCAAATTGAGTTAAAACCTTTTTTATCTGCTCTGGAGTTAGGGTTTTTTTCATTTTTCTTTCTACCTTGGGATTTTCAATCTTTGCTGTTGGATTCTTGGGTATTTCTTTCTCGACATCATAGAGGAAATTAAAGAATACTTTGATGTTCCGAACATAGTTTGCGATTGTAGCTGTAGATATTTCTTTTTTATAATCTGTTCGACTTTCTGGATGATTGACTTGTTTCGATGCTTCTACGTTTACAACAGTATATTTACCCCTATCCCGAAGAAACTTGATGTATTGGCGTATATGAGCTGTTTGTACCTTAGCTACCTCTTCAATCTGAAATTCATCTTTTAAATACAAGCAAAATAATTTTAATGCTTGCTCATAACCTGCCATTGTTTTACGGGATAGATTTTTTGAAGAACAATACAGCATGAAGTTTTCAATTTGAAATTCAAAATCAGTCATAAAAAATACCGCCTTTTATTGGATTTTTGGAAACCCAATAAATAGCGGTATATATAGCTCATGGTAAAAAACATTTATCGGTTTAGATTGACCTTTTTCCGATATTTATCGGTATCCTTGCATTACCTAAAATATCGAAATATCCCTCAACAATCCCTTACCACACACTGCCCTAGCCCTTTCAAGACACCTTATGCTCAATGCGCAGCTTGTCGGCGACCATGGCAATAAATTCCGAGTTAGTTGGCTTGGATTTGGAGATATTAATGGTATAGCCGAACAGGTGGGAGATGCTGTCGATATTGCCACGGGTCCAGGCGACTTCAATTGCATGGCGGATGGCGCGTTCAACGCGGGACGGCGTGGTCTTGAACTTTTCGGCTATAGCCGGATACAGCGTCTTGGTGATGGCACCCAGAATCTCAATGTTGTTATAGACCATGGTGATGGCTTCACGCAGGTACTGATAGCCTTTGATATGCGCAGGGACGCCGATTTCATGAATGATCGAGGTAATATTGGCATCCAGATTCTTGCCCTTGGACAGCGGAACCACATTACTGGAAAATCTGGAAGAAGAATAGCCGGACATGTTTGCGGAAGTGCTCATACTGCCTTGCGTACCCACCAGCTGGCGTACACGGTTCGCCAGAACCTCCATGTCAAACGGTTTCAGAATATAATAAGAGGCTCCAAGCTGAACGGCTCTCTGCGTTATATTCTCTTGTCCAAAAGCAGTCAGCATAATGATCTTGGGTTGAGGGTTCAGATCCATATCACGCAGGCGTTCCAGAACGCCGAGGCCGTCCAGATGCGGCATAATGATATCAAGGATAAGGACATCGGGGATCTTGCGTGCTCCGCTGAGCATCTGTAGTACCTCTTCCCCATTATAGGCAATGCCTGTCACGGTCATATCTTCTTGTTCAGTAATGTACTCGGCGAGCAAATTCGTGAACTCCCTGTTATCATCGGCCAACAACACTTCAATATTCTGCACTGGCTGCTTCCTCCTTAGATATCTGCTATTCGGAAAATAATGATCATCTTCTCTCCCTATAACTTTCGACATCAGGATTGAATATCCTTCTGTCGAAAATTATTTTTCTTTATTTTTTTTCGGTGTTGATTTATAATTAAATATTTTGTTTCAGGTTTCGAGGATAATCGCTGCCCTTCGACAAAAAAATCTTAAGGCTAAACCGCCTTAAGATTGTATTGAAGCTCCTGATCCTGTTGAACCACACCTGAGTCCCTAAGCATCCACTCAATGAAGCAGCCATACCCTGACTTGGGATCATTGACGAACACATGGGTCACTGCACCGATTAGACGGCCGTTCTGGACAATCGGGCTGCCGCTCATCCCCTGGACAATCCCTCCGGTCTTATCGAGTAGGCGGGGGTCGGTGATGCGCAGCACCATGCCTTTAGTGGCAGGGGTCTGCTGACGGGCCACATGGATGATCTCCACGTTGAAGCGTTCGACCTGTTGACCGTCCACTACGGTAAGAATCTGTGCGGGACCTTCCTTCACTTCAGTGCTCATGGCCACCGGAATCGGCTCCTGATACAGGCTGTGCTCGGGATTACGGGTCATTTTACCGAATATTCCGAAATCCGTGTTGCTCTCCACATTCCCAAGAACTTGGCTTTCCTTCAAAAAATGAGCCCGTTTCTCGCCAGGATCGCCATCCTGGCTCTTCGAGATCGAAGTGACGCTGGACTGCACGATATGACCGCTGCCCACCACAATCGGCGTACCTGTGTTCATGTCAGTGATGACATGCCCAAGGGCCCCGTATACACCCTGCTTCGGGGCATAGAAAGTGAGGGTCCCTACACCTGCTGCGGAATCACGGATGTAAAGCCCGAGCCGCCACACCTTGTCTGTGCGGTCATACGCGGGCTTCAGCTGAGCTGTGTGCTCTTTACCGCCGCGTTTGTAGACGATGCTTAAAGAATCATTGCTCCGGCCGGCTTGCTCGACCAGCCTTGCTACCTTGGACACCTCGTCCAGCTTCACTCCGTTGATCGAGATCATCAGATCGCCGGGCAGGATGCCGCTGTTCTCGCCGGGTGAAATCTTGGACTGCTCCGATACTTCAATCAGATGATGGCCTACAACAAGCACGCCTGCCGACTTCACCTTTACGCCAATCGTCTGACCCCCGGGGATGACCTTAAGTTCATTCTCGGTTCCCTGTACCGCCCTCAGCGGTTGATGTTCAAGCGGTGCTGCGTGGATCTGTGAGGGTCCCGTTATGCCTGATAAACTGAGAAAGAAGGCAAATAAAAGGCCGGGCATTAACTTCCTGAGGTTAGGCTTCAATGGCTGTCACGCTCCCTTTTGCTTCTTTCGCTTGACGAAAAAGGTGGTCGCCAATTGCGTACCTATAAGATAACCTTGCCCCCAGGCTTTTATTACTGTCAATCATTGTCCCGCTTAGCTTACAGCTGCCTTACTGGCCTCGGCCAGACCCAGCATCTCCTGTGCGTGATGCAATGTTTTTTCGGTAATTTCCACACCGCCCAGCATCCGGGCCAGCTCCATCACGCGGCCTTCAGCCGAGAGGGAGTCCACCTCAGTCATCGTGCGTCCATCTTCGACTTTTTTGGCAATCAGGTACTGATGATCCGCCATACAGGCCACCTGCGGCAGATGGGTAATGGAGAACACCTGGCAGGTGGAGGAGAGCTTGTAGAGCTTGTCCGCAATGGACTGGGCCGCCCGTCCGCTGACCCCGGTATCCACCTCATCGAAGATGAGTACAGGAATGGCATCATGCCGTGCAAAAATACTCTTCATCGCCAGCATGATCCGCGACAACTCCCCCCCTGAGGCGATCTTGCCCAGCGGACGAAGCGGCTCGCCGGGATTCGGGGAGATCATGAATTCAGCGCTGTCGATCCCCTGCCGGGTCAGACGGTACCGCCGTCCCTGATACTCCATACCACGCGGATCTTCAAGCGTCTCCATCTTCACCTGGAGTGAGGTCCGCTCCATCTGCAGATCCTTCAGCTCAACCTCCACCTGTGCAGCAAGATCCGTCGCACATTGCCGCCGCGCTCCACTTAGAGCTCCAGCCGCTTCCATTAAGATATGAAGCAGGCCATCGCGTTTAGCCGTTAATTTCAGGGTATATTCATCCTTATTCTCCAGCAGGTCAGTCTCCCGCTCAATCTGCTGATAATACTCCAGAATCTGTTCAACGCTATCTCCGTATTTACGACGCAGGCCGGTAATCTGGTCCAGACGATTCTCAATATCATCCAGCCGGGCCGGGTTGAACTCGATCTCTTCCCGGTAGTCGCGCAGCTGAAACGCCGCATCCTCCAGCTGATAATAAGCCGACTGTAGTTGCTCGAAGACTGCCCGCAGACCCTTTTCGTCATACCTCACCGCATCTTCAAGCCTGGAGATTACATTGCCAATGGACTCCAGCCCCTGCTTGTCATACAGCAGCTCGTATGCGCCGGATACTGAATCCATCATTTTCTCACTGTGGGATAGTTTTACCCGTTCTTCGGCAAGTAATTCATCTTCTCCCGGTTTTAGTCCCGCAGCAGAAATTTCCTCCAGCTGAAAACGGTACAAATCCAGCATCTGATACGCCTTTTGGCTGGATTCCTGAAGTTCCCGGAGTTCTTTTTCCACTTTGGCGAAGGCTGTATATTTCTCCTGATAATCCGCTTTGAGCGGCCCGATCACCGCTTCTCCATAGGTATCCAGCAGGCCCAGGTGACGTTCTGCCTTCAGCAGGTTCTGATGCTCATGCTGTCCATGAATATTGACCAGCTGCTCCCCTATTTCACGCAGCATGCTCAGGTTGACCATCTGGCCGTTCACGCGCGAGGTGCTTTTCCCCTGAGAGGTAATCTCCCGGCGGACCACCAGATGCTCCTCACGCTCTGCTCCGATGCCCAGCCGCTCCAGCGTATCCCAGACCGGATGGCTTCCCGGCAGACTGAAAAGCGCTTCCATTTCGGCCTTCTCACACCCATACCGGATGGAGTCAGCAGAACCGCGTCCCCCGGCAATGAGTGCCAGCGCATCTATAATGATTGATTTCCCTGCACCGGTCTCCCCTGTAAGGACATGGAACCCCGGATAAAAATGCACATCCACCGCCTCAACCACGGCCAGATTGCGTATAGACAATGTCTCTAACACGAATACAGCACCTCCGACAAGTTGATTGCCTGTCCATCCATAAGCAACTTAAGAAATATAACCCATAATCTGTGCAATGACGTCCTTGCTGTCTTCCGGCTGGCGGCAGATAATCAGGATCGTGTCGTCTCCGGAGATCGTGCCCATAATTTGCGGCCAGTCGATGTTATCGATCAGCGCAGCCACAGAATTAGCCGTTCCCGGCAGACATTTCATCACCACAAGATTCGCGGAAAAGTCGATTTGTACAAAGTTGTCCACCAGCACCCGCTTTAGCTTCTGGGTCGGGTTGTAACGCTGGTCAGTGGGCAGGGAATATTTGTAACGGCCGTCATCCATCGGCACCTTGATCAGCAGCAGTTCCTTAATATCGCGGGATACGGTAGCCTGGGTAACTTGAAATCCGGCTTCCCGCAGCGCCTCGACCAGATCATCCTGGGTTTCGATTTCCTTTTGCGAGATAATTTCTCTAATCTTGATATGTCGGTGTCCCTTCATTGTTGCCTCCTGTATTTATATTGTGCTTAACTGGATTCTCCGTCGTCCTTGCCGAAATTGATCACATGAATGTTGGAATTCACCGTATCCACATACAGTGCCCCGCTGCAATCCGGATAGATCAGCAGATAAGGAAGGATATAGTCCCGGAGTCCGCTGCCGGTGAGTTCAAGCTCCTTGCGGGGGCGGGACAGGATGACCAGATAGTAATGCTCCTCATTCCTGGTGGCTACGTAATCAATGAACAGTCTGCTGTACATCGGCGCACCATTCACTTGAAAAGACAGCGGAATCTTCAGCTTGCCGCCGATGACCTCGTAACCCGCATCCTCCAGCAGATTGATGGACGGATGCGGCTGAATGACCTTGTTGATCGGCACCCGATCCTTCATGAAGGAACCCGGGGACCCTTGCAGCCAGATATAGATTCTATAAAGGATAAAGATTGCCGCCGTAATGCCCATAAGTGCCACTACAGCCTTGTCCGAGCTCGCCACTCCCATCACCTCGGTGATTCTATTCGACGCGAGGGCGGGTGAAATCCTGCTTCCGGGCGACAACATATAATTACTAATTACTTATATTTGCAGCAAAAGAAACTCATCGCTTCGATGAGTTTCCATGGCCCGCAGCGCTGAAGGTTGCATTCGCTTCCTTAATGACCGAGTCGGCAAGCGCGGCGAAATTATTCGGCTGTGCTTCAGCCGCAGAAGGCTGCTGCGCTGAAGCCTGCTCCGTAGCTTCGGGCAACAGCTTCCAGTGTGCCAGAAATTCAATGTTTCCTTCCCCGCCGGTAATGGGGGAATACGTAAGTCCTGCAAGCGTGTAGCCCAGTTCAGCTGCCATGGACAGCACGTTTACCAGCACCTCTTTATGAACAGCCGGTTCGCGCACGACTCCAGACTTGCCCACCTTCTCGCGGCCGGCTTCGAACTGCGGCTTAATCAGCGCAGCGATATCAGCAGGACGATTCAGCAGCGCCATAAGCGGCGGCAGGATGATTTTTAGTGAAATGAAGGATACATCAATACTTGCAAAGTCAGGCACCGGTCCCTTCAAATCAGGCGGGGTCATGTAACGGAAGTTGGTCTGTTCCATTACGGTTACCCGATCATCATTACGCAGGCTCCAGTCGAGCTGGTTATGTCCAACATCAATAGCATAGACATGGGCCACACCGTTCTGAAGCGCACAATCCGTGAAGCCTCCTGTAGAGGAGCCAATATCCAGCATGTTCCTGCCGATCAGTTCGATGCTGAACTGCCGCAAGGCCTTCTCCAGCTTCAAGCCGCCGCGGCTGACATAGGGGTGCAGCGCTCCTTTGACTCTGAGGACAGAGCTCCGCAGCACCTTCATCCCCGGCTTCTCGATCCGTTCTTCGTTCGCAAGCACAAGACCCGCCATAATGGCGGCCTTGGCCTTCTCCCGGCTGTCGTAGAAGCCTTGCTCCACCAACAGCACATCAATTCGTTCCTTAGGGTGTTCCATATTCATCTCCCGATCACTTCGGTCCGCCCTCCGCCCCTGTCTTACGAGGTGGAGGTTGACTTATAGGTATAAGTGCTGAGCCCCTTCATTGACTTAATACGTGCGCACACGGCTTCAACGGTAAGGCCGGTTTCCTGGCGTTGCTCCTTAATCGACCCATGCTCGACGAAAATATCCGGCACTCCCATCAGGTGGACATGCGCATCATATATCTCATGCTCTGCAAAGAACTCAAGCACCGCACTGCCAAGGCCGCCAGCCTGGCTGGCTTCCTCCAGCACCACCATACCCGTTCCAGCATGCGCCAATTCAAGCAGCATGGAGTTATCCAGCGGCTTCAGGAAGCGCGCATTCACCACACCGACCTGAATACCTTCACGTTTCAACACTTCCGCCGCCTCTTCGGCCACCTGAACCATCGGGCCGCAGGCAAGCACGGCATAATCCTCACCGGGACGCAGACGCTCCCATGTGCCGATAGGCAGACTGTGCAGCTCAGCATCCAGAACCACACCGGTGCCGTTAATCCGCGGATAACGGTAAGCAATTGGTCCTTCATTATAGTCCAGCGCCGTCTTCATCATGTGGCGCAGCTCATTCTCATCCTTCGGCATCATAAGCACCATGTTCGGAATATGACGCATAAAAGCAATATCGTATACGCCCTGATGAGTCTCCCCGTCCGCGCCGACGAAGCCCGCACGGTCGATGGCGAACATGACATTGGCATTATGGCGGCAAATATCATGGACAATCTGATCATAAGCACGCTGCATGAAGGTGGAATAGACGGCATACACCGGCTTCATTCCTTCCATCGCCAGCGCCGCACATAAGGTGGCGGCATGCTGCTCAGCAATCCCGACGTCAATCATCCGGTCCGGGAATTCCTTGGCGAACGGGAAGAGCCCCGAGCCGCCCGGCATCGCCGGTGTGACCGCAATCAGTCTTTGATCCTGCCGTCCGAGCTCAATCAGCGTTTCCCCGAAAACTTCGGTATACATCGGGTGGCTGACCGCCTCCACGGCCTTAATGGACTGGCTTGATTCAATTTTGTAGGGCGAGATCGCATGTGATTTATAGAAGTCAGTTTCAGCCGGTTTGTAACCCTTGCCCTTCGTCGTCAGCACATGAACCAGCACAGGCCCTGATACATTATCCGCCTGATGGAAGGTGTCGATCATCTTCTCCAGATCATGACCGTCCACGGGTCCGAGATAGGTAAATCCGAGTTCTTCAAACAGAACACCGGGTACCAGCATGTTCTTCAGACCGTCCTTCACATTCTGCGCAGTCTTCGCCAGACGACCGCCGATGGCCGGAATTTTCTTCAGCAGACCTTCGACCTCATCCTTAGCCCGCAGGTAATGGCGGTCCGAACGGATTTTGCTTAAGTAGTTATGCATGGCTCCTACATTCGGCGCGATCGACATCTCATTATCATTCAGGATCACCATGAGCTTGCGGCGCTCATGGCCGATATGGTTCAGCGCTTCAAAGGCCATTCCGCCGGTGAGGGCACCATCGCCGATCACGGCAATTACCTTATTGTCTTCACCCTTCAAGTCACGGGCCATAGCCATGCCCATTGCTGCCGACAGAGAAGTGCTGCTGTGCCCGGCTTCCCAGACATCATGCTCACTCTCCGTACGTTTGACGAAGCCGCATAGTCCGCCCTGCTTGCGAAGTGTATCAAACCGATCTTGGCGGCCTGTCAGTATCTTGTGCACATAAGCCTGATGACCGACATCATATATCATCTTATCCCGGGGACTGTCATAACAGTAATGCAGGGCCAGCGTGAGTTCCACTACCCCGAGGTTAGATCCGAGATGCCCCCCTGTTACAGACAGCTTCTCGATCAGAAACTGACGAATTTCCTCCGCAAGTACAGCCAATTCTCCGACTGAGTAAGACTTGAGTTGCTGAGGATCGTTTATTTGTGGAAGCAGCACGAGTATTCCCCGCTTTCCTAGATGTTGTAAAATATAAACCCCATTATAACACAAACTAAACGGCTGCCGAAACACAGCCGTTTGCAGAAACTCCATTTAGTGGTCGCGTGACATCAAATAATCGGCAATTTCCAGCAGCCGGGACGGGTCGTTGAACCCGCCTTTCAGGATCGCAAGATGCGCTGCTGCGGTCAATTGCTTGACCTCTGCGAGCGAAGCCTCCAGGCCGATGAAATACGGATAGGTTACTTTTTGCTGCTTGAGATCACTGCCGGTTTTTTTGCCGAGCTTGCTCTCATCGCCGACCAGATCCAAAATATCATCCTGAATCTGGAAGGCCAGGCCAATCTGTGTGCCGAACCGGTGCAGAGCTGCCAGCTGGCCCTCATCCGCACCGGCGATTCTGCCGCCCGCAAGCAAGGAGAAGATCATCAGATCGCCGGTCTTGTGCAGATGAATGTATTGAAGCTGCTGCAGGTCGGTCATTCCCTGCTCGCCTTCCATATCGGCAACCTGACCGCCGACCATGCCGCGCGGTCCGGCCATCTCGGCCAGATCCTCCACGATGGACAATACGCGTTCTGCCGGAACCCCGTGCTTGCGGGAGGCTTGTACCACACTGTAGAACGCATGGGTCAGCAGCGAATCCCCGGCCAGAATGGCCATGGCTTCCCCGAAGACCTTATGGTTCGTCAGCTTGCCGCGCCGGTAGTCATCATTATCCATCGCCGGAAGATCATCATGGATCAGGGAATAGGTATGCACCATTTCAATCGCTGCCGCTACAGGCAGTGCAGCATAACGGCTGCCGCCGAGCGCTTCGCAGGCGGCGGTGACCAGCAGCGGCCGCAGGCGCTTACCACCAGCTTGCAGCGAGTATTCCATCGACTCTCTAAGTACCTGTGGGACGTCCCACTGCTCCGGTATGGATTGGCTCAGAGCCGCCGTAACCCAGCGGCTAACGTCCGCTATATACTGCTCCAGCGGTTCGCGGCCCTGCGGTGCTGCCGAACGGCCCGATGGCTCTAGCTCAGAATGACTCATCGTTATCGCCTTCAAGCCGGCTGCCGAACGGCTTCTTGCGCAGTTCGCCATCCTCTACAGTAATCATCTCAATCTTGCGCTCCACCTGCTCCAGCTTGCTGCCGCATAGCTGCGAGAGCTTCATTCCCTGCTGGAATAAATCAATCGCCTTCTCCAGGGGAACGTCACCGTGTTCAAGCTCACGCACGATACCCTCCAGGCGCTCCATGGCTCCTTCAAAATCCAGTTCAGCTTCCTTCACCATTCGCTTTGCCATCCTCCTTCATTCCCCATACGTGGCAGTTTAGTTGTCCGTCATTAAGCTTTATGTTGACCACATCGCCAAGCTCTACTTCCTTCAGCGATTTGATTAAATGCTGTTCCTTCTCGTCATACACAAGGCTGTAGCCCCGTGACATGACCTTAAGCGGACTGAGCGCATCCAGATGGCGCAGCTCAGCCCCGAACCGCGCGCGCTTATCTGCAAGACGCGCCTGCATGGCCGCCGTCAGCTCACGGGTGAGGCCATCCGTGCGCCGGCGGGCAGCGCTGACGCTGCTAAGCGGATGGAAGCGCTGCAGGCTCTGGTGCAGCAGCGCGCTGCGCCCCTGCGCGCGGCTGTGCCTTGCCTCTGCTGCGCGGAGCAGGGCCGCGCGCAGCATGTCCAGCCGCTGCGCGTGCTGAGCCAGCTGCCGGCGGGGGCCGGCCAGCGCCAGCGAGCGCTGCAGTGCAGCGAGGCGTTCGCCGCCGCGCTGCGAGCGGCGCAGCAGCCCTTGGCGCAGCCGCTGCCGGGTCATGCGCAGCTGCCCGGCCAGCTCGGCTGCGCTCGGCACAGCGAGCTCCGCCGCTGCCGTAGGGGTGGCCGCCCGGAGATCGGCGGCGAAATCGGCGATCGTGAAGTCGGTCTCGTGGCCCACAGCCGAGATGACCGGAATCCTGGAGGCCGCAATCGCCCGGGCGACGCCCTCTTCATTGAAGGCCCACAGCTCCTCCAGGGAGCCGCCGCCGCGCCCGACAATCAGTACATCGGCTTCGCCCATGGCGTTCAGGTTCTGGATGGCCTGTACAATGGACGGGCCAGCCCCCTTACCTTGTACAAGTACAGGGTAGAGAACAATCGCCACCTGAGGATAGCGCCGCTGCAGGGTGATGATGATGTCCCTCACCGCCGCTCCTGTTGGGGAGGTCACAACCCCGATGCAGCGCGGGAAT
Source organism: Paenibacillus sp. FSL H8-0332 (assembly GCF_037963835.1). NCBI lineage: Bacteria > Bacillati > Bacillota > Bacilli > Caryophanales > Paenibacillaceae > Paenibacillus > Paenibacillus sp. FSL H8-0332. The sequence continues at coordinate 4,621,561 of NZ_CP150145.1, forward strand.
TGCGGCAGCGGACGCTTGCGCTCCGCTGCGAACAGGCCCTCCTTTTCCAGCTTGCTCTTCAGCTGCTCGTAAGCCAGATACAGGCTTCCGATTCCGTCAGGCTGCATATGTGTCGCATAGAACTGGTATTGCCCGTCCCGTTCATATACGGTCACATTTCCCCTGGCAAGTACCTTCGTGCCTTCCTTCGGCACGAACGGCAGCCGTGAGTTATGCGAAGCGAACATGATGGCTTTGATCCGGCTGCTCTCATCCTTCAGCGTGAAGTACATATGCCCGCTTCCGTGATGGGTGAAATTCGAGATTTCACCGCGAATCCATACATCGGACAGCAGCGCATCCGAATCCAGCTTCATGCGGATATATTTGTTAAGCTCCTTAATGGAGTAAATCTGCCGCTCTGCTGCCATAAGTCCGGCCTACTTCAGGCCGCGGCGGCGTGTGGCCGCGATCAGCGTGTTGCTCATCAGCATGGTGATGGTCATCGGTCCCACTCCGCCCGGCACCGGCGTAATGAACCCGGCAACTTCCCGGGCACTCTCATAATCAACATCCCCGGCAAGCTTGCCGGTATCCAGACGGTTCATGCCGACATCAATCACAATTGCGCCTGGCTTCACGAACGAGGCATCAATGAAGTTGGCACGGCCGATCGCTACCACCAGAATATCGGCCTGACGGCTAAGCTCAGCCATATTCGCTGTGCGCGAGTGACACATGGTTACAGTGGCGTTCTCACGCTGCAGCAGCAGGGATACGGGCTTGCCCACAATGTTGCTGCGCCCGATCACTACAGCATGCTTGCCGGAGATGTCCGTACCAGTCCGCTTGATCAGTTCAATCACCCCGGCAGGCGTGCAGGGAAGCAGACTGTCGTCCCCGATGACAAGATTCCCCACATTGACCGGGTGGAAGCCATCCACATCCTTCTCTACCGAGATAGCATCAATCACAGCCTTCTCTTCAATATGCTTCGGAAGCGGCAGCTGAACGAGTATGCCGTCAATATCGCCCCGGCCGTTCAGGTCTGCCACCAGTGCCAGCAGTTCCTGCTGGGTAGTAGCGGCATCCAGCCGGTGCACCTCGGAATGGAAGCCCAGCTCTATACAGGACTTCTCCTTGTTGCGCACATAGACCTGGGAAGCCGGATCTTCACCGACCAGAACGACAGCTAGACCCGGCTTCACGCCGCGCTCTGCTAAGTCTGCAACCTTCCGGGCAATCCCGATCCGAATGTCGTCCGATACCTGTTTACCGCTGATAATCGCTGCTGTCATGTAAGTCTCTCCCCTATTGTCTATTGAAGGCTTATAAGCCTGTTACTGCCGCTTGCTGCTGAAACTGAATCGAATCAGAGGCTGAATTACAGCTCAGCTCTAAGCGTATCCACATCCTGAATCATTTTACCAAGGACGCCGTTCACGAATTTACCGGAATCTTCTGTGCCGAAATGCTTGGCCAGATCAATCGCCTCATTGACAGACACCTTGGCCGGCACATCGCTGGCGAAGATCATCTCGAAGGTGGCCAGGCGCAGAATCTGACGGTCCACGCGTGACAGGCGGCTCATCTGCCAGCCCTTGAGGTAATGCTCCAGCATATCGTCAATCGCCATTTTGTGCTCCCACACGCCGTTGACATGCGTAACTACATAAGCTTTCAGTTCGATCTCATCCGTAATGACGCGCTCGGTTTCGTTCTCATCCGCCGCCTCTTCAATCAGCATGTCAACCGCCTCGGTAACCTCAACATCGTTCATTTCCATCTGGTACAGGCTTTGCACAATAATTTCTCTCGCTAAACGTCTCTTCATGTGTTCCTCCTACGAACTAACTTTCATTCTTGTTTTGATATAACTTCTTATATTCCAAAAAAAACCGCACAGCCTTTCTTCCGCAGGTCAGCAACTCAAAGTAACGGGTTCCAGGCTTCCGGGAGAAAGACTATCGCGGTTCATTTGAAGGGGCGCCAGCGTCCGGACAGCCGCTCTACGATCTCCTGCCATTGAAACAGGGGACCCTGCGCGGTATCCTTTCTTTTGCCGAACGTATATCCGATGAACACTACCAGTGCAAAGAACAGCATATCCCAAAAACCGCTAATCAGATAAATCAATCCGAGAAAGACACCGAAGGCAACTCCGGTAATTCTACCTCCGTGACTTCCCCATACTTCTCTCCAGGACATAAGGGAAACTCACCTCTATTCCACTCGACTTTTGAAGCTTGGTGACTGTGTGAGGTTAGCAATGTATACAGACACATCGGCAACCGGAATTCCGGTTGTCTCCTGTACGAAATCATGCACCTGGCGCTGTACATCCGTAGTAAGCAGAGGCAGCGAATGCTCGCCGTCGACGACCGCACGGATCATAATCTCAAGACCTGCCTGCGAGACACGGATGCGCGATTTCAGGTCACGGATGCCCTTCACTTTGCCCGCAGCCTTCAGACTCAGGTTCTCAATGGTCTCCATCGAGATCTGAATATCCCCGTACTCTGTCCGCTGATCAACAGACGGCAGGGAGGCACGGTCGCGGCGCAGGGAAATGTAGAAGAAGCGGATGCTCAGCAGGAACAGAATGACGGCCACGGAGATCGCAGTGATATAGACCGCCGGTCCGTCCGAAATCTCATACTTGTCCGGAATGACACCGCTTAAGAGGAGGATGGCAATTACAGATAGTATTCCAATACTTAAGCTGTAAAGGAACAGCAGAAGCCTGTCCAGAATTTTGGCCACGAGTCTCACAACCTCCTTAAATTAAGGTAAACCCTCGACGTACTGCCCGAGGGTTTAGGACGAACAAAGCCTTTACTTCACACGGATAACCGCATCGATATCTTCGCTCTTGTCAATGCTTGTATTGCTTTTGAACTGCACATCATGAATATGCACGTTCACTTCCACAACGGTCAGACCGGTCATGGTTTCGATGGAACGCTTAACATTGCGCTGGATTTCGGCAGCTACTTCCGGAAGACGGTAGCCGTATTCGATGATAACAGACACATCCACCGCAGCCTCGCGCTGTCCTACCTCAACCTTAACCCCTTTGGACAAATTCTTGCGTCCGAGAAGCTCCACGATTCCGCCGGCGAAACCGCCGCTCATTCCGGCCACACCTTTCACCTCAACGGTTGCCAAACCGGCGATCACCTCGATCACTTCAGGAGCGATCTGGATTTCACCGATTTCCGTACGTTCATATTCTGTCGGCAATGTACTCATTTTGGACTTCACACCTTTCCAGCAAAAAAGTTGTAGGGGCACTTCAAGCGGGCAGTACGCCTCTTATTAAACATACTATATCATTTGACGAACTTTATGACAAACCATGAGAAGTCGTCCTAAATTTCATACTCTTCAAGGAACTTGATATCGAAGTTACCGTCCAAAAACACCGGATGCTCCAGCAGTCTCTGGTGGAATGGAATCGTGGTATGTATGCCCTCCACCGCAAATTCGGCCAGTGCACGCTTCATCTTAGCGACCGCCTCATCCCGCGTCGGGGCCCAGACGATCAGCTTGGCAATCATGGAGTCATAAAAAGGTGAAATGGTATAGCCCGGGTACGCCGCGCTGTCCACCCGCACTCCAAATCCGCCGGGAGGCAGATAGAAGCCAATTTTGCCGGGAGAAGGCATGAAATTACGCTCAGGGTCCTCGGCATTGATCCGGCATTCGATCGACCATCCGTTGATGACAATATCCTCCTGGGTAAAGGAGAGTGTGTTGCCTTCTGCCACAGAGATCATTTCCTTGATCAGATCCACTCCGGTAACCATCTCAGTTACGGGATGCTCCACCTGGATACGGGTATTCATCTCCATGAAGTAGAACTGACCGTCAGGACTGAGCAGGAATTCCAGGGTGCCTGCACCAGAATAATTAACCGCTTGTGCGGCCCTTACAGCCGCTTGGCCCATCGCCTCACGGGTCTCCGGTGTAAGGATGGAGCAAGGCGCTTCCTCCACCAGCTTCTGGCGGCGGCGCTGCACCGAGCAGTCACGTTCGCCCAGATGGACTACGTTGCCATGATTATCGGCGATGATCTGAATCTCCACATGCTTCATGCCGGTCAGGAACTTCTCCAGATAGACTCCGGCGTTGCCAAAATTCTTCTGCGCTTCCTGCTGGGCAGCGGTAATCTGCTTCACTAGTGACTCTTCATCCTCGGCGATGCGGATGCCCTTGCCGCCGCCGCCTGCCGTAGCCTTTACGATAAGCGGATACCCGATATCACGGCCGAGCATCACGGCTTCATCCAAGTCGCCGACAATCCCGTCGGAGCCCGGAATAATCGGAACTCCCGCCTGCTTCATCGTCTCTTTGGCTACTGCCTTGTCGCCCATCCGCGTAATCGCATCCGGAGACGGGCCAATGAAAGTAATATTGCAGGATTCACAGATCTCGGCGAAATCGGCATTCTCGGCCAGGAAGCCATAGCCGGGATGAACGGCATCGCATTCCGTCAGCGTAGCAACGCTCATAATATTAGTAAAGTTCAAATAGCTGTCCTTGGCGGGTGTCGGTCCGATGCAGTACGCCTCATCAGCCAGGCGGACATGCAGGGAATCGCGGTCCGGCTCCGAATAGACAGCCACGGTGGCAATACCCAGCTCGCGGCAGGCCCTGATAATGCGGACCGCAATTTCGCCGCGGTTAGCAATCAACACTTTTTGAATGTTCATGCGGTTCCTCCCAAAGTTTAGCGAAGCTTGCAAGCTCCTCCTCATTCTCGCGGCAATTATTCCGCTCTCACCAGAAACAGCGGCTGGCCGTATTCCACCAGTTGGCCGTTCTCAACCAGAACAGAGACAATCTCGCCCTGCACTTCAGCTTCCAGCTCATTCATCAGCTTCATTGCTTCAATGATGCAGACTGTGGATTTCTCATTCACCCGGTCTCCGACATTGACAAAGGAAGGCGTCTCCGGTGAAGCGGCACTATAGAAGGTCCCTACCATCGGCGAGACGATTTTATGTAATGCGCCTTCAGCGGAGGTTGCGGGCTGCTGCGCCGCATCAGGAACTTCACTGACAGCCGGAGGGGCAATAATCTGCGGACTTTGCGGCTGCGGGGCTGGCGTAAAGGGATAGGTATAAGGAGCCGCCTGAATTACTGTTCCTTCAGCTTCAGAGCGATCCGGTTTGCGGATAGCCAGCTTCATACCTTCGCTTTCAATCTCCAGCTCGTGCACGGAGGAAGTCTGGTCCAGCAATTGAATCAATTCCTTAATCTCGCTTAACTTGAACATTGGATCGTTCACTCCTTCAGCTTTCTCTCGAAGCCAATTTGGGACGCAGGCTGGGCAGGGTACGCTATCCGTTCTGAGAAGCACACCTGTGAAGCCGGTCTGCTCTGTGATTCTCTTGAATCGCTATCTTGTGTAACCGCTGCCTGCGTAATCTTCTTTTTCTATGCATCGATAACTTTATGTATTATATCACAAACGCTAGAAATGGAAAGAGCCTGGGACGCGCCCGGGCTCTTTCGGCATTTTATTCTATTTTCTGTGATTTTATTCAGCGGGCTTACTGCTCCGAGACGTATTGGACCTTAATCTTGTCCTGGGTAACGCTCAGTTCCTTCATTACAAAATCCACGATGCCCACGGCCTGCTTCACATCCAGCTTATCGCTGAGCACCACGATCGTGTAGGCGTCACCGGCTTCTTCTTTCACAATCGCCTCACCGTATTTCTGTTGAAGCTTTTCTTCAATCCCGGTGATTTTGGATTCCTTCTCTTCCAGCTTGCTGAGCTGCTCCTGGGCTGTAGCATTCTCGGCCGGGGTCTTATCCATATTGTTAATCAGCGCCAGCAGATCATTGTGGTCCTTCAGGTTCTTCTGCTCGCGTTCGTACAGGTAGTTCGTGAACAGGCTGCTGGCTGATACGCTCTGCGAAGCCATTTCATCCAGGATTGCCTTATCGTCCTTCGCCGGAGTTTTATCTACAGCGGCCGACGTATCCTTGCTGTCTTTGCTGTCCTTAGTGTCCTTATTCTCCTTGCTGTCCTTGCTGTCTTTGGTGGCAGCCGTATCCTTGCCTTTGTCAGCCGTAGCTGTGGTCGCTTTATCCGTTGCAGCAGTTGTATCCGTAGCTGTGTTGCTGCTGTCAGCAATCACACTGCTGTCATCTATCACGGCCGGAGTCGTACTGTCCTCAGTTGTCACTGTCGATGCCACTTCATCCTTGCCGGTCTTGCTGCTGTCATCCACGGTTCCTACCGCAATCCCTTTGTTCGTGTTGACCTCTTTGATGACAAGTCCGCTGTCCAGCGTAGTGGCTGTCCCGCCGCCCGTCCCGTCTTTTATGGTGTCCACCTGGATGCTGCCTGCGGTTTCTTTGGGGAGGGGAGCACCCGAATCTTCCGTGAACAGATAATATGCAGAGAGCACTACCATCAAACTGAGCATAGAAACCAGCCAAATCGTTTGTCTTTTGCCCTTCATTGTTTATACCTCCTATAATTTTGTTGCCAGCCCTCTTGTCGTGTGTGCCCGTGTGTATCGTACAAGCCTCTTCTGTTAAAGCATATGCCGGGGTTATCGGAGACATGCCTATTCTTGCTTGCGCGGGACAACAGAAATCCTGTAGACCGGTACGTTAAGCCCTTTTTCAACCGCCTGCTCAATCAGACTGCGCACGACCTTGTTCTCTGCCCCTTTGGCGACCACCAGCACTCCCCGTACCTGAGGCTTCACCCGCTTGGTGATGATCGGAGCCTCGTTCCCTGACTGGGTGTAAGTGACGATCTGGCCGTCCCTGGTGTACTGGGTGGTATGGCGTTTACCGCCGCTGGCATCCGTTTCTTCACTTTGCTGCTGCGAGTCATTCATATTGCGCTGCACGATAATCTCCTCTGTGGAATCTACGGTGACCATGATATCCACAGTACCGACCCCCACGATCTTCTCCAGAATCCCCTTCGTGCGGTTCTCCATCGCCAGTTCGATGCTGTCAAAAGAATTCGCGCTCCCGGCCTCCGGCTGCAGGACCGTCTGCGAGGCCTCGCTGTCCGGCGGTTCACGTCCCGTGTTCTCGTTGTCCAGCTTCTTCACATTCACGAAGGAATTGAACAGCATGATCGCAACGCCCAGCAGGCCGATAATGATCAGCCAGCGGAAGGTGTGGCTGCGCTTCGGGCTGCCGTTGCCGCCTCCGGCCCACTGCTCCAGCTTTTTCAGCCAATTGCCCATTGATTAACAGCCTCCTCTTATGATTTCACGGTACCGGCCCCGCTGCTCTGCACCTTGATCAGAGCGGGGTCCAGGTTCCAGTTCTGCTCCAGCAGCTTGATAATCGTTCCAGCTTCCTCCGTTTGGGTCTCCTGCGTTCCCTCAGTGCCGCTCCCGGAAGAGGATGACGCCGGAGCCGAACCCCCTGAGGAGGCCGCTTCCTGCGCTTCACCCTCCCCGCCGCTGCCCTCCAGGCTGACCTGGACCGGCTTCACAGGGTTAATCTGAATGGGCGCAGCTGACGGGAGGGCAGCGGTACCAGCGCCCGGGACAGTGCCCCCGGTGACGCCCTGCTCCGGCGGAAGAGCTACCGTGACCGAAGAGATTAGCGGCACCTCCTCGCCCAGTGGCGCACTTGGATTCGGCCCCATAGCCAGCGCCACCGTGACCTTCACCCCGCCGAGCCCGGTGCTCCCGGTAATCTGGTCGCGCATCTGGCCGGCGATTTCCTCGGCAGCCAGCTTCAAGCTCTGGTCACGTGCTCCGGCGGCGAGCATCCGCCCGTCTGCCAGAATCTTGTCCAGCGAATCCGGTGCGTCGCCCGGCCCGTACAGCAGCCCTCCGCTTCTCTCCTGCTGCTGCATCGCCACGGTCAGCTCCTTGCTGGCATCCCCCTTCAGCAGAGAGACGAGCGGGCTGAGCATCGTCAGCAGAACCAGCAGACTGAGCACCAGCCTGGCGTAGCGTTCCATGGATTTACTGGGCAGCAGCATCTCCACAAATGCTGCCATCAGCACGACGAGAATCAGCTCATGGAGCCAACTGCTGAGCCAGGACATGGCGTACCTCCTTGTCGTTTCGTTCTATCGCATCATCACGGTCACATTGCCCGCAGTCAGCATGATGGTTACCGCCAGGAAGAACATCAGCGAGACCGCGGCCAGCGCAGCGAAGACGTAAATCATGCTTTTGCCAATCGTCTGCAGGCAGGTCACAATCGGTGTCTCGCCCAGCGGCTGCATGACGGCGGCGGCCAGATTGTAGATCAGGGCGAGGATCAGAATTTTGATTGCCGGGAACGCGCACAGGAAGAGGATAATGATAACTCCCGACAGCCCGATGGCGTTCTTCACCAGCAGGGAGGCCGAGATCACCGTGTCCGTGGCGTCCGCGAACATTTTACCAATCACCGGCACGAAATTCCCTGTAATATATTTGGCGGCGCGTATAGTCACACCGTCTGTAACCGAGCTGGTAATCCCCCTGACCGAGATCACGCCGAGGAACACAGTTAGCAACACTCCGAGCAGTCCGGCCCCAATATTGCGCAGCAGATTTGCCAGATGGGTCAGCTTGTATTTCTCCGACATGGCGCTCACCAGATGCAGCACTGCCGAGAAGAACAGCAGCGGGAAGACGAGCGTATGAATCAGCGTGCCTACGGTATGGATCATGAACACGATCAGCGGATGGGTCACCGACACCGTGACGATATTGCCCATCGAGGCCAGCAGCGCGAACAGCAGCGGAATCATAGCCATCATGAAGTCGATCATCCGGTCGATGGCATCCTTGGCATAGCCGATAGCAACATTGAAGCTGTTAACGGCGATAACCAGCACCACCATGTAGCAGAGCATATAAGCGATCTTACTGACTGATTTCCGTTCAAAAGCGGTCTGCAGCGTCTCCAGAATCATGCTCAGCACACTGATCATCACAATCGTGACCAGCAGCTTGCCGTTGTAGAGCACCTCATGCCACATGAAGTTCATCAGGCCGGACAAGACGCTTTTGAAGCTTAAGCCCTTATCCCCCGGCAGCAGCATATCCATCAAGGAAGGCGTCCGGCCCTCCGGGAAAAATCCCCCGTAATCCTTCATCAGCTGGTCCCAGTAAGACTCCACCTTGTCCTTTGGCAGATGCTCCACCTGCCCTTTCACCCACTGGTCAACGGGAGACGCCCGGCCTCCGCTGCCGCCTGTGGCTGGTGCTGACGGAGCCGGAGCCGCACTTGCAGCACTTGTAGCACTTGTAGCACTTGTAGCACTCGTAGCACTCGCCGTGTTTCCACACAGCAGAAGCAGCTGGAGCACCAGCAGCAGGGCTGGCAGAAGCAAGAGCGCTTTTACCCCTTTTGGCGGCCGAAAAATACTATGCTCCTGCATTCCCCTCACCTCCGCTTTACTCCAACTTGTCCGGCATGTCCGCTGCATCAAGCTGGCAGCAGCTTCATGACCGTTTCAATAATTATGCTGATGATCGGAACAGCCAGCACCATGATCAGCACCTTGCCGGCCAGCTCAATCTTGGAAGCAATCGATTCCTGCCCGGCATCCCTCACGATCTGCGCCCCGAATTCCGCGATATAGGAGATGCCGATGATTTTGAACACGGTTTTGATATGGATCATTTCCATCCCGGAGGACTCCGCGACCCGCTCCAGCGTACCGAGAATCGTTCCGATCTTGCCGATCAGGAACAGGAAGATCAGAATGCCGGCCGCAGTGGTCAGCAGGAAGGCGAATACCGGTTTTTGTTCCTTCAGGACGAGGATGAGGACGGTCGCCAAGATGCCAATTCCCACAATCTGAATGATTTCCATAACTCCAGCCTATTGAAAAAGAAAAATCGTTTTGATTTCCTGCAGCAGCCCATCCAGCATCCGGATGACCATGAACAGGACGATGATAAAGCCGACAATCGTTACCCAGTGGGCGATATCCTCTTTGCCCATCTGCTTAAGCACCGTGTGGATCATGGCGATAATGATGCCGATGCCGGCAATCTGAAAGATCGCGTTGACTTCAATATTCATTCCTGGCACCTCGCTAAAAGATCAAAATGACGATCAATGCTCCAAGCAGCAGACCCAGGCTTTTACTCACCTTCTCATACTTGCCCTGATCTTCTCTGGCCGCTGTCTCCTCCTGCTTCAATTGCTGTAAAGCCAGTGCAATATGCGTGCTCTGATTCGGCCGGTCACTGGTTCCGAGCGTGCAGCTTAGCTGCCGGACGATCTCCTTCTCCGTTCCCCGCAGCGATGCACTGCTCCAGTGGGCCTCCATGGCCCGCCGGATGGCCTCTTCCGCACTGTGGTTATGCGGCGGATTCATCTCATCCGCCGCCATAAGGAAGAAGGCTCTCAGCGGCACCTTCGTCTGCATCCCGATCCGGCGCAGCGCCTCCGGCAGCGGCGTGTAGCCATATTGGATCTCGGTCTCCAGCCGCTGGAACGCCGCAATCAAGGCCCGGATATGCCTCGGCCGGTCGGCGTACTGGGCTGCCCGTTTGAAGCCGGCCAGCGTACCGGCCAGCACGATCAGTACCGCGCCAAGCAGCTTAAGCATGGCGGTCACCCCCTGACACCTGCTGCTCCTCCGGCGAGACAAGCAGCAGCCCGCGCTTCTGGCCGTCCAGAATGCGGAAGGATAAGCCGGAAGCTCCGCGTTGCAGGATCACATACCGCTCGAACATCCGGTGCTCCAGCAACCCGCCAAGGCCGGGCCGCCGGGCCAGCTCGGACACTTCCTTGCCATGCGCGGAAGCGACCACCGAGATCCCGGCGTGCAGCGCCTCGGTCACCGCCTCTGCGTCCTCCATGCGGCCGATTTCATCGGCGATCAGCACATCGGGTGACAGGGAGCGGATCATCATCATCATGCCTTCCGCCTTGGGACAGCCATCCAGAATGTCCGTGCGCGGCCCGACATCGAAGGCCGGAATTCCCCGGCGGCTGCCTGCGATCTCGGAGCGTTCATCGACGATGCCAACCTTCAGCCCCGGCCGGCTGCCCTCCCGGCCGCCGCTTGTGCCTGCTGACAGCTGTCTGGCCAAATCGCGCAGCAGCGTGGTCTTGCCATGCTGCGGCGGGGACAGAATCAGCGTATGCATGACCCGCTGCCGTCCCCGGTCCAGCAGATACGGCAGCACGCCGTCGGCGATGCCGTGCACCTCACGGGCAATCCGCACGTTGAAGCCGGTAATATCGCGCAGATGCTCCACACCGCCCCCGCTCAGCACCGTCCGGCCGCAGAGGCCGATCCGGTGTCCACCGGGGATCGTGATGAAGCCCTTGCGCAGCTCCTCTTCCATCGTATAGAGGGAATGATTGCTGATGAGGTCCAGCAGCCGGTGTGTATCCTCCCGGTCTGGCCGGTAAGCCTCACCGGGTAGCTGGGTCAGGCTGCCACCCGCGCCAATGAAATGATACTTGCCGGAATAGTTGATCTCTAGCGGCCGGCCCTCACGGACGCGAATCTCCTCCACCTTGCCCAGGAGCGCAGCGGGGAGACCGCCGAGCAGCGCTCTTACTTTTTCAGGAAACAACAGAAGCCAGTCATTAGCCATATCAGGTACCCCCAAGCTGTACTCTACTAAATAGCTTTATTCCATATTTATGCTTGTACTTGTGCTTTATGCCTATCATCTATCATTTCTTCAGAATCCCGAATAAGAGAATAGCCACCCCGCAGCCAATCCAGCCAAGCTTGCCCCAGGACAGCTGCTCTGCCATCCCTGTAAGGCCGACAGCCGTGGTCAGAATGAGGATCGTAGGGCCGACAAGCGCCAGTCCCGAATTGACAGCCAGCGCCTTATCCACCTGATTCAGCTTCAGCATAATCAAGGCCGCCGCAATCTCCACACTGCCGGACAGCAGCCGCAGGCCAGACATCCAGCTTACATACTTGTCCAAATATCTCAACTCCTTCGTTCAAATCTATGGATTGCACACGTTCGCTGCACATCAAACAAGCTGTTATCCATGGATATGCGGAAAGGAGCGACTTTAGACAAGAAGAAATGGGGATACTAGCGGAGATTTCACGAGGTGTGAAAAAAATCATAGTACTGTTCTCTATAAAAAAATATCATCGGTATGATAAAATTAATTTTGCCGTATCCAAAGATAATCAACAAAGAAGGGGATCACAGTCATGCAGGTTCGTAATTTCGTAGTACCGCTTGTATCAGGAACAATAGCCAGACAGGTTAGAGAGATCGCTATTATTATATTTTCAGCGTTTCTGGTAGCAGCCGGGCTCCGGTTATTCCTGATTCCGCACCAACTGCTCAGCGGCGGTGTAGCCGGGACAGCTTCCATCATCGGGTATTTGACCCATCCCAAGTTTATCTCGCTGTACTATTTCGCCATCAATCTGCCAATCCTGATCTGGGGCTTCGTCGCCGTTGGCAAAAAGTACATCTGCTATAGCATGCTGTCTGTCCTGTCCACCACCTGGTTCCTGAACGTTATCCCTGTGGTGAAGCTCACCAAGGACCCGATTCTGGCCAGTATCTTCGGCGGGGTGATTATTGCGGGAGGGGTGGGCTTCTCGCTGCGGGCGGGCGGTTCTTCCGGAGGCTTCGACATTCTTGGCTCTATCATTACCCGCAAGCGGGATATTCCCATGGGCACCGTGCTGTTCGTCATGGACGGTCTGGTTATCTTAAGTCTCGGCTTCTTCAAAAGCTGGGATTCCGCGCTCTACGCGATGCTCTGTATCTTCGTCAAAAGCCGGGTGGTGGACATGATCCACATCCGCCATGTCAAGCTGACCTGCTTCATTGTCACCAAGGAGCGGGAGAAAATGCTGAATAGACTCACTAGTCTGCCGCATGGCATCACCGTTGTTAACGCGGAGGGCGGGTACAGTCACGAGGGCAATACCATGCTGATGACCGTAACCACCCGCTATGAGCTGGCAGATCTGCGCAGGACGATTCTGGAGACCGATCCGAAATCCTTCGTTAATGTACTGGAGACGGTAGAGATCATGGGCCGGTTCCGGCGCCTGAGCTAGAGAGTGCATGGTGAAGGTCATTCCTACCCTTATGTATATGCAAAAAGAGTGCTGTTCTCCGCTTCTGCGGGGAACAGCACTCTTCTGTAATTACGATACCTTCTGGCAGACTTAGCGGCGGTCCTGTGGACCTCCAACGAAGGCTTGCTCTTCTGTATCCAGGTTATAGGCGGTATGCAGCGCCTGGATGATCTGCTGCAGATTGCCGGATTCAATCACACACGACACCTTGATCTCGGAAGTGCTGACCATCTTGATGCTCACCCCTTCGTTCGAGATGACCTCGAACATCTTGGCGGCAACACCCGGATGGCTGACCATACCAGCGCCGACAATCGACACCTTGACCAGACTGTCCTCGGAAGTCACTTCACGGTATGGCAATACGCTGTGTAGCTCCTTGATGACCTCTTTGGCCTTCACCAGATCACTGAGCGCCACGGTGAAGGAGAAGTCCGCAGTCGCATTCTGCACTCCGCTCTGCACGATAATATCGACATCCACACCCTCATCGGCCAGCTTGCCGAATACCTGCGCGAGTACCCCCGGTACATCCGGAACTCCCAGAATACTGATCCGGGCCACATTCTTGTCATAGGCAATTCCGCTTACTACCACACCCTGTTCCATGCTTGCTTCCTCCTTCACAACAGTACCTTCATTATGGTTAAAGCTCGATCTTACGACCAGCTTCACTTGATAGCGTTTGGCATATTCCACGGCACGCGGATGCAGCACGGCTGCGCCGAGATTAGCCAGCTCCAGCATCTCGTCATACGAGATTTCCTTAAGCTTGCGCGCCGTCTTCACAATACGCGGGTCTGTAGAGTAGATGCCGTCTACATCGGTATAGATCTCGCAGACATCTGCTTTGATGGCTGCAGCCAGCGCAACCGCTGTGGTATCCGAGCCTCCGCGGCCCAGCGTGGTAATCTCGCCGTCCAGCGTCATGCCCTGGAAGCCGGCTACAATCACAATCTGCTCGCGCTCCAGCGACTCCAGCACCCGGCGTGGAACAATCTCGCTGATCCGTGCCCGGCCGTGGGTATCATCGGTACGGAACCCGGCCTGCCAGCCTGTATAGGATACGGCATTCCGTCCTATCCCGTGAAGTGCGATGGACAGAAGCGCTACGGAGATCTGCTCGCCCGTAGTCATCAGCATATCCATCTCGCGTGCAGGAGGCTGCCCGTTCAGCTGTATCGCCTGATCGATCAGTTCATCTGTCGTATCCCCCATAGCGGATACAACCACAACACAGCGATGCCCTTCGTCCTGCTTGGCTGCGATGCGGCCGGCAACACGCTTCATGCGTTCAACATCGCCGACGGAGCTGCCCCCGAATTTCATGACATAAAGTGACAAAGTCCCATTCACTCCCTAATTCGCTCTATAAGTAGCTTATATTTTAGTTAACGCTTTAACACAGTATAATACGAAAATCATAACATGCGTTAATGGTTTCACAAAATAAAGTGCCCATTTTTGATGTGCCCGGCCTTAAACCCCGAACCTGCAGGGCCGGAATAAGGGGCACTAATGCTCCTCATTACTCTCCTTCAGTTCACATTCCGCCCCACCGCAGACACCTGTCAGAGGGATTTATCCCTTTTGTCCCTTTTCCCTCCACCTCGTCCCTCTCGCCCAGCCTGCCACAGCAAAAAGACCCCCGCCGCATCAAGCGGGGAGGCCCTCAAGTTACATCTGGAATCCAAAAAGGCTCCTATGCGCGGGAGATATATTTACCTTCGCGGGTATCGACCAGGAGAACATCTCCTTCATTGATGAACAAAGGCACGTGGACCGTATGGCCGGTCTCCAGAATAGCGGCTTTGGTTGCGCCTTGAGCCGTGTTGCCCTTAACGCCCGGCTCGGTCTCAGTAACTTTCAGCTCTACGCTGGTCGGCAGGTTGATCCCCAGGATTTCGCCCTGGTAGCTGACGATATTCACTGTCATGTTCTCTCTCAGGAAGTTAAGCTCCCATTCGAGCTGCTTGGCTGACAATTCGAACTGGTCATAAGTCTCGTTGTCCATGAACACATGATCAGAGCCGCTCGCATAGAGGTACTGCACGCCACGGTTCTCGATGATGGCACGGCCAATCGTTTCACCGGCACGGAACGTGCGTTCAACCGTATTGCCGTTACGCAGGTTCTTCAGCTTGGAGCGGACGAAGGCTGCGCCTTTACCCGGCTTCACATGCTGGAAATCAATGACGGTGAAGATGTCCCCTTCTACTTCTACGGTCAAGCCTGTCTTGAAATCATTAACTGAAATCACTAAAAATCCCTCCTGGAATCGATGAATTAACTGAATGATAGTTGTCTTACAGTACCGTATAATCCTTCGATGAATGTGTCAGCAGCGCGATGCCGCTCTCGGTAATGACAATATCATCTTCAATCCGCACGCCGCCAAGGCCCGAGAGATAGATCCCCGGCTCTACGGTGACAACCATCCCCGGCTGGATCACTTCATCCGCCAGCTTGGACAAACGCGGCCATTCATGTACTTCCATCCCGAGACCATGGCCCGTGCTGTGGCCGAAATATTCACCATACCCGTAACGGGTGATGATATCGCGGGCCAGGGCATCACATTCACGGCCAGTCATGCCGGGCTTGATATGTGCCAGCGTGTGAAGCTGCGCTTCAAGCACAATATTGTAGATCTCCTTCAGCTTAGGGTCCGGTGATCCCAGAGCAATTGTACGCGTTACATCTGAACAGTAACCGTCCAGGAGCGCGCCGAAATCGAAGGTCACGAATTCGTTGTTCCCGATAATCTTGCTGCTCGCTACACCATGCGGCATAGCCGAACGCTCGCCGGAAGCCACGATCGTATCGAACGAAGAGGAAGTCGCACCATGCGTACGCATGTAGAATTCCATTTCCAGATCGACATCGCGTTCCGTCATGCCCGGCTTGATCACATTCAGGATGTGACTGAACGTGGCGTCTGCCAGATCGGCAGCCCGCTGCATTACAGCCAGTTCTTCCTCGTCCTTGAACATGCGCAGGTTCTCAACAGCCTTAGATACCGGTACCATAACTGCCGGCGCAAGAGCCGCTGCATAAGCGGTGTACGCACTGAAGGTCACATCATCCTGCTCGAAGCCGACCCGGACTTGTCCACCCTTCGGCAGCAGTTCCCGCACGGTGTCAATGAATTTCGAGTCATGCTGCACCACCTTGAGGCCGTTCACCTGTTCCGAGGCCTGGGTCATATACCGGAAGTCCGTCAGCAGATAACTGTCATCACCGGTAACCAGCACGTACCCGGAGGAGCCGGTGAACCCACTCAAATAGCGGCGGTTATATCCGCTGGTAATTAACATCGCATCCAGTCCCAGTTCCTGCAGAACCTTACGCAGCTTGGAGACGCGCTTGTTGCCCATTTTCATTCTCCTCTCGAAATAGCCACATTGTATTTTACCATAGCGGCAGGACATCTGAGAAGTTTTTTCGAAGGGCCTAGGCCAGCTTCGTCTGCTGTTCGCGTTTGCGTTCATCCGTATACTCGATCGCCGCCGTATATCCGATGAATAATCCCCAGAGCAGGAAGAGGCAGAATTCGCTGATGACCGTGTTCCACGGCAGCTTGAACGGCGGCTGGAGCAGGAATAAGCGCGAGCACGCAAGGAACAGGACCGACCACCACAGCACCCCGTATATCATCCCGGGCCAAGGCCCGTTAAGCTTCCGGAATATTAACACGTAGATCAGGGAAGCCAATACGGAGAGTACGATAAAAAATAAATATCCGAGCAGATGCCCGGCAGGGGTCAGCAAAAAGTCATGCTTGAAAAAGGGCTCCGCCAAAAATCCCGGAATGACCTTGGTAAAGTGCAGGACATACATCAGCCAGTGCAATCCTCCCCAGATTAAACCGGCGAAATAACCCAGTTCAATGGAGAAATAAAAAAGATTGGTCTGGGCGGTCTTGGGCTTGCTTGAAGAACTCATAGGGCTGCCTCTCTTTCGGTATGGGTTTAATCCGGTTTCCACTCCGCTCTCTATAGCTAGTATGTACAGCTAACGGCAATCCAACTAGTAATGTGTTTAAAAATTAGTTACAATGTATTATATAAATCATATCAATATACGGGAAGGTGAATTGGTTGTCCCAGGAAACTCCCAGTTACGGCGGCCAAGCCGTTATCGAAGGCGTCATGTTCGGCGGCAAGCATGTCAACGTAACAGCCGTAAGACGAAAGAATCAGGAGATTACATTTTTGGAGGTGCCGAAGAGCGATAAGAGCTGGGTCCTTAAACTGCGCAAGATTCCGCTGCTTCGCGGCATTGTCAGTATTATAGATTCCAGCGCCAAAGGCTCGAAGCATCTGAACTATTCGGCAGAATCCTATGCCGAGGATGAGACGGAGCCGGAAGAGCTTGCCAAGCAGCAGGCGAAGGACAAGAAGAAGGACGAAGGCTGGAGCCTCGGGATGATCTTCGGCGTTGCTATAATGGGGATTCTTTCTTTCCTGTTCGGCAAGCTGATTTTCACGCTGGTCCCGGTATTCGTAGAAGATTTTTTGTTCAAGAATGTATTTGACAACTATATTCTGCACAACCTTGTGGAAGGCGGCATCAAGCTGATTCTCCTGCTCGTCTATCTCTGGGCGATCTCGCAGACGCCTGTGATCAAGCGGCTTTTCCAGTATCACGGAGCCGAGCATAAAGTTATTAGCGCATTTGAAGCTGGCGAAGAGCTGACCGTAGCGAACGTACAGAAATACAGCCGTCTGCATTACCGCTGCGGAAGCAGCTTCATGATGCTGACGATTATCCTCGGTGTGATTATCTACTCGGTCGTCCCATGGAATTCCCTGATGGAACGGGTGCTGCAGCGTATCGTTCTTTTGCCGGTGGTCATCGGAATCTCGTTCGAGGTACTGAAGGGCACGAATGCGGTAAGAGATATTCCCGGCCTCAAGTATCTGGGGTACCCGGGCCTGTGGCTGCAGCTGTTGACTACCAAGGAACCGAAGGACGATATGGTAGAGGTGTCGATCGCCTCCTTCAACCGGATGCGGGAGCTGGACGCTGCCATTGAAGCAAAAGGATATTCTGAGGCAAGTGTGTCAGGCGGCATTTTGGATCCTGCGAAAGGATGATTAGCCAATGATCAGACATGCTTTGATATTTTGGATTACGACAGCTCTTGCCGTATGGGGGCTGGTGCTGGACATTATGGCACGCGGCCTGGCGGCTCTGTCCTTCTTCATCTTCCCCCTGATTCTGCTGGGACTGCTGTATTACGCCTACAAGATAGCCCCCGGCAGAATGGGCGGCGGACCCGGACGTCCGCGCACCAAGGTTAAACCTTCGGCCAAGACGATGTCCAAGGTTGCCGGCATCCGCAAGACCACTGGCTCACCGGGCAAGCGCAAAAGCTATCCCTTCCAGGTCATCGAAGGCAGTAAGGGTAAGAATGACGATCAGCTGCCTAAATATCACTGAACCATTCAAGCAGAAGTGCAAAAGGCATCCCCACGTTATTGGAATAACGTGCGGGATGCCTTTTTTTGTTTTTGGGGCCCCCGCAAAGTACCTGAGTCATCATCGAAGCTAAAGCCCACTTTGCGGGGTTATTTAGTTTAGTTACCGCCTTGGACCGGCGGTATGAAGGGGTACCCTCCAGGTGTAGTGAGGCGGTGCAGGACGATAGTTAGCGAAGAACTCTTCTCCGGCTGCGATGCCCGCCGTATACAAAGCGTCAGTCTGTGTCTGCGTAATATGGAACTCGGTAGTGGAGATGCCCAGCGTAGGGATTTTGACCGTACGAACGAATTTATCCGTCTCAATATACCGTTCATCATGTGCGGAGAGCATCGCCTCCAGCATGCTGAACGGCCCCGTAATATGATGCGGCTGCGGGGCCGTCTTTCCGATCAGCTGGTAGCCAATGGTTGGCGTTCTGCGCTCTGGTGACTGGAAGCCGTCTTTCTTCTCATCGAACAGCCAGAGCGGAAAATTACTGAGCACCCCGCCGTCCACCATATAGACCAGCTGCCCGCTG
The DNA here is from genome assembly GCF_037963835.1 of Paenibacillus sp. FSL H8-0332. Lineage (NCBI taxonomy): Bacteria > Bacillati > Bacillota > Bacilli > Caryophanales > Paenibacillaceae > Paenibacillus > Paenibacillus sp. FSL H8-0332. Next base: position 4,640,574 of record NZ_CP150145.1, read on the forward strand.
AACGATTTCCCCCGGGCCGCCTCTCCGGCCAGCCGCAGGATCACCGGATCGAAGAAATACGGAATACTGCAGCTCATCCGCACCGCCTTGGCAACTTCGAAGCTGTCTGGCTCGATCCCGTACAGCACCAGATCATCGGGCAACACCACAATCCGCCCGTTGGTGATGTCTGACGTAATCACCCGCAGCTTGCCGCGCGGCAGATCCCGGAACGCAACGACCCCCTGCTCCAGCAGCAGGCCGCGAATCCACGCTTCCAGCGCCTGGCCTGAGTACAGCCCCTTCTTGAGCAGCACGCGTAAGGCTGGCCCGACGAAGGCCGTATTGTAGAGCGCTCCCCTTGTCAGGAAGGAGGTGAAGGGCGTACGCCGGATTACCCGGCTCATCGCCTCCCCGCTGTACCCTGCTGCCAGCAGCGAGGCGATGATCGAACCGGAAGACGTCCCTGCAACCCGCCCAAAGGTACGGCCCGCGCGTTCCGTCGCCTCGACCGCACCTGCCAGGGCAATTCCTTTGACTCCCCCGCCTTCAAATACTGCGTTAATCTCCATACATGGCAAACCCCCGTTCCATAGAATGTATTGTTATCTATGAGCACGGGGGACTATTCATGACTTAACTCTTGAAATAGAAACTGAGCAGACTGGCCAGCCCGTACGGGTCACGGACCACAATATCATTCGCCCGGAACAGGATGCTGCCTGCCACCTCATCGTACTTCTCATTATATTTGAGCTGGTTGATAATCTGATCTCCGCTCTGCCATTCTGCAGTCTGCTTGGTATCCCCTACCTTGTAGGAGGCCAGACCGATGTACAGCTTAACCTTCGTTCCCTTAACCTCGTTCACCCACCAGTCCACCAGCTTATCATAACGGGCGGCGCTGAAGGAGAGACTCCAATAGACCTGCGGGGCAACATAATCGATCCAGCCGTTCTGAATCCAGGTGCGCACATCCGCATACATATCATCATAGGCGGACACCCCTGCCGTAGTATCTGAGCCGGTGCTGTCCACCTTTTTGTTACGCCATACCCCGAATGGGCTGACCCCATATGAGACGGACGGCTTCACTGCATGAATCTCCTGCCCCAGCTGACGGATGAACTGGTTGATATTATCCCGCCGCCAGTCTCCTTTGCCAGCAATTCCTTGTGCATTGAAGGTCTTGAAGGCCGTATCATCGGCAAAAGCTACATTGGACGGATAGAAGTAATCATCCAGATGTACTCCGTCAATATCATACCCTCTGACCACCTCCATCACGGTGTCAATAATATGCTGCCGCGCTTCCGGAATGCCCGGGTTGATGTACAGCTTATTCTCAGCCTTGACGACCCAGTCCGGATGAAGCTTGGCTACATGATTAGGGGCAAGACTGCCGGTAGAAGCATCTGTTGTAGCCCGGAACGGATTAAACCAGGCGTGCAGCTGCATTCCCCGGTTGTGGGCACTGCTAACCATATAGGCAAGCGGGTCGTAGCCGGGCTCCTTACCCTGAGTCCCGCTAAGCACCTTGGACCAGGGCACGATCTGTGAAGGATAAAGTGCATCTCCAGACGGTCGGACCTGGACGAATACACTATTGAATCCGGCCGCCTTCAGCTTGTCCAGCAGGCTGTCGAACTCCTTCTTCTGCTTGTCCGGATTACCTGCCGAAGACGTTGAGGGCCAATCCAGATTATACACGGTAGATATCCAGGCGCCTTTCATCGCCTTCCCGGTCTTGGCACCAGGAATAGAAGGTACAGTTGGTGACGGTACCGTCGGTGTTGGCACAGATGGCATAGGTACAGTTGGTGTAGGCACAGACGGAACTGACGGTGTTACAGGCGTAGAAGGGCCGCCGATCTCCATGCCTGAATATAAGGAAATATGCTTCGTGGCCTGATCCCATAGTACCTGCAGCCCAAGCTGCTCGCTTACAAACCGCAGCGGCACCATGACCCGGCCCTGCGTGATCTGCACAGAAGTATCCAGACGGACGGCTGCCCCGTTAACGATAGCGCTTGTTTTGCCGCTGGTCAGCTGCAGTACATTATTATCCTTGCTGATGGTTGCTGTCTTACTGGCCTGATCCCATTTCACACCGGCACCCAGTCCCTGGCTAATCACACCAGCAGGCACCATCGTAACGTTGGTACGTGTAATATACGGCGGCACATCCGGGCTCAGTGTCTCCCCATCCAGTTCAATGGTGATTTGTACAGAAGCTGCGCGTACACCCGGCGTCCACACAGGCATACATAGCATAATCACGAGCAGTCCTACGATCCATTTACGGTAATTCATAATTCCTCCCAGGTGTTGAAGTTGTATATCAAGCGGAAACGACTTTGTCGTCCTTTTAAAGGATGGCATCGTTTCAGCGAGAAAGATAAGGATAATGTTATCGCCAAGCATATAAATTCTTATCTTTAGACAAAAAAATAGCCCTCTCGTCCTTGGGTCAGGGAGAAGGCCGTTCTTTTGTAAACGGAATCCTTCCTTAGTTGAAAAGGAACGGTACCCGTTTTGACGTAAAAAAACTGGAAAGGTTGCGCTAATCAAACAAAAAAAGCCACGTTTATGAATCGCTGGCTATCTCATGGTGAATATCGTACAAGGTCTGCACACGCGCTTCATCCCGGCGGAAATATTCCACCAGCGTTTCGATCCGGGTGATGGAATCCCAGCTCAAGTGATGCTCAATGCCTTCAACATCCTTATAAATATGCTCTTGCTGTACCCCAATAATCCCGAGGAACTCCTCCAGCAGCTGATGGCGGTCCACAAGACGTTTCCCCACTTTTTTTCCTTTGCTTGTTAGGACAAGCCCACGATATTTCTCATAGATGAGATATTCGTCCTTATCCAGTTTTTGGATCATCTTGGTCACAGAGGAGGGATGGACTTCCAGCCCCTCGGCAATATCCGAGACCCGCGCATAACCCTTCTCGTCGATGAGCTTATATATGCGCTCCAAATAATCCTCCATGCTGGGTGTTGGCATTCTAGCTTACCTCTTTTCTATAATGAGCGTAACGGTGGGACCGGGCCTTGCTCTAACAATGATACATGCTTCTGCCGCTCCTTGGCAAGTCCTGCCGGTCACCCGCTTCCCTGCTTAGTGATGTTTACCAGGATTCCATTCGCCTGCGGATTGGCACAATAACGTTATCCTCATCCCTAAGGAGCGTGAAATCATGAGCTTAATCACACCTGAACGCCCTCCTTCCAAAAGAACGCGCAAGCCCACCGGCCTCTTCATCCCCGAGCTTGTGTTCTTTGAACCCGATGCGCTGAATTATCCCAAAGGGGAGCGGATTATGGAGTGGGTCAAGTCCCGCAATATTCCCTACCGCATGACCACCTCCCATAACCGGATTACCAATCTGCCGGGCGAGACGGAAGTCGAGCAATACAAAATCGCCAAACGGACGCTTGTGGTCGGCTTGCGCAAAACGCTTACTTTTGACCAGTCGAAGCCGTCCGCCGATTATGCGATTCCGATTGCCACCGGGTGCATGGGCCACTGCCATTATTGTTACCTGCAGACCACCCTGGGAGCGAAGCCCTACATCCGCGTCTATGTCAACACCGGGGACATCATCGATGCAGCCAAAAAATACATCAACGAGCGTTCCCCGGAAATCACGACGTTTGAAGCAGCCTGTACCTCCGACCCGCTCGGCCTTGAGCATATTACCGGCTCGCTGACAGAACTGATCGAATTCATGGCGGAGGAGCCGCTCGGGCGGCTGCGCTTCGTGACCAAATACCAGCATGTCGAGCCGCTGCTTAAGCTGAAGCATAACGGCCATACCCGTGTACGCTTCAGCGTGAACGCAGACTATGTGATTAAGAACTTCGAGCCGGCCACCTCACGCTTCGAGGAACGGATTGAGGCCGCCGGACAGATCGCCCGTGCAGGGTATCCGCTGGGCTTCATCATTGCCCCTATCATCTGGCATGACGGCTGGGAAGACGGCTACAGCGAGCTGCTGGAGAAGCTGGCACATGCCTTGCCGCCTGATATTGGCAAAGGGCTGACTTTTGAGATGATCCAGCACCGCTTCACCAAGACGGCCAAGACCGTCATCGAGAAGCGTTATCCGAAGTCGAAGCTGGAGATGGACATCGAGAAGCGCAAGAAGAAATGGGGCAAATGGGGACAGAACAAATATGTCTACCCGGACGAACAGCAAACCGCCCTGCGCGAATTCATCACAGAGCGGATTTTCGAACATTTTCCGGAAGCGGCTATTGATTATTTCACTTAAGTTGCTGCTTAGAAAATCAGCCAGCGCGGCGTGATGCCCTGCAGCCAAATCGTAATGCGGAACATCTGGTCGGTGAACAGCAGGATGCCCATGAATACCATAAGCCCGCCGCCCAGCTTCATCAGCAGGTTGGAGTATTTCAGGATCTTGCGCGCCCCGCCCAGGAAAAAGGCCAGTCCGAAGAACGGCAATGCAAAGCCGATACTGTACGCCGTTATCATCGTAAACCACGTTCCCGGATCACTGGCTGACAGCGCAATAATGGCTGTTAGAATAGGGCCTATACAGGGCGACCAGCCTGCCGAGAACCCGATGCCGAAGATGAAGGAGCCGAGGTATCCGGCAGGCTTCCATCTCATCTCCAGCTTGCGTTCCCGCAGCAGGAACTGCGGCTGGAACACGCCCAGCAGGAAAAGCCCCATTACAATGATTAAGATCGCTGACAACTGGCGGATCAGATCCCGCTGGCCGTTGAAGAATTCACCGAACAAGCCGGCTCCAAAGCCAAGGGTATAGAACACTGCCGAGAAGCCCAAAATGAACGCCAGCGTATGCGAGAGGGTCCGGAGACGGACCTCTTTGCTGTTGCTGCCACTCTTCAGCTCCTGCACCGATAAGCCGGTAATATAAGATAGATAAGAAGGATAGAGCGGCAGGCAGCAAGGCGATATGAATGACGCCACTCCGGCGGCAAAAGCGATTCCTGCATTCAGGTTGGACACGGGCGCATCTCCTTCCATAGTCGGGGTCACTCGGGTCACTTCACAATAGCAGAAGTACAGATACAGGTATGTAGTTGGTGCTAAGGGCGGCCGGTAATACGCATGTTTGTTAGGCCGGCAGCCCTTTTTTACCAATCAGTGTTAAGGTCAACATTGCAATCAGCAGCAGGACAATCGTTGCTCCCGGAGCCAGGTTCCATACTCCAGCAATGACCAATCCGCCAATGACAGCAATCTCGGCAATCGCCACGGACAGAATAACCGAGGACTTGAAGCTCCGCGACAGCAGCAGGCTGATTGCTACAGGAATAGTCAACAGCGCAGATACCAGCAGCGAGCCGACAATCTTGATCGCCGTACTGATCACCAGGGCCGTTAACACCGTAATCAGCATATTGAGCAGCTTCACCGGAAGCCCGCTGACACTGGCCGCATCCTCCTCGAAGCTGAGCAGGAAGAATTCCTTGAAGAATAAGGTTACGACGACCACAACCGCAATCGTTACGATTCCCACCACGATAAGATCGGTAGTATTGAGCGTATAGATGCTGCCGAACAGATAGCTCATTACATCTGCATTATACCCTTTGCCCAGGGTGAAAAAAAGCGAGGCCAGCGCTACACCGCCCGACATGATGATTGCAATGGACAGCTCTGCGTAGCTTTTGTAAGCTTTGCGCAGCTTCTCAATCGCAAATGAGGCCGCGACCGCGAAGATCAGCCCCGCACCCAGCGGGTAAAAACCGGTCAGGAAGCCCAGCGCTACACCGGCAATCGTAACATGCGCCAGCGTATCTCCGATCATCGACAGACGCCGCAGCACCAGAAAAACGCCGATCAGCGGCGCCGTAATGCCAATCATCAGCCCGCCGGCCAGCGCCCGCTGGAAAAAATCACTAAACAGGATTTCCAAGATGATGTTCTCTCCTACTTTCAAATATGAAACCTATTTTCGATCCCTCCCAAACCCTCCCTTCCCGAAGGGAGGGCCCCAAGGGCTCTGCCCTCTGGACACCCGCTAAGTGCAATTGGCGTGGGAGGAGGGGTTGTCGCAGTTTAGGGACGGTGGTGAAAGGAACGCTTTTCCTCCCTGCGGGATACGCTTCACAATTTGCGGGATCTAACTACTGTTTAAGGTCAATTAATAAGTACAGACATTAAGTTCAAAGAATAAGCCCAGCAATAAGAACACAAGGTCGTCCTATGTTGTACAATGGACGACCTGAGAAATGATAAACTGAGCGGCTTGAGCAGGTCTATTGCATAATGTACAACAGATTCTTGACTTTGACACGTTAGAATCCATTCTATTGTATTCTGTGCAATTGAAAGTGGCAAAAAGCGTAAATAAAGACCATTTCAAAAGAATCTAATGTACAAAATACAACAGAACCGGAAATTTGGCGCCACAGTGAGCAATCTAATGTACAAAATACAACAGAAGTATAATTTAAGCAACATAGAAAACTGAATAGCAGTTCACGTACTCCAACCTTTTGCTGCTTTTAGGACAACGTGTGCTGTAAATTATCGACGGCGCAGTCCTGGACATCATGGGAGTGGCGGCAGTAGAAGTTGATTTTACCGTTCTGCTGGACCGGCTCGCTGCCGAGGTAATTCTTCATCATTTCGATATCATGCGAGACCATCAGGAAGGTCATATGGTGATGGGCATGCATGTGCATAATCAGCTCGAAGAATCCGGCCTGGGTCTCGGCATCGATGCCAACGGTAGGCTCATCCAGAATCAGCAGATCCGGGTGGTTGATCAGCGCGCGGGCCAGGAAGACACGCTGCTGCTGGCCGCCGGACAACTGGCCGACTCTCTTCTCGGCAATATCCTGAATCCGCATCACTTCCAGCGCATCCTCACACTGCCGGTGCTGGGCTTTCGAGACCCGCCGGATCAGGTTCTTGTTGTTGTACAGGCCGGACAAAACGACCTCACGCACGGTTGCCGGGAACAACGGGTTGAACGCATTCTTCTGCGGCACATAGCCGATCCGCTCCCAGTCCTTGAACCTCCGCACCGGTTGGCCAAATAATTTGATCTCCCCGCTGGTGGCAGGCAGCAGGCCGACGATCATCTTAAGCAGTGTCGTCTTGCCCGCACCGTTAGAGCCGAGGATGCCGAGGAAATCACGTTCTTTTACCGTATAATTCAAGTTCGAGATGACCTTCTGTTCCCCGTAGGAAAAGGACAAATCCTGTATTTCGATCATATGCTGATGGCAGTCCAGGGATACCGGTTGCATGTGAAGTACCGCCTTTCACTTATACTTTCCTTATTATTGTAAGGCCAGAATGAGATTTTGCAAATTTTTCTCCATTAATGTGAAATAGTTGTCCCCATTCTTCTGCTGGGCCTCGGTCAATCCTTCTACCGGATTCAGCACCATCGTGGATACACCGGTCTCATTTGCCAGTGTCTTAGCCAGCTTATCAGATACAAGCTCCTCGAAGAAAATATAACGGATGCCCTCTGCCTTAACCAGCGCCGCCAGCTTCACCAGATCCTGCCCGCGCGGCTCAGCATCCGGCGACAGGCCCATAATCGCATGCTGCGACAGGCCATAGTCACGCGCCAGATACGAGAAGGCCTGATGAGATACGACAATCTCCTTGTTAGGCAGTTTGCCCAGCTCTTCAGTGAACTTCAGATCCAACGCACTCAGGCGGTCCGCTAGCTTCTGATAACGTTCTTCATAACCTGCGGTATGCGCAGGATCAACGGCTTGAAGACTATCTTTGATATTCTTGGCCATCACAAGCGCCGACTTCGGGCTTACCCAGGTATGCGGGTCTGTGTGCAGGCTGTCGCCATGACCGTCTGCTTCAGCTTCTTCACCTTCATGGCCGTGATCATGCCCATCATCTTCGTCCGTTGTAATCAGCTTCACCCCTTGGCTAACCTCTACAGCCTTGGTCTTACTGTCACCATCGAGGCTCTTGAGGAAATTGGGGACCCAGCCCTCCAGCCCGGCTCCGTTATAGAGGAACAGCTGCGCCTTGGAGGTACTTATGATATCCTGGCTGCGCGGTGTCCAGTCATGCGGCTCTACCCCTACAGGAAGCAGGTTGATCACATTGGTATCGTCGCCGCCGATTTCGGCAGTGAATTCATATATAGGATAAAAAGTAGTCATAACGTTCACTTTTCCTTCAACAATGCTTCCGCTGCTCTTCGGTCCGCATGCGGTCAGCGCAAGCGTGAGCAGCAGGACAGCGGCGAGCAACAGCCCTTTTTGCAAGTGTTTTGTTACCATTTCTCTATCGACCCCTTAAATCGTAAAATTTACTATTAGAATTATAATAGTAATCGTTACGATAAGTCAACTCCGATCTGCATTTCGTAGTCTGCTAGGCATCCTATGCCCGGTTATCTTGGTGCAAAAAGAAGCAATCCCCGCTGCCTCTGGCCTGCGGGGATTGCTGTACGGTCATTATGCGGATGCCCTTGGCATCCTTATTTCACAATTGCTCCGTTCGGCATGCTGTCCGGTACGGTAGCTATAGTCAGCTGCTCTCCCTTGGAGGCGGCCAGGATCATACCTTGAGACAGCTCCCCGCGCAGCTTCACCGGCTTCAGGTTCACAATGCAGATCACCTTGCGGCCCACCAGCTCCTCCGGTGTGTAGAACTTCGCAATGCCGGATACCACCTGGCGCTGCTCATAGCCAAGATCCAGCTGCAGCTTCAGCAGCTTATCCGCCTTCTTCACCGGCTCGCAGGCGATGACCTGGGCTACGCGCAGCTCCGCCTTGGCGAAATCGTCGATGCCGATTTCTTCCTTATGCTCCTCTTCCTCCGGATCGGCAGCCGCCGCTTCCGGAGTCACAGCAGCTGCTGCAGGCTTCCCGGCTCCCATCGCTTCGGCGATGTACGCCACCTCCTGCGCCACATCCAGGCGCGGGAAGATCGGGTCGCCCTTCGCAAGCCGGGTTCCCGCTGGAATCAGGCCGAAGGATCTGCCGCTCTCCCAGGTGGTCAGCTCGCCCGGCTGAATGCCCAGCTGCTCCCAGATCTTCGCCGGAGCGCCGGTCAGGAACGGCTGGAGCAGGATGGACGCGGTGCGCAGTCCCTCGACCAGATGCCGCATCACCGAAGCCAGCTCCCCGCTGCGGCTCTCGTCCTTGGCGAGTACCCAAGGCTGGGTCTCGTCAATGTATTTGTTCGTCCGGCTGATCAGCGAGCCGATGGCGGTCAGGGCTACGGAGAATTCCATCTTCTCCATCGCCTCTTCCACCTTGGCGTAAGTGCTCTGCACCATCGCCTCAAGCTCGCCGTCAAATGCGGTAACCTGACCTGCGTAAGCCGGAAGCTCACCGCCGAAGTATTTCTCCACCATCGCGCCGGTCCGGTTCAGCAGGTTGCCAAGGTCATTGGCCAGATCATAGTTAATCCGGTCCACGAAGCTCTCCGGCGTGAAGGTTCCGTCCGAGCCGAAGGGAACCTCGCGCAGCAGATAATAGCGCAGGGCATCCAGGCCATAGCGGTCAATCAGCGTCACCGGATCGACCACATTGCCTTTGGATTTGGACATCTTGCCGTCCTTCATCAGCAGCCAGCCATGGGCGAAGACCTTCTTCGGCAACGGTTCGCCGAGCGCCATCAGAATGATCGGCCAGTAGATCGTATGGAAGCGGACAATTTCCTTCCCGACGATGTGCACATCCGCAGGCCAGTACTTCTCGTACAGACTGCGGTCCTCCGAGCCATAGCCAAGGGCCGTAATGTAGTTGGTAAGCGCATCGATCCATACATACACTACATGCTTCTCGTCCCCTTTTACCTTAACACCCCAGTCAAAAGTCGTACGGGATACAGCGAGATCCTCCAGACCCGGCTTAATGAAGTTGTTAATCATCTCGTTCTTACGGGATTCCGGCAGGATAAACTCCGGGTTCTCCTCGTAGAACTTCAGCAGGCGGTCAGCATACTTGCTCATGCGGAAGAAGTAGCTCTCCTCCTTAACCAGCTCCACCGGATGTCCGCTGTCCGGACTTTTTCCTCCGGTAATCTTGCCGTCAGCATCGCGTTCAATATCCACCAGCTGGGTCTCGGTGTAGAAGGTCTCATCCGAAATACAGTACCAGCCTTCGTATTCTCCTTTGTAGATATCGCCCTGCTTCAGCAGGCGGTCAAAAATATCCGCAACCACCTTCTTATGGCGCTCCTCCGTGGTACGGATGAAGTCATCATTGGAGATGTCCAGCTTCTTCCACAGATCCTTAATGCCTACCACAATCCCGTCCACGAACTCCTGAGGGGTCTTGCCTGCCTTCCCGGCCTTCTCTTCAATCTTCTGCCCATGCTCGTCCGTCCCCGTCAGATAGCGCACCTCATAGCCGCGCAGCCGCTTGTAACGGGCCATCGCATCACCGGCTACCGTTGAATACGCATGCCCGATATGCAGCTTGTCGCTCGGATAATAGATCGGTGTTGTTAGATAAAAAGTTTTGTTCTCACTCATTACTTCATCATCCCTTCGTTATCCCTAATCGTCCATTTCACACAAAAAACTCCCGCCCCTCTATGGGGCGAGAGTAAACTCACGCGATACCACCCAACATTCCCCGGCTCCTCACAGAGCGCAGGCTTCGTCAGTTCCTTAACGGAACTGTCCATTAACGCTGGAACACGCCGTGCGCTTACGCAGGCCCCGGCTTCAGGCCTCCCGCTCGAACACAGTTCCTCCCGGACCATCTTCAATCTGGCGTCCCATACCGGCTCCCAGCACCCCGGCTCTCTGTAATGGTGTCCACATCTACTTATCCGTTCCTCGGAATATCACTTATTATTCAAAATATACCCATACCAGCTGCCCGTGTCAAGTCGTATGCAGCGGCTTGTCCCCAGATGGCTGCTCTTTGCGCGGCGGCACCGGGTCAAGGCCTCCCGGATGGAAGGGATGACAGCGGGCAATCCGCCTGGCAGCGAGCCAAGAACCCTTAAGCGGTCCATGGACCTCAATGGCTTCCAGCGCGTATGCCGAACAGGTCGGGTAGAACCGGCAGGTTGCAGGCTTCAGCGGCGAAATGAACTTGCGGTAGACCCGGATAGGGGCCTGTACCGTTCTTCGTAAGGTAGCCATATTCAGCGTCCCTCTTTGCTGCGGGCAGCCCCGGCCGGCTCTTCTTCTCTTCCCTGCTCACAATCCTTGCAGTAGCCGAATACCTCGAATTTATGCTTGACCACGCGGAACTGATCCGGCGGATCGGTTAGATTCATCGGGCAGAATTGAATGGGGTACGTCTTCATACACTGCAGACAAATCATATGGTGATGATGGTGATCCTGACTGCAGCTTGCCTTGAATTTGACGCCTTCTTCAAATACAATCTGCTCCAGTACCCCCAGCTCCTCCATAACGCGCAGGTTACGGTAGACTGTATCGAAGCTCAGCCCGCTGTACTTGCGGCCCATATGCTCATATACATCCTTCGCAGACAAGTATCCCGTATTCTCGCCGAATAATTTGGCAAGCGTCTTGCGCTGATCGGTGATTCGCAGCCCCTGCCCCGACATGGCTTCCAGGATTTGATCTGTCGACAGCATTCGCTCATCTCCCATAACAAAGGTCGTTTGTGTTGCACTCTCTTTATAATGCCCCAAAAGCACTGCCCCGTCAATAAAAGTGCCCGTTGCCTGCCTGCATCCACAGACTTGCATTAGAATACAAAACGGCAGCCGCCCCCTCAGGAGCGCTGCCGTTTGTGCCGTTTGTATTGTAGAAGAAATTATTTTTTCGCTGGAAGCGGGGTAAAGACAAAGTTAACGGGCAGGTTGCTGCCGGAAGCGACGGAGAACACAATCTCCACGCGCCCTTCATACTCTCCGGTACGGTAGACTACAGCGTTCGTATCTGATGTTTTTCCTATTACCCCCTTATTTGGAAGGTTCACCATTGTGCCGTTTACAATCAACGGTCCCAGATAAGGACCCCCGCGCGGGTTGAAGGTGATCAGCGTGTTTGCTGCAACACGGTCCAGTACGATTTTGTACAGTACCCCGAAGTTACCGGCATTGGAAACATATGTTCCCTTCATTGGATCAATGCCGTCCAGGTTTTTGTCCATTATATTATCGCCCAGAAGCAGCTTGCTTTGCGTGGTACCCACCAGATCGGTCACGTTCATGATGCGGGTAGAATCAGGGAATGTTCCCCGGGTATGCACGCCGTCAATGTCAAGAATCGGCAGATAAGGCAGCTCGGCGACAGGATCTTTGCTCTGCTCCACCATAACTACGTTATACTGAACCGGCAGATCACTGAACAGGTCTGCGCTCAGCGACATTACGTCTTTGGGCTTCATGGCGACTTTGTTCAGGTCTGTCATAATCGGAAGACTTTGCCCAGGCTGCAGGGTAATTTGCGATTCGGCCAAGCCGGTAACCATGGAATTGAAGTATTTCTCCATCGATACTTTTCCTGTATATTCCGGTGAGGTCACCGGTCCGGCAATTCCTAGATATTGGATGTTAATGGTTGTCGGATACAGGTTGTTATTCGTTGCAATCACATAGAGCTTCTGTCTGGTAGCCATATTGTTCATATGATGCACCAGGAAGCGCGTATTGCCCACTGAATTCTCCCGGTACAGTACACCTTCCGTCTGAACGGTCTCCGGGCTGTTGCTGCGGATCAGGGTGTAGCCTTCGGACGACAGCGTATACGGCAGGTTAGGGAGCGCCGGGATCATCCCGCCGTCCATACTGATGATATCCCCCGGAATGGTGAACAGCTTCGTTACTTCATCTTGTGTATACAGTTGTTCATTGGTGATTGTAATCATCTTCTCAAAAGTACTGCTAAGACCGCGCTTGTCCGTAACCGTAAGCTGAATGGACAGCGGTCCCGGGGTGAAATACGCCAGGGAACGATTGTTCCAGGTAGCGGTCAGCTCTTCATTCTCAGGATCATAGCTGGTATCGGTCAGGATTACCGGCTCACCCATTTTGTATTCTTCTTTATCTGTTGTGAATTGGGCTACTGGCGGCTGGTTAGGCTGCAATACCTGGATCGTTACCGGGTAAGGATCACTCCACAGGTTGTTCGCATCACGCACAGAGTAAGTAACCGTATAGAATCCCGGTTGATCGTATACATCCATCTTATTGCCGCTCCACAGCTCTTCAACAATAGGAGAACCGTTCGGTGAAGAACTGGTAGTCACATAATTCACTGTAGTCTCACCGGCATAGATTTCCTTAGGCTGAACGGTGAAGGATGCTGTCGGCTTCGTATTCAGCGTAAGAATAACCCGCTTCTGAACATTGTCAACGGTGTAGGGAATTTTGAGTGCAGAGGTTATAGAGGTTAACGGAATCATGAAGGTGCCTTTGAACTGGTAAGCAGGACCCTTCATGGTAACCTTGGTACCATCGACTGTGTATATCTTGCTGTCCGTCTTGAACCGCATAATGCTCGTGCCCTTGGTCACAATAACCTCTTTGGTCTTGGCGTCATACGTGAAGGCAACGCCGACCATCTCCACCATTGCCCGAATGGATACATACGAGACACCATTCTTGACAGCCATTGGCTGATTGGCAGTGTACGGGGTACCATTTCTGAACATCTTGTTGCTGTTCATCATCAGGATAAGCTGGCCTCCCCCTGCAGCAGAGTTAGTCATGCTTGGGGTTACAGGCGAATCTGTTAACGGAGTAGCCGTAGGCATAACGGCATCAGTCGGCACAGTACCGTCCACAGGAGCAATAGTAGCCCCAGGAGCTACAGTAGCCGCCGGAATCGGTGTTTCCGTTACTCCCGGAGCTGGAGTTGCTGTCGGAACAACTACGGCCGGAACCGGAGTTGGGGTTGGCATTACTGTGCCTGCCGGCGGCTCGGTAACAAGCGGCGGCAGCGGATCAGTTGACTCGGGCTGAAGCTGTGTGTCAGCGGTGTTTGCCGCTGCGTTAACGCTCTGAGGTGTTGCACTCTCTGTGCTGACAGGCGCGGCCCAAGCCGGCACGGCTGCAATGGATTGCGATACAGCCAATACTGCCACTAAAATTACTTTTTTCAAATTCATTGTACGACTCCTTCTGCTCCCATTGTAGTGTATAAGGCAGGTATCTTTATTGCTTTCTTTCCACCTTATAATCCCCGCAAAAACGCAACCGCCCTTCGCAGGACGGCAGTATATTTTGCCACGTTCATTTTACAAAACATAGTATTAGACGCATGTTATAGCGAAAAGTTTCATTCTGTGTAAAAAGAAAACAAAAAAATAACGACCGCCCCTTATCGGGGACAATCGCTATGGCCGGCAACCCGCTAAGGACGGGCGTCGACCGTCCGGTACTTGCTGCGGTATTCCTTGGGGGTCATTCCCGTCTGCTTCAGGAACACCTTGGTGAAATAACGGCGTTCCTGATAGCCGACCCCGGAGCTGATGACAGTGATGCTCTTATCGCTGCTTGATAGCATGAACTTGGCAGCTTCAATCCGCTGCTGCGTGATATACTCCACGAAGGTCATCGCAAATTGGTTTTTGAACAACAGGCAGAAATAACTGCTGCTGATGCCGATCCTGTTCGCCACCTCGTCGATGCCCAGGTCAGCATTCAGGCGCTCAGTAATGTGTTGTACGGCTTGATTCATGAGCTGCTCCGGTGTTTTTTTGACGGTATCCTCAGCCGCTGGCACTTCCTGAAACAATGGAATGCTGTTATACAACTTATCCTTGTACTGCCTGCTGCGGATACGGGCACCGATCTCCCGCACCTTGTCACCCAGCTCCCCGTAGTGGATCGGCTTACAGATGTACTCCTTCACACCCAGACGGATCGCTTCACGAGCATAATCGAATTCCTGATAGCCGCTGAGCAGCAGCACTTCACTCTCCAGCCCCATCTCCCGCAGCTTCCCGATGAACACCAGGCCATCCATCACCGGCATACGGATATCGCAGAGCACCAGATCCGGCGGCTGCTCCTCGGCCATGCGCAGAGCTTCTATTCCGCTGCGGGCCATCCCCGCAACCTCCATCCCCATGTCCTGCCAGGGAAGAACTCTGTTGAGATTATTCAGAATAGGCGCCTCATCGTCAACCAATAATACTTTTAGCATAATGATCTTCCCCCTGCCCGTATTTCGGAATGACGCACTGGATGATCGTTCCTTCACCCGGACTTGCACATATGAAAATCCCGTACCGGTCGCCATATTCTATACGTATGCGGTCTGCTACACTGCGGACTCCAAGCCCCCGCCGTTCGAGATGTATGCCCTGACCCGGCTTATCCTCCGGCTTCTGTTCTGCCGTATCGTTCACCATATATTGAAACATGGACAGTTGGGACGGAGTCATGCCGATCCCGTTGTCCTGAATCCGCAGAATCAGATTACCTTGGGTCTCCCAAACCTTAACGCTCACCAGACCCTTATACCCGATCCCCTCAAAACCATGCTGAATGCTGTTCTCTACCAGCGGCTGGAGCGTAAGCTTCAGAATCCCGCAATTCAGCAGCTCTGCCGGAATTTCAAGCTCATAATCGAACAGGTCCTCGAACCGGAATTTCTGGATGTCCAGATAATTGCGCAGATGCTTAACCTCTTCCTCCAGCGTAATCTCATCCTTGTCCTGAATGCTGATCCGCAGGATGCTAGCCAGCCGGTATACCATCTCACTGACCTTACGGCCTTCATTCTGCACAGCCAGCACATTGATCGACTCCAGGGTATTGAACAGAAAATGCGGCTTGATCTGCGCCTGCAGCACACGCATTTCCGCCTGATTCTTGCGCTGCTGCTCCACATGAACCCGGTTGAACAGCATATTGATTTTGTCCATAAGATCATTGAAGCCTCTGGCCAGCAGCGTCATCTCATCGTTGCCCTTCTCCTCGACGCGGGTAGTGAGGTCTCCGTCCTCCACCCGGCGCATGAAGCGCACAATCACAGCAATCCCGCCTGTTATCCGGTTCATGAAGAACAGATTGAAAATGACCGCCCCCAGCAGGCACAGGAACATCACAACGACGAACCAGCGGGCAAACACCGTTACCTCATGAGACAAAGTATCCCAAGAAGTGATGGAGACGAGACTCCAGGGATACTCCTTGAGATGGTAGACCGACAGAATGCTTTTCTCGCCGCCAAACTGTGTCTTGAAGCTCTGAAAACCAGGCTTGAAGATCATATCCTTCGTCGTGAAGTCACGGAAATCCTGTCCGTCCAGCTTCCTGTCCGGGTCCAGCAGAATCATCCCGTCATCGTTAACCAGCATGAAGGACACCTTCTGGTTTGTGCCCCCAATCTTAAGATTGCGAAAAATCGACTCAAACTCCCAGTTCTTGATCTGAACAACCAGAATGCCGATATTCTGAAAGAAGCTAAGTTCCTTAACCAGCCGGATTTGCGTAAATACAGCCTCCGTCCCGGTCAGTTCAGGGTACTCATGCGGGGCCAGCCACTTCGGAACCCCGTTCAGCTTCATCACCTCCTGATAAAGCTCGCTGCCTTTGAACTTATCATAGGGCAGCGTGCGGAAGTTCTCCTTGTTGAAGACGGATACAATCTCCGAGCTGCCTTTCCCGTTGAAATTATACAGGAAAGCATAGCTGATCGACGGATGATTATAGAGCAGACTCCGGAAATTGCGCTGGCTCGCATTCAGGCTGAGCTGCTCAGCATCGGTTAAATCCTGCTTGGAGGGATCATCCGCGCTGAGCGCCATATGAAATACCGAGGTGGCAATTCCGTTGTCAGTCACATTATCCATATCCTTGAAGACATTAGAAATGCTGTAGCTGATCGCTTTGAGCGAATATTCGGACTGCTGGCTGTATTTCTTCTCAATGGAATTATAAGTCACGAAGAACATAATCATGCCAAGAATGAACAGCGGAATGATAATCAGGCCTAAGAATGCCGTAAACAATTTGTAGCGCAGATTCATCGGCCATTGCTCCTGACATGATTTATGTTATCCTTTTACACTGCCTGCGGTAACGCCTTCAATAATCTTCTCCTGCAGAACCGCATAGATCACTATGACCGGAACCACACTGAAGACAATCCCCGCTGACATCTGTGCGTAATTCATCTGGTACTGATCGCGGAACTGAACCATCCCCACAGGGAGCGTACGCAGCTCGTCATTGGAGAGGAAATAGTTAGCCAGCAGGAATTCATTCCAATTTCCCAGGAAATTAACAATGAATACAGTAACCATCGCCGGAACTGTCAAAGGTACAATAATTCTAGCAAAGATGCCCGGAGCCTTCAAGCCATCCATGACCGCCGCTTCTTCAATTTCACTGGGCAGCGAACGCATGAAGGCCGCCAGAATAATGATCGTGAACGGGATCGCATTGGCAATATAAGGAATAATGAGCGCCCAGTGGGTATTCAGAATATGCAGCTTGCGGACAATCGTGTAGATAGGCAGCATCAGCGCGTTGTTCGGAATCAGCATCCCGATCAGAACCAGCGAGAACAGAATCTTATTCCACTTCCCCTGGCGCATCCGCGTGACCGCGAAGGCGAACATAGACGCCAGCAGAATAGATACCACAGAAGCAAGAATCGAAATATATAAGCTGTTGAAAAAATAAGTGCTGATCTTGGCATTCACCCAAGCTTCCACATAGTTGGACCATTCGAAGCTCTTCGGAATGCCGAAGGGATGGAGGGCAATCGCATTGTTATCCTTCTTCACCGAGGAGAAGAGGACGAAGAGGAACGGGAACAGCACAATTAACAGATACCCCAGCAAGGCGATGTGCGGCAGACTTTTCTTCAGCAGGCGCGGCATCAGTATTCAATCCTTTCCGTACGGCGGGCAAACACCAGCTGGTAGAGGGCGGTTACCACGAGCGTGAACAAGAAGATCAGAACGGCGATCGTATTGCCGTACCCGTATTTGAAGTTGGTAATCGCATACTTGATCATATAGGTGGCCATAACCTCTGTTGAACCGGCCGGACCGCCCTTAGTCATTACTATGACGATATCGGCAGCCTTCATCGCTCCGGCAATCGAGAGCATAATCACGACCGAAATGATCGGTACGATCAGCGGCAGGGTGATGCGTGTAGCCCGCTGGAACCCCGTAGCGCCATCGATGGCCGCTGCTTCATCCAGCTCACCGGGTATAGAGAGAATCGCCGCCAGCACCATTACAATATAGAATCCGGTCCACTGCCAGGCATTCGTAATCAGAATCGACAGCATGGCGAACCGTTCGTCCGACAGCCAGTAGACCGGCTCAATGCCGACCAGGCCTAACACTTTGTTGAACAGTCCGATGTTCGGCTCGTAGATGAAGCCCCAGAGAATGCCGATTACTGCGGTAGACATAATGGATGGCATGAATACCGCCGTCTTGTACAGCCCCTTCAGCTTCTTCACATTCGCAATCAGTAAGGAGAAGAACACTATCAGCGGCACCTGTATGCCTACAGAGAACAGAATGAACCAGCCGTTATTTTTCACAGAAACCCAGAAGCGTTCATCGCCCAGGGCTTTCTTGAAGTTGTTAACTCCGGCATATTTGACCGTATCGGATACACCATTCCAACTCGTGAAGCTATAGTAGATCGAGCTGAAGATCGGATAGATGAAGAACATAATGAACAGAATCAGTGCCGGAATAACGAACAGAATGAACACCAGAGGATTTCTCAGTGCCTTATTCATAACTACCTCCATATTGCTTTTCTTTTGAAAAATGTACCCTGGAGCAAGCACCAGGGCACATATACTTCACCGCTTCTTATTCCACTGCCGCGTTGGCCTCTTCCTGAATCTTCTGGAGTGCTTCGCCCATCTTCTCCGGAGTCGTCTGCCCGCCGATCAGGCTCTGAATCTGGATATTACTGATCTCAGTGGTGACATCCGCCTGCACCAGCGAGTCAAAGGCCGGGAAGGAGGATTGGGAACTGTTCAACACCGCGACGATCTCGCTCATCAGATCATCTGTAATGTTCTTGTTCAGCACAGCCGGATCGATCTTCATGGCAGGCAGGACACCGTCCTCAACCAGACCGCGCAGCTGCATTTCTTCATTGAACATATTTTTAATGAAGGATTTCACCGCCGCAAGCTGCCGCTCATCTTCACCTGCCGAAGCTGAGAAGCCATAACCGTTGTTCACATCGCGCATCAGTGCCGTCTGATCCCCTACTCCGCCTTCAACCCCCGGAATATTGAAGAAGCCGACCTTACCGATCAGGCCTTCGCCGGATTGTCCGGCCTTGAATACGGAAGACTTCCAGGTTCCGTCGTACATCAGGATTGCTTCTCCGCTGGTGAACTGGGTGGTATATTCAGCATATTCGAAGCCCAGCTCGCCCTTCTTGAAGTAGCCTTTATCCACCCATTCCTTATATTTCGCCAAGCCCTTGACTACGTTGGGATCATTCCACTTCGCTTCACCGGTAGCGAACTTCGCGGTCACATCCGGTCCGGCATAACGGGACCAGAGATGGTTGGCCAGCATCAGCGGTACCCAGCCTGCTTTGGAAGCACCAGCCATTGGCACTTTACCATCCGCTTTAATATCGGCCAGCTGCTGCTCCAGTTCGGCGAAGGTGGCCGGAGCCTTCCAGCCCTTGCCGGTATAGTATTCTTTATTATAGAAGAAGCCTTCTCCGGAGCCGCCGATGGGCAGGCCGTAGATTTTGCCTTCATAGGTGAACGGGTCCAGATTGGAGAACTTGTCTTTGATGCCTAATTCATCGAGAATAGGGGTCAGATCAAGCAGCTTGCCTTCTTTGGCATAGATCTTGGAGTCCGGGCTACCGAACAGGTCGAAGATCTCCGGAGGGTTACCAGCCGCCATTTCACCGCGCAGCTTCTCTTTACGGTTCACATCCGAATCTACACCATCGAGCTTGAAGGTCAGTCCAGGCACATCCGCCTGCACCTTGCCCACCACATCCTCCAGAATAGCCAGTCGTTTCTGTTTGTCTGCCCCAACCTGAGTATGACGGATCGTCATCTCAAAAGGTTCAGCACTTGCCGGTTCTTCAGTTGCGGCAGCATTCGTAGCAGCAGCCTCTTCCGTCGCCGCCGGCTCACCTTTACTATTGGCAGCATTATTCTTGTTACCTCCGCAGCCAGTCAGCAGCGCTGAAGTAACGAACATCAGGGACAATAGCAGTGTTAGACTTTTTCTCATTACGGGTGACCCTCCCTATTTAGTGGTTTCCCTTACAATTCTAATTATAGGAAATCACCTTGGTAATCGTAAGGTTAAGATTCATCTTCAATAGGGATAAAATCCTCTAATGTAAGCGAAACCAGTCAGGTTTAATGACATCAAAAAAGCGAAGCTTCTCAAATGGGAAGCTCCGCTTGTTCATTATAGGTATGAGATTATACCAGAGCAGACTGTTTACGGCCTTCTTCAATCAGCCGGTACGCACGCTGCACTTCTTCATCGGAAGGTGATTCCACCCCTTCAAGCTCATAGGGACGGTTCAGTTCCTTCCATTTGTAGATCCCCATCACATGATAAGGCAGGATTTCGAATTTCTCTACTCCATTCAGCGTGCCAATGAAGCGGCCGAGATTCTGCAGATCCTCTTCCTTATTGTGAATGCCGGGAACGTACACATGGCGAACCCACATTTTACGGTTATGGTCTGATAACCAGCGGGCCAGCTTCAAGGTACGGTCATTGGATTTGCCGGTCAGCTTGATGTGCGCTTCATCATCAATGTGCTTGAGATCCAAGAGCACCAGGTCGGTAACATCCAGCAGGTCGCTGATTTTCGATCCATCATTATAGCCGTTGGTATCAAGGGTGGTGTGCAGATTCCAGCGTTTCTTCACTTCGGTGAACAATTGCTTGACGAACTGCGCCTGCAGCGTCGGTTCACCACCGGATACGGTCAGACCGCCCCCGGACGATTTATAATAATTCAGGTAAGGCTCAATTTCCGCCAGCACTTCCTCGACGGTCATTTCCTTGCCTTCATTCAGTCCCCAGGTATCCGGGTTGTGGCAATACTGACACTTGAGCAGGCAGCCCTGCATAAAAAGCACGAAGCGGATACCCGGGCCATCCACTGTTCCAAACGTCTCCAAAGAGTGGATATGTCCTTTAAGCATGAGATGTCATCCTTTCAAAAAAACCTTAAAATTTTAATGAATTTTAAACAAGAGTGTACCGCCCTCTTTCAAGGGCGGCAGCTCCTTCGTTATCTCAATTCTTGTAGAGCAAGAACCATTCTTACATGGAATCGTGGAATGTACGGTTGATAACATCCATCTGTTGTTCACGGGTCAGCTTGATGAAGTTAACAGCATAGCCGGATACGCGAATGGTCAACTGTGGATAGTTCTCTGGGTGATCCATAGCGTCAAGCAGCTGCTCACGGTTAAATACGTTAACGTTCAAGTGCTGAGCGTTATTGTGGAAATATCCATCCATCATGAATACCAGGTTGGACTTACGGGAATCTTCGTCTTTACCCAGTGCCTTAGGAACGATGGAGAAGGTGTTAGAGATACCATCTTGTGCATCAGAGTAAGGCAGTTTGGCAACAGAGTTCAGGGATGCCAGGGCGCCCTTCTTATCGCGTCCGTGCATTGGGTTAGCACCAGGAGCGAATGGTTCGCCTTTTTTACGTCCATCAGGAGTAGTACCAGTCTTTTTACCATATACAACGTTCGAAGTGATAGTCAGTACCGATTGAGTCGGCACAGCATCACGATAAGTTTTGTTTTTGCGGATCATCGACATGAAGGTTTCAACCAGTTCAACAGCGATGCCGTCAACAGCGTCGTCATTGTTACCGTAGCAAGGGAATTCACCCTCAGTTTCAAAGTCGATGGCAATGCCTTCTTCGTTGCGGATTGGCTTAACCTTAGCATATTTGATTGCGCTCAGGGAGTCAGCAGCAACGGACAGTCCGGCGATACCGCAAGCCATCGTACGCAGAATGTCGCGGTCATGCAGCGCCATTTCGATACGTTCGTAGGAATATTTGTCATGCATATAGTGAATGATGTTCAGCGTGTTGACATAAGTCTTAGCCAGCCATTCCATCATTGGTTTGAAGCGTTTCATTACTTCATCATAATCCAGATATTCAGAAGTGATCGCAGGATATTCAGGACCTACCTGAGCACCGGATTTCTCATCTTTACCGCCATTGATCGCATACAGCAGAGCCTTAGCCAGGTTGGCACGGGCACCGAAGAACTGCATTTGCTTACCGATACGCATTGGGGATACGCAGCAGGCAATTGCATAATCTTCACCCCAGTATGGACGCATAACATCATCGTTCTCATATTGGATAGCGCTGGTCTCAATGGATACCTTGGCACAATATTTTTTGAAGCCTTCAGGCAGCTTCTCGGACCACAGTACAGTCAGGTTTGGTTCTGGAGCCGGTCCCAGATTGTACAGGGTATGCAGGAAGCGGAAGCTGTTTTTGGTTACGCGAGTTGTACCGTCTTCAGCCATACCACCGATGGATTCTGTTACCCAAGTAGGGTCGCCGGAGAACAGGTCGTTATAGTCAGGCGTACGCAGGAATTTCACGATACGCAGCTTCATTACGAAATGGTCAACGATTTCTTGAGCTTGTTCTTCAGTCAGAGTACCTTCTTCAAAGTCACGTTGAACATAGATGTCAAGGAAGGAAGATACGCGTCCAAGGGACATTGCCGCACCATTCTGCTCTTTAACAGCCGCCAGATAACCGAAGTATACCCATTGTGTAGCTTCTTTGAAGTTGACAGCCGGTTTGGAGATATCCATACCATGAGCTGCAGCCATTTGTTTCAGTTCGCCAAGAGCACGCATTTGCTCGGACAGTTCTTCACGCAGACGGATAACTTCTTCTGTCATGGAATCCACTTCAAGCTCAGTCAGTTGTTGCTTCTTGTCTTTGATCAGGAAATCAATACCGTACAGAGCAATACGGCGATAGTCGCCGATGATACGTCCGCGGCCATAAGCATCAGGAAGACCTGTGATTACGCCCGATTTACGCACAGCTCTCATATCTGGTGTATATGCATCAAATACGCCTTGGTTATGCGTTTTGCGGATGTTCGTGAACATGTCAACGATATTCTGCGGAAGCTCGAAGCCGTAAGCCTTAGTAGCATCGATCATCATCTTGATACCGCCGAACGGTTGGATAGAACGTCTGAAAGGCGCGTCAGTCTGAACGCCGACAATCTGTTCCTTGTCCTTGTCAATGTAGCCTGGGTTATGGGAAGTGATGGTGGAGACAGTATCGAGGGAAACATCCCATACGCCGCCTCTTTCTCTTTCTTCCTTACTCAGTTGGGAGATAATCTTCCACAGTTCAGTAGTGTTGCTGGTAGGACCTACGAGGAAATCTTCATTTCCTTCATAAGGCTTGATGTTCTTGGCAATAAAGTTATTAACGTCAACTTTCTTAGCCCATGTACCCTTTGTGAAATTTCTCCAGCTCGACTTAACCTCTTGTACTTCTTTTTCAATCACCGACATGCTAAATCCCTCCATTTATATTTAGTATATTTGTAGAGATCGCGGGCTTGAAGGTTAATCCCGTGTCTCGTGATCCCTTAGCTACTGGTTGTTATAAAATTCACAATCGTGACTGTATAACTGGGATCTTTGTTTATATAAACATTTTAGTTTATTTTCTGAAAAAGGACTGTGACAAATATCACTCTTTCGGTGATATTTGTCACTTCCATCCAGTCCCATATTAACCTTTAACCTTATTCTTCGCCAGGCAACCGTTAATTAGTTATCGAATTTTCCGTAGAATGCGTTGCGGTATACATCGGCAAGCTCAGATACCAGCGGCATTTTAGGGTTGGCAGTTGTACATTGGTCTTCAAATGCACGGTCAGCCAGGTAATCTACGCGGGCTTCAAAGTCCTTAGGATCGAAACCAAGAGCCGAGAAGGATTCTTCGATACCGAGTTTTTTGTTCATGTCGCGGATGGCATTGATCAGGCTGGTTACGCCTTCTTCGGTAGTACGAGCCGGCAATCCCAGAATACGGGCGATTTCGGCATACCGTTCGTCAGCTACAAAGTGCGAATATTTAGGGAACGAAGCGAACTTCGTAGGCTTCTTGGCATTGTAGCGGATAACATGCGGCATCAGGATCGCATTGGTGCGGCCGTGTGCTGTGTGATACTGTCCGCCCCATTTGTGCGCCAAGCTGTGGTTAATCCCCAGGAATGCATTCGCAAATGCCATACCGGCAAGTGTTGAAGCGTTGTGCATTTTCTCACGGGCCAGCTTATCGCCTTGCAGTGCGGATTTCTCCAGCCACTGGAATACCAGCTGAATCGCTTTGATTGCCAGACCATCGGTGTAGTCACTGGCCATTACAGATACATAAGCTTCGATAGCATGGGTCAATACGTCCATACCAGTATCGGCAACAGCAGTCTTAGGCAAGCTGTATACAAATTCCGGATCGATAATGGCTACATCTGGAGTCAGCTCATAATCGGCCAGAGGATACTTCGTATTATTGCCTGTTGTCTTGTCTGTGATAACTGCGAATGATGTTACTTCAGAACCGGTACCCGAAGTTGTTGGAATCGCAACGAATTTTGCTTTGTTGCCGAGCTTAGGGAATTTGTATACCCGTTTGCGGATATCCATGAACTTCTGCTTCAGACCGTTGAAGTCTGCATCCGGATGTTCGTAGAACAGCCACATGCCCTTGGCAGCATCCATTGGGGAACCGCCGCCGAGTGCGATAATGCAGTCAGGCTGGAATCTGTGCATCATTGCCGCGCCTTTTTCTACAGTAGTCGTCGATGGATCTGGTTCAACTTCCGAGAATACTTCGATCGCTACAGGAGTCTGACGCTGGCGCAGATAGTGCTCCACTCTTTCCACATAGCCCAGCTTCACCATCATAGGGTCAGTAATTATTGCTACACGAGTGATATCAGGCATTTTGGCCAGATACTGAGTGGCTCCCTTTTCGAAGTAAATCTTGTCAGGTACTTTAAACCATTGCATATTCACGGTACGACGGTTCACCCTTTTCACGTTGATCAGATTGATTGCAGTCACGTTCTGCGATACCGAGTTGCGTCCATAAGATCCGCAGCCCAGTGTCAATGAAGGGATATTGGTGTTGTAAATATCGCCGATTGCGCCGTGTGTGGATGGCGAGTTGACGAGAATACGTCCGGTTTGCAGACGGTTGGAGAACTTCATGATGACTTCTTCATTATTGGAATGGATAGCCGAGCTGTGGCCCATGCCGCCAAATTCAACGATTTGAGCTGCGCGTTCGATACCCTGGTCAGCATTCTTCACTTTGTAGCAAGCCAGAACCGGGCTCAGCTTCTCAGCGGACAATGGATATTTAGTGCCTACACCTTCGAGCTCAGCTACCAAAATCTTCGTTCCGGCAGGAACCTGAATGCCGCACATTTCAGCGATCTTCACTGCGGATTGGCCAACGATAGCCGGGTTAACCGCACATTTCTCAACGTTCATTGCGCCGCTTGTCAGCTTGGCAGCTTCTTCTTTGTTCACAAAGTAACAGCCGTTTGCAATCATTTTCTTCTTCACTTGATCGAAGATAGCTTCTTCAATGATGACTGCCTGCTCGGAAGCACAGATCATACCATTATCGAAAGTCTTCGACAGGATAAGGTCTGTTACAGCCTGATCAATGTCAGCACTCTTCTCAATGAAGGCAGGCACGTTACCAGGACCTACGCCGAGTGCCGGTTTGCCGCAGCTGTAAGCTGCTTTGACCATTGCCGATCCGCCGGTTGCCAGAATCAGTGCAACGTCCGGATTGTTCATCAGTGCGTTTGTTTTGTCCATCGTAGGAAGTTCAATCCATTGGATGAAGTTCTCAGGTGCGCCGGCTGCTACGCCTGCATCATGCAGAATTTTGGCTGCTGCCGCACTGCACTCTTGCGCCGACGGGTGGAAACCGAATATAATAGGGTTACGTGTCTTTGCGGAAATCAAAGCTTTAAACATCGTGGTGGACGTTGGGTTGGTTACCGGTGTGATACCCATAATGATTCCGACGGGTTCAGCAATCTTCTGGAAGCTGTCATAAACGTTATCCTCAATAACGCCTACAGTCTTGTCGTACTTAATTCCGTGCCAGATATATTCAGTGGAGAAGATATTCTTCGTAATTTTGTCTTCGTATACTCCGCGTCCTGTTTCTTCAACAGCCAGTTTGGCCAGGTACATATGCTTGTCGAGTCCGGCCAGCGCCATTGCATGAACGATTGTGTTTGTCTGCTCTTGATCCAGGCCCATGAACGCTTCGTGGGCTTTCTTTGCTTTATCCACCAAAACCTGAATATACTCTTCAGCGGTGGTTTGTTTCACTTGGGCGGCGACTTCGTTTTTAACTGCCATCTCCCTCGTCCTCCTGTCAATTTTTAGGTTGTTTCTTTCTATACATTTATCTTAGCACATCCTTTTCACCTTGTATAGTGAAATCTTTCACAAAGTATAAAGTTTTTTTTGAGTTGTTTTCAAAGCGCTTTCATTCGATCATATATCGGTATTTATTCCATATTATATGTAATATTTAATTGATATTTGTCTAATCTGCGAACGCCAACCCGCAAGCTGTAGCGTTGATGGCCCCTCTTGCCTTTCGATGCCGGGTGCGCCTCGGAAATTCTGCTCACGAATGTCCAGCCGTAACTTCGGTTCATACGGTGCTCTTCTATAGACTCACTCAGACGGTGAATATAAATATAAATCTCAGCTAACAAGCGGAAACGCATTGCCATCCTTTTAAAGGACGGTACCGTTTCAGCGAGAAAGATAAGGATAATTATAGCGCGAAGCATATAAATTCTTATCTTTTAAAAAAAGGGAGACAGCGTCTCTGCTGTCTCCCCCTTATTCATCTCTTCCCCGACTCTAGGGAAAGCCATCTTAAGCTACTCTGCCTTAATCGTATCGAAGAATTTCTGCTGGACCATTGCGGCCGCCGCATCAAGCTGGGTCTTCGAGTCTGTGCCTTCCTTGGCGAACAGCTCCTGGATCACGTTGGACATCGTTGCATAATAGTCCTGTGTGTTGTACTGGGCTTCAGGCTTGCCGTCCAGCAGCGCCATGATTTCGGGACTGTACTGATATACAATGTCGTACTTGTCATAGACGGTCTTGGTCTTCTTGCCGAAGTCGGAATCCGCAGCATAGTAATCCAGAAGCGGCGGGATGTAGTATTTGCCGTCCGTTTTACGCTGGCTGATAATGGCGTCGAGCGCTTCCAGGCCTTTATCCGAGAAATAGTCGAAGGTAATATAACGGAAGGCCATCTCCTGCTCATCCTTGCTGGCATTCGGGTTGATGACCAGATAGTCGCCGCCGAGAACACCGGTATGCTTGCCGCCCTTCTCAGCCGCAGGCATGGGATAGGTCAGCACATCCTCAGGCTTGAACCCGCCCTGGTTAAGCGCCTGTTCAATGACACCGTCTGATCCGGCCATCACCATCGCGGTGCGGCCCTGCTGGAAGGCGCCTACAGCATCGCCCCAGCCGAGCGCCCAATCCTGGGGAACGGCCCCAGCTTCCCATCTCAGCTTCTTATAGAAGTCCAGCGCTTTGATCCCGGCTTCGGAATTGAAGGTTGCAACCACCTTGCCGCCTTCAATCTTCTGGATCTCTCCGCCTGCTTCAAACAGGAAGTTGGTCCAGTTCCAGCCAGCTTCGTTGCCCTTACCCATTGGCGCAATCCCGGAGATTCCCTTCTTAGGATCGGCCACTCCTTTGGCTGTGTTCAGCATGTCGTCCCAGGTCCAGTCCATTGGAGGTACAGCTACACTTTTGTCATCAAGCATCTTCTTGTTGATCATTGTTGTAGTGACATAACCCTTCTGGGTTACTCCATACACCTTGCCGTCAATGATGAACTGGTTCTGCAGCACAGGATTGATCTGATCCTTGAACTCATAATTGTTCCACAGATCGGTGATGTCGGCTACCCAGCCCTTCTCAATCAGGAATTTGGCTTCGGTGGCATACGTGTTGAAGAAGGTAGGCGCTTCGTTCGCAGCCATCTTCACCCCGATCTCGCTTACATTATACTGCCAGTCGTCCTTGACAATCTCCACGTTCGGATAGACTTCCTGAAACCGCTTGATTTTGTCATCCTCCTGCGCTCTTACCTCGGTCAGGTCAGGCGTAGGATAGTGGATTTTGATCGTTACCTTTTTCTGGGTAATATCATCGGCCGGTGCCTGTGACGGGGTTGCCGACTCTTCTGCCGCTTGGGTAGCCGCTGGTGCAGGTGTCGCTTCTCCCCCGTCAGCCGCCGGCTTGTTGCCGTTACTATTGCCCCCGCAAGCGGACAATAAGGTCCCCGTGACCAGGAGGCAGGCGAATACGCTGGAAACTTTACGCATGGTAACTCCCCTTTTCCATATCATAATGAGCTTACAAATTCATCTTAAAAGAGAAACCGTTTGCAAACGAGGTGTATTTATATTCCCTTCATGTGCAGGTTTACGATCTCTACCGGAACTTATCCTTCTGCCTAGCCTTTGACCGCCGACAATGAAACTCCGCGCATAATGAACTTCTGGAAGACCAGGAACACCAGGATCGGCGGCAGAGAGACAATAAATAGAATCGCAAATTTGATGTTCGTGTTCAGTGCTTTTACATTGATAACGTACTTATAGATGGCGGTAGCGAGCGTATACTTCTCCTCACTGTGCATGACCAGCGACGGCCAGAACCAGTCGTTCCAGGCTGTGGAGAAGATGAAGATCGCCAGTGTTGCAAAAATCGGAACCGACAGCGGCACCGCGATGGTGAAAAAGCTTCTTGGCTCCGAGGCCCCGTCCATCCGCGCGGCTTCCAGAATCTCGGGATGAATTCCGTCGAAAAAGTTCTTAAGCAGCAGGAAGAAGAACGTGTTCGCGCCTGCCGGCAGCCAGAAGGCCGCATATTGATTGAGCAGACCCAACTCCTTCAGATTGACAAAGTTCGGAATCATATAGCTCGTGGCCGGAATGAACAGCGTCATCAGGAAGAAGAAATAGAAGGCCTTGCGGTAAGGCACATTCATCCGCGAGATACTGAAAGACGCGAGTCCCAGTACAATTAAGGTAGCGACCATATTTCCTACAAAAATATACAGGGTGTTCCGCAGAAACATGGCCAGATCGATATAATTCAGCGCATCCTTCAGATTGCCGAAATGCCATTCCTGCGGGAAAAAATGCGGCGGAAAGGAATTGACCTCGATATTCGACTTCAGCCCGTTGAACATCGTCATGAGGATGGGGTACAGCATGCTGAATATCATCAGGACAATGAACAGCACCATAATTCCGTAAACAACCCTGTTGCTGGTTTTCTTAAGATCATGCTCCGAGAGAATCCCTCTGTCTGCGCTCTTCATCCTAGTTGTCCTCCTTGTTAAGCTTGAACTGAAGAATGCCCAAACCGCCCAGAACAACAAACATCAGCATCCCCAGCGCAGTCGCCGTACCATAATCCAGTCTGGTAAAAGCATACTTCACAATAAGCAGCGCATACGTCAGCGTAGCATTGTTCGGCCCCCCGTCCAGTAAGGCCATCTGTGACTGGTAGCCCTGTGAGGTGGCAATGACCTGAAGAATTAGCATAAGCAGGATTAGATTACGCAGCGAAGGCAGGGTGATGTGGCGGATACGCGCCCAGACTCCGGCTCCGTCAATCTCGGCGGCCTCATACCAGTCCCGGGGAATACTAAGCACCGCAGCAAGATAGATCAGCATCCCCGAGCCGAACTGCTGCCAGGTCTCCATGAAGACCAGCGAGATCATCGACCACCGGGTATCTGTCAGGAAGGCGATCTGCTCCGCTCCGGTGCTGCCGATGACGGCATTAATCGGTCCAACCGGATCATACAGCCAACGCCACAGCCCGTATAGGACTACAGCAGGCATGACATATGGCAAATATGCGGCAACGCGCACGAATCCACCGAATTTCCGCAGCTCAGAGATCGCAATGGCAAAGGCAATCGGAACCCAGAAGCCGATCACCAGGCAGAGCAGCATATAGTACAGGGTGTTTTGGACAGCAATCAGCACATCGGGGTCGGTAAGCGCCCTGGCGTAATTGTCCAGGCCGACGAAGGTATTGCCTTTGACGAAATCAACGGTGTAGAAGCTGTACAGGAACCCTTTGAAGATAGGCACCCACATAAACATAATGAAGATAATCAATGCGGGGACAAGAAACATCACACCCCAGTAATTCTTTTTCCAGCGGTTCTGCTTGTACGGCTTGTTCTCCAGCTCCGCTGGAAGGTGATCATGTAACGCAGCAGACTGATTCATTCCGGCTCCCTCATTCCTGTCGTCTTTCAGCACTTTACGGGAAAGCGCCTCCTGTCTTTATTGTAGGAAATGAGGGAGAGACTTAACATGTCTATATCTATGGCAATCGTAAGCGTTCTTACTTCTTCAACTCGCTGGGGCTGAGCCCAAAGTATTTTTTGAAAATTTTGCTAAAATGCTCCGGCGACTCGTATCCGACCCGCTCCGCAATCTCATACCTGCGCAGATCGGTGTTCAGAATCATCTCCCGGCTGTCCTCCATCCGCAGCTTAATGACATATTCCCACAGGTTGTAACCTGTATTCTTCTTGAACAGATAGCTCAGGTAATTAGGGCTGACATGATTCTTTTTGGCTACTTCATGGATCGTCAGCCCTTTCTGGGCGTAATTCCCGTCAATATATTCCTTCGCCTTCTGCACAATCAGATTGCTGTGCGTATGCAGCTCCTCGGGCGACGGATCAGCAGCATAGTTGTTCCAGTTGAAATCCCCATAATAGAACACAAAATGATCGGGTTGCTCGTTGTTCCAGAGGATCGCCTTCGAGGCTTGCCGGTTCAGCACATCCATGAAGCTCAGCCCCTTCAGAATCTGGCTGATGCCGATAACAGCACTCAGCTGCAGGTAGCGGTGAATATTAAAATGCAGACTGCGTCCCAGCATTTCAAGACGGCTCAGCTGGCCGGTGGTTGGCTCCTCGTAGCTCTGCTCATCCCACTGGATGATGACCGTAATCTCCTGATCCGGCGAATAAAAGGCGGTGGAATTCCACTCCTGATCCAGCAACTCCTTGGCGATATTCAAAGCAGCGTAACGCAGCAGGCTATGATCGCGGGTAGTGTACCTCTGCTCAGGCCGGTCTTGCGGCAGGGGGAGCTTGATTTTGATCACCGCAAAAAACGGCCCCTGCAGCCTCAGCTCATCCAGCTTGCGCAGCTTCTCCTCTGCCCCCAGCACCGCCGCAGTCTCTGTAAGCAGACTGTTCAGCAGCTCGCTGTACTCGGGAAGCGGCTCCTCGAGGCGGAAGCGGTCTCCATTACCATCCATATAAGTAGCCAGCTCCGGCGACGGTCTATTCATCTTCAGGACGACACTGCGCACCGAATCCAGGAACTGCTCACTGTTCAGCGGCTTGATCAGATAGTCCCTCGCCCCCAGGCGGACGGCCATCTGGGCATACTGAAAGGTCTCATGCGCAGAGATGACGATCGTCTGCACCCAGGGCTTGGTCATTTTGGCATGCTGCATCAGTTCGATCCCGCTCATAGCCCCCATCTGGATATCAGTCACAAGCAGGTCGATCTCCTCCATACGGATACAATCCAGTGCCTCATATCCGCTGCCGGCCGTATAGATATGGTCAATATCCAGCCCGGAAGCAGCCAGCAGGCTGCTCAGTCCTTTGCAAATGAGCGGCTCATCATCAACAACCAGTATATTGAACACCGTATTCTCTCCTCTACTCTATAGTCTCTGACTTCGGAAGGATCACACTTACTATCGTGCCTCCGCGTTCGCGCGGTCCGTAGCTGATCCCGTAATCCCCGCCGAAATGCAGCTGCACACGCTGATGGATATTGCGGATACCGTAGCCGTTCACCGGGTTCGGACTGTCATCATTAAGTATCTGTTCGATAGCCTTATAATCGACCTGCTTATAGCCGTTATCCTCAATGGTAATCCGAATCCGGCCATCCTCCAGCACAGAGGTAATAATGATTTCGCCGTCCTCCTCCATATGCTTAACCCCGTGGATAATGGCATTCTCGATCAGGGGCTGCAGGGTGATCTTGGGGATCAGATTCCTGGTGGTCTCGGGAGCGATATTCCAGATAACGGCGAACACATAATCATGCCGGTGCTGCTGGAGCTTGATGTAGGCACTGGCATGTTCAAGCTCCTCCTCGAGCGTGATCAGCTCCCGGCCCCGGCTTAAGCTGATCTTCATCAGCTTGGATAATTCCTTGATCATTTCCGCGGATTCCACGTTGCCTTCGAGCGAGCTTTTCCAATAAATACTCTCCAGGGTGTTGTACAGCAGATGCGGGTTGATCTGCTGATAGAGCAGCTGCAGCTGCGATTCCTTCTGCTTCAGCTCCATCTGGTATTTGTACATAATCAGGCTGTTGAGCCTGCGGGCCATATCGTACGTGGCGGTAATCAGCACACTGACCTCATCGTTGCTGCCTCTGCGGGGAGTCTCGGGCACACGGTTGCCCGGCTCATACTTGCGTACAAAAAAAGCCAGCTTCTGCAAAGGGGTCATCAGCGAACGCCAGAAGTAGGTAATGATGATCAATCCGAACAGCGCGTAGGCCACTGTTATGTATTGAATGACGCGTTTCATTTCGTTCTGCTGCTGGAGCAGGGATTTGACGGGTACCTTGTAGACCAGCTTTTGCTCAAAGGCATGATTGTTGTTCACCACATAGATGAAGTCATCCGTGATAATATCCTCGGTTCCCTCAGGATCTCCCGCCTCCGAGCCGTCCGGCAGAACGATCACCTCTCCGGTTGAATTCGTGGTCGAGGCCAGTACACGGTTGCTCATATCCGTCAGATAGATTTCCCCGTCCGGCAGTGAGATCGACCTTAGCGATTCACCGATCTTCGATTCCATCTTGGTCACCACCAGCACGCCGAGCGTCCCTTCCCCCCGGTAGATATTATTGACAGCCCTGACATAAGTGAGCGTCTTCAGCTCTTCGGCCTGCGGACTCAGCTTATCGGTGAACATCAGGTAACCTCGGCCTTTCTGCTGCACTACCTGATCGAACCAGTACGGCCGTTCCTCCTTGGAGAAAAAATAAACCCCCGCCTTCTTTACCTGCGGAAAATTGGGGGCGAAAAAGTAGTAGTTATCAGGATCATATACGTATAGCGAGTAGTAAATGCCGTCACCCCGCTCCGCTCCTTGCGAATAGCTCCCGAGCAGCTTCTCGATGGTCTCGTAACGTTCCACACGCTCCAGCACCGTATCATTTCCGCTCATATTAAGCTGCTGCAGGACCGGATTCTGGATGACGGTGGTCGTTATTTTGTTCACCGTATCGATGTCTCTGTTAATGATGGCAAAATTCTGCTTGTTCAGCTCCACATAGGCATTGGTCACATGGTGCTTGAGAATCTCCTCTGCCTTATAGTTGCCGTAGCTGTTCAGAATCAGAATAGGCGTAATCATGATCAGGAACAGCAGAATCAACTGCTGCTTGACACTGAGTCTGACAATGGGTTTTACAAGCGTGGACAACATCTGGATTCACCTCCAGTTCCAATAATACAAGTGGAAACGGCGTTGCCGTCCTTTTAAAGGACGGTACCGTTTCAGCGAGAAATAGAAGGATAAGTTATCGTGTGAAACATATAAGTTCTTATATTTTAACAAACCTACAAGCGCTTACACAGGTTTATTTCAAAGTTCTTTATGTCCATTTGTATGGAGTTTTTCAGCTAAGTAAAAACCAGCCCACACACGAACATCCCGCGTTGGACTGGTTTTATAGTGTTTCCTCCTGAGCACATTGCGCCGGACGGCTTATGCTAGCTGTAATTCTTCCTCTACTGTTCTCAAAAAAGCAAGCACAGCCACAATCATCTGCTCCAGCCCCTGTGGTTCAATCGGAAAATGACCTGCGCCCTCTAGAATCACAGATTCTTTTCTGCTTTTAAGATGGCCATAAAACGGTTTACTGAAGCGGTAAGGAGTCATAGGGTCTAATTGAGGATGAACGAGTAATACCGGACACAGGTCAAAATGCTGAGGTTCCAGGACCGGTTTCATATTTAGAAATGTTCTTAATAAGCGTAAAGGGATTTTTGTGCCTGCCGCATGGGAATCATTCATAATAAGTCTGGTCAGTTCGGCGTTGTTCGTGATCAATTTCATCCGGGATACTTTATTCACAGAGATCTGCAGGGAGTCTAGCAGGGCAGGGAATTGATTCATACACCATTCCCCTAACCGGCTAATGAGTATGTTGGGAGCTAACTGATCACGAACCTTCACATCACTCGTATCCACAAATGTCGTTGCAATTAACCCTTTGACCTGCTTACTTTGTACTGCGGTGTGATAAGCTAACATGCCTCCAATACTGGAGCCCAGCAGAATAACAGGCTTGCCGTCCCTTCTAAGCTCCTGTTCGATCAATTCATTAAGGATGTCAATCCAGAGCTGATAATCTAGTGATTCCGCTGAATCAGTATAGCTTAGACCATAAGGCGGCAGATCCGGAGACACTACTTCATAACCGTAGGTTTGCAGCATTCGTGCATAAGGAGCGAGCAACCGGCCATTGCCGCCAGCTCCATGAATGAAAATGATTTTTAAAGGTGCATCAGGAGCAGGCATACGATCCAGATGAATATGAGCATGGTTCCAGGTCATCCACTCTTCTGCGGGTAAACGGGCTTCATTGATCTGCATGTCATCCGGGAAAAACTTCTGATATTGCTTCCAATAGGTCACCGATTGATTATAGGATGAATCCTTGTTCATGAATAAGCTGTTCCTCTCTCAGGGGACCGGGATTTCTTTCTCCAGAATAAAATCATCCATAACAAATCCATTACCGATATCCGCTATTTGTTCCCGTATCATCCGGAATCCTTTTTTCTGATATACCGCAATGCTGGATTCGTTATCACGATTGACTGTCAGCCAGATATGAGTCAGATTACGGTCCTGACACAGCTTCTCCAGGAAGGCCAACGCTTGGCTGGCGTAGCTGCGCCCCCTGTACTCCTTGCCTATATAGAACTTGCTCAGGAAGAGTTTCCCTTCATCTTGTCTGGCCGACATATATCCCACCGTAGAGCCTTCCCCGCTATGGATTAAGTAATATTCGTAACCCTGCTCATGGATCTGCTGCGTAATCGCTGGAACCGATTGGTACTTGTCAAGCATATACTCGATCTGCTGGGAAGTAATAAGGGTGATATAATATTCGCGCCATATCTCTGCCGCCAACAAGGCAACCTCAGCGGTCTCTTCCGCTGTATGCACGCGTGAAAACATAAGACTCATAATATGTACCTGCCTTTCCCGGGTCTCTCGAATCACCCTATCCGTAGAATATTATAAATTAATATAGCAGCATAGTCATCTGAACCAGTTGTCTAAAGGTCTCTACCCCTGCAAAAAAGAACGTCCTGCTGCCGACCGGCAGCGTGGGACGCCCTTTATCAAAGGTGATTATTTACCGTCCCCTTGGACGCGGGCATAGATACAGAAGTTCACGCTCTCGTATACCCGTTCAATTGCAGCCATGAGGCACAGGCATCCGTCCATGTCTTGGTGTGCGGCTCTTCAGGGGCTAAGCCCAGACCGTGTACACCGTGCGCATAGATATGCAGATCGAATGGAACCTTATGGCGGCTAAGACCTGCGGCGAACAGCAGGCTGTTCTCCACCGGGACATAATCATCATCAGAGGTATGCCAGAGGAACGTTGGCGGCGTGTCCGGAGTCACCTGGAACTCGCTGCTGAGCTTAAGCGACAGCTCTGCATCGGGAACGGCTCCCAGCAGATTCTCCTTCGAGCCTTGATGTGTCACCCCTTCGGTCATTGAGATGACCGGATAGCATAGAATGAGGCGATCCGGACGGCTGGACAGCCGCTCCAATGGCTCCGGGTGATCAGGATTGCCCAGATCATAAGATACCCCGGCGGTAGAAGCGAGATGTCCACCCGCTGAGAAGCCCAGAATGCCGAGACGGTCCGGGTCAATTCCATATTCGTCCGCCCGGAAGCGGATCATGCGCAGCGCTCTCTGAGCATCCAGCAGTGCACTCGGGTATTGGTAAGGCGCAACACGGTAGCGCAACACGAACGCGGAGATGCCCAGTGTATTCAGCCACTCCGCTACCGGACCGCCTTCATGGTCGGCACGCATTGCATACCCTCCTCCCGGACAGACCAGAACAGCGGCATTCCCCTGACCTTCGACTAAATACGGTGTAATCGCAGGCTGATCCTCTTCACTGGCTCCCAGCGCTCCAGGCGCACCTTCAGGCCATAGCAACAACGTTTCCATCATCATCCCTCAAGCTTTCCTTCTATAATAGAATAGATAATAGAGGAAAAAAGTTCCTCAAGGGCCATTCTATCAAGCTCTTACAATTCATGCAATCCGGATATCACCAGATCCGCTGCCTTCAGCACTTCAGGCTTCCCGATGCCGACCACCTGCATTCCTGCAGCCTTGCCGGCGGCTACTCCGGCCTCGGCATCCTCGAATACCACACAGTCCTGCGGCTGCAGCCCCAGCTCCCGGCAGGCGGTCTGGAACACCTCAGGGTCCGGCTTCGCCCTGGCTACCTTATTGCCGTCAATAACAACGTCGAACAGCCCCGCAATATTCAGCTTATCCAATATGAATTCCGCATTCTTACTCGCAGAGCCAAGGGCAATAGCCACGCCGCGTGCTCTGAGCGCATTCAGATAGGCTCTGACACCGGGCAGCAGCTCAGATTCGTCCAGTCCGGAGATATATTCCACATAGAGGCGGTTCTTCTTCTCCGCCATCGCCAGCTTCTCTGCTTCGCCGAAGCTCAGACTGCCGATCTGAAGCAGAATATCGAGCGACCGCATCCGGCTGACGCCCTTCAGCCGCTCATTGTCCTCCTCGGTGAACGGGAAGCCCAGCTCCCCGGCGAGCGAGCGCCAGGCCAGATAGTGATATTTCGCCGTGTCTACAATCACGCCATCCAGATCGAAGATAGCGCCCTTCATATGCTCCAGCATCGTTAACATTTCCTCTCTGAAATAAATCTGAAACATACGGTTGCGGAATTAGGCCCGCAGCCGCAGCTGCGTCCCCGGAGGACACAGCTCAGCTTCGCCGCCGAATCCGGCGAACGTGACAGCCTCGCTGTTGCCTTCCGCAGCCGTGACGGTAATCTCTTCCCGGCTGATCCGCAGCCGGAAGCTGCCGCCGCGCAGCACAACCGGCAGCTCTACTGACTCCCATGCCTGCGGCAGCGACGGATTCAGTATGGCGCTCTCGCCGTCATACTGTAATCCCGCAAAGCCAAGAACCACAGCCATCCATGCGCCTCCATTCGCAGCCGGATGGGTACCGCCAATATACAGGTCACCGACGTATTGCTTCGACTCGCCGGTAAGATCGACCGTGGCCGTGCGCATGAAATAGGGATATCCCCAGTCCGGCAAGCCGATATCCGCAGCGACCAGGGCGTAGATGCACGCGCTTAGGCTTGAGCCATGCTCCGTGCGCGGCTCATAGAATTCCCAGTTGACCCGTTTCACGTCCTTGCTGAATTGTCCCTTGAACAGATACAGCATCAGCACCACATCCGCCTGCTTGAGGATTCTTGTTGTGGTAGCCAGCCCGTTGCCTCCGCCGAAGTACTCATTCGGGTGAATGACCCGTGCCTTCAACTCAGCCAGAGACACATCCTCCAGTTGCAGATAACGGCCGAATTGTTCAATCACCAGCGTATTCGGGTCGGGCTGCGGAACATAGAGCTGTGCCAGCATATCTGTGAATTCATCCAGGAACGGCCCGTCCGTATAAGATTCAGCAAGACCGTTATACATGGCCGGATATTTGTCCTGCAACCGCTCTGCTGTCTGCAAGGCAATCTTCAGTGTCTCCTGAACCATGGCACTCGTAAACGCATTATTATTCACCCGCTCATGGT
Organism: Paenibacillus sp. FSL H8-0332; assembly: GCF_037963835.1. Lineage (NCBI taxonomy): Bacteria > Bacillati > Bacillota > Bacilli > Caryophanales > Paenibacillaceae > Paenibacillus > Paenibacillus sp. FSL H8-0332. Next base: position 4,678,492 of record NZ_CP150145.1, read on the forward strand.
ATTCATCCGGTCCGGTAACATCCAGCAGCTCATACCGCTGCTTCACGGGATTATAATAAGCATAGGAATAGAAGAAACGCGCACATTCCCAGATCACCTCTGCCCCGCCGTCCGCCAGGATGCTGTCATCTCCAGTGAAGGTCACGTATTGCCAGAGTCCATGCACAACATCTGCACTGATATGAATCTGTTTATCGCGGAAATAGGTCCGCATCGGCCGTCCTGTAAATACATCGTTCACGTTGAACAGGGTGCAGGCATCGTCCCCGGAGTCCTGGCTCTCCCATGCGTAGAAGGCGCCTAAATATCCGTATTCCTCCGCCTTCCGCCGCGCACCATCCAGCGTGTGGATGCGATACATCATCAGATTGCGGGCAATCTCAGGATCACTGTGCAGGAAAAAGGGCAGCATGAACATCTCCGTATCCCAGAATACGGCCCCCTTATAGACCTGCCCGGACAAGCCGCGTGCCGGAATCGAGACCTTCTCCGACAGCGTAGGTGCAATGATCAGCAGCTGATACATACTGAACCGCAGAGCGAACTGCGCCTCATCATCGCCTTCAATGACACAATCGCTTCGTGACCACCGCTCCGCCCACTTACGCCGGTGAGCCTCCAGCAGTCCGCCATATCCTGTAGCGGCGGCCTCCTGGACAGTCTGCACCGCCCGCTCATCAGGCCCGTCTTCCTCAGGATCGCCTTCGCCATCCAGACCGGTGAACACGGCTGCATATTTGCACCATGTATAAGTCTCACCTGCCTTGGCTTCTATAGAAATATGGCGCAGTGCGGTTCCTCCATCCAGCTCGATAACAGCGTCAACCCGCTTCGCCTGTTCAGCCGTACCGAACGCTATAAGCTCAGCCACCGCCACCTGCTGCCCCAGCTCCCCGGTAACTGCTGTTGACAGCAGCACCCCGCCGGCAGAGCTGCTCTGTTGTTCGGACAGATGGGGGCCGTTAATATCCCATATCGCGCCATCGATTCCCGTCATTATCCCGATCCGGCAATCGACGGTGCAGTGAAGGGTCCATCTGGCTGCCAGCAAGTGGAGCTGATTCATACTAACGAACCGCTCTGCGGTCAGGGTCACCCTTCCGCCTCCCCGGATATCAAACATCGTCTCCCGCCGGTGGATAGCCGAGCGGAGATCCAGACTCTGTGTATGCTCCAGCGGTTCTGTCTCCAGCACGCTGAGTTTTATGCCGTCACAGATGATTACCGTATACAGTCCATTCGGGGCGTTCACCGGCTCGCGCCACTTATCACCCGACCTGTCATATACCCCGGCCAATGTAACCGCCGCAAGCTGGTCCTTGCCGTACTCCTCCAGCACTCCCCGATAGCCCATGTATCCGTTGCCGATCATATATTTGTTGCCATTCGTCGTCATTCTGCCAGCGTCGAACCCGCACTCGCTTACCTTCCAGTCCATTACGCCAGCATCCCTTCAGCCAGCGGAAGCTCTATACCTGCTTCATCTACGTTCACTCGCTGATCATAGATCAGCACCTCCACGCTTCCGCCATTGACTGCTCTGAAGCAGACCGACTCTGCATTTACCGTAATGCCCAGCAATACGCCCCTGCACATCACATGGAAGCTGTAGGCGGTCCACTGCTTCGGCAGCACCGGCCGGAAGGATAGACAATCTCCATCCGAGCGCATCCCGCCGAAGCCGTAGACGATGTTCATCCACGCTGCGGCGATCGATGTGGTGTGAAGCCCTTCTCTTGTATTCCGGTTATAGTTGTCCAGATCCAGACGCGTGGCGAACTCGAAGAACCGGTATGCTTCCTCCGGCTTGCCGAGTTCACTGGCCAGAATCGAGTGAATGGACGGCGAGAGCGAGGATTCATGAATACATCTCGGTTCATAATATTCATAATTCGCCAGCTTGGCCTCGCGGGAGAATTGCCCGTTATACAAGAACAGGAACATCAGCACATCCGGCTGCTTGATCATATCGTAACGGTACAGACGGTCATAAGACCAGTTGGCATAGAGCGGGAACTCGGACACCGGAATCGAATGAATATCCAGATGCGGCATGTCGAAGAATCCGTCATGCTCCTCGTAGATGCCGCTACCGGGATCGAACGGGATTTTCATATGGGTACGCTTGTGGTCCCAGTCGGCCAATTCCTCCTCGCGGAGCGCAGTAGCCGCTATAACCGCCGCATACTCCTCCGGCGCTTCCGCCTTCATTAGGGCTACCGTTTCGAACGTGTATTCGAATAACTTCTGAGCCATCAGATTAATGTAACAGTTATTGTTGACCATTAGCTGGAATTCATCAGGTCCCATAACACCGAAATACCCGTATTCCCCGCTGCGCTGCCCCCATTGACCACGGGATGCATAGAAACGGCTGATCTGAATCAGCATCTCGGCCCCTTTACTGTAGAGGAATTCCCTGTCGCCTGTATTATTCACATAATGCCAGATTCCATAGGAGACGGCCGTCCCGACATGAAGCTGCAGGTTGGAGTGCTGCCACAGGTCACAACTCTCTGTCCCGTCAATCGTAGCAATCGGATAGAACGCGCCCGCGCAATCCACATCCTTCCCGCGCTGGAGCGCCTGAGGCAGCGTCTTGTAGCGGAATTCCAGCAGACTGCGGGCCGCCTTAGGGTTATTGAACAGATAGAACGGCAGACAGTAGGACTCAGTATCCCAGAAGGCAAGCCCCCGGTAAGCTTCGCCGGTTAACCCTTTGGCACCGATGTTGTACCCGGGATGGTCCCCGTGATAAGTCTGATACAACTGGAAAATACAAAAACGGATGCCCTGCTGATTCTCCGGGTCGCCCTCAATCCGGATATCGCTGGTTGCCCAGATGCCGCTCCAGTAGGCGGCCTGGTCAGCAAGCACCTCTTCCTCCTCCAGCCGGTCAGCCGCTGCTGCCAGCTCCATGCCTTTTGTCCAGAGACGGTCTGCTGCTCGTGAAGCATCACTGTCCGTCACATTGACCACCAGCTTCGTGAAGGAAGCTGGCTCCCCTTCAGCCAGCATAAGGGAGAATTGCCGCCCGATATACCGGTCATCTTCCACAAGCTCCGTATGCAGCGCCTGCGAAGACTTCAGGACGAAGCCCGAGAACAGCTGATTCCCGGTTGTCAGTGTACTAGCCATAATGGCAGTCACCGCACCCTCCTCCCCGCTGCGCTGCTCCTTCCACATGCTCTGGCCGTGTTCCTCATGAACCATGCCGAAGTCAAGGCCAGTACAAATATCCACCTTACCCGTGAAATTAAGCGCGGTGAAGCTAATCTCCTGCATCCCCAGATGAGACGTCGTCATACTTACCAGCCGCGTGAAGCGGAGCTTCAGCTTTTTCCCGTCCGCCAGCAGCCAGATGAACTCCCGTGTATAGGTTCCCGTCCGGAAATCCAGTCTGCGGGAATACTTCTCAATGCGGGAATGAGCCAGATCCAGCGGTTCACCATCCACCGAAATCCGGGTATGCAGCCAGTCTACCGCATTCACCATATACCGCAGCGACCGGATAATACCCTTATAGTGGTTGCCGACCTCCATTTGCTCATTCAGTCCATTGAAATAGCTGCCCGGCAATGAATCGCCGCTGTAGCCCTCGTCCGCATACCCCCGTACCCCCATATACTCATTACCCAGTGAAAAAATCGATTCTGAAGTCCGGTTTCGCTCCAGATCGAAGCCCTCCTCAATAATTGCCCATGGATCGACCTTCAGATATGGATCTGCTACTTTTGCCATGTTGGAACTCTCCTTCGCTAAGAGAATACTCGGTCTGTTCCGCCGCCCTATACGGAGGTTCGGACGCTCAGTTTCAGAGTATCTCTAAGCTCCTTCTGGACCAAGGTCTGTGCGTAAGAGAGTTATGTGTATTTTTACGGAATGCGGAAATGTGTGACCAACGCAAAAAAGCCGCTTGCTCCCAGGATCTATCCGGATTAGGAGACAGCTGCTATAATATTCTGTAGTGCAGGGCAAATGAACCCGTTCTGGTCCAAAAAAACATCAACTCTCACACAAATGAAGTGAAAATTATCACAATGTTAAAAATTCGACACTTTTACGGGAAAATATTTACCCATAAAGAGGAATTTCAAGGTATAATTAATTTAAAATTTACTGAAAAACTGAGGGAATAAAGGGGATGTCGATTATGATAAAGGAACATTATAATGTTATCGAAGCCCGCGGCAATACAAACTGTTTCTCCGAACAGAACTTTAACCGGCTTTTGGTCACAATGAAGGAACGCATGGTCCCAGAGGGTTCTCACCTGTTTTGGGAAGGCGACTTTTCGGATAAATTGTTTTATATCAAACGTGGACGAGTGAAATTAACCAAATCAACAGACGAAGGCAAAGAACTGATTCTGTATATGTATCAGGCAGGTGACATGGTAGGCCAGGCAGACCCGTTCTTCAGCACGAAGCATAGCTTCACCGCCGAAGTTATTGAGGAAAGTGAAGTTGGCGTTATCGAGCAGAAGGATCTTGAGATTCTGATCTGCCAGCACTGCGACTTCGCTATCGACTTCATGAAATGGATGGGCATTCATCACCGTCTCACACAGACGAAATTCCGCGATCTGATGATGTACGGCAAACCGGGTGCACTCTGCTCCACACTGATCCGTCTGGGGAATACGTATGGCGAGAAGACTGGCGACAGCATTCTCATCAACAAAAAAATCACCCATACCGATCTCTCCAACATGATCGGCGCTACTCGTGAGAGCGTCAACCGCATGCTGAGTGATTTGCGTAAAAAAGACGCGGTAGAGTATGAGAATGGCATGATTGTCATCAAGAATCTGACGATGCTTCAGGAAATCTGCCACTGCGAATTATGTCCCAATGAAATTTGCCGAATTTAAATTTAATTTCCTATCAATAATACCCTCTATTCACCTCATTGAAACATATCTGACCCCATAAATTTAATAGAGTGGTCGAAGGCGCCCTGTCCGGCGTCTTTTTTTCTGACTACTCCCCTTCATTAATAAGCTATACCCACACGAGCTCTTATGAAATCGCTAGCTTCAATTTGACTATAGGTTAATTCCGCTGTATCCGCTACAGATATTTCAGTACCGCCTTCGGGCAGAATATCTTGTCTCACACGATAAATTCCCAAGCGTTCTCCGTCTCGCAAAGCGGTTGGGCACACAATGGTCCATTTCAGCGTCGATCGCTCCAGCAAGCGATAGGCTTGTTCATGTTCCTCTGCGGCACGGGTGGACCTGCGTTTAGATTCGCTGGATTGATAACGCAGGAGTTCAGGCGAAATCTCACTTTGGAGAACACCCGCAGTTCCTACGGTTATAATGCGCTCTATCCCCTCCCCATACATGGCTTCGATGATAAAAGGCATACTGTCTGAAAGCGTGGTTGTCCCGTCAGTGTTCAATGCACTAATAACTACATCATTTCCCTGCACTGCCCGGGCGACATCATCTTGATTAAGAACGTTACCTTCGATAATCGTCAGGTTGGCATGGAGAGGATGAACCTTCTCCGGTGTGCGGACCAGCACTGTCACATGATGTCCATCTTGAAGAGCATGGGTAACAATGTGGCTCCCCACCCGGCCGGTAGCACCAAGAATCAATATATTCATATGAAAATAACCTCCTGGTAAGAATTATCCCTATTATAGCAGGGATAGAGCGACAAAAAAGCCCCGCAGCCATGTAGCAGCTGCGGGACTTTATACGGAGAAGTTAGCTTGCTTTCTTAGTCTGAGGGGTAGCAGATACGTTACGCGGAGTTCGCACAGGTGAGATTAGCCAGTAGGCCATGCCGACGAATACACCGCCGCCGATGATATTGCCTAGCGTAACAGGAATCATGTTGTGGAACCAGCCGGCGATGCTTACAGTCTCTGGATGATTCGGCAGCAGCACAGCTACACTGAGGAGTGTCATGTTCGCTACACTGTGTTCATAGCCGCTCGCGATGAAGGCGAACAGACACCACCAGATCAGCACCAGCTTCGCCGCTTCACTCTTGGCGCGGGAGGACATCCAGAGCGCCAGGCAGACCAGCCAGTTACAGAGAATGCCGCGGAAGAACAGCTCCGAGAACGGCAGGCTCATCTTCTTGGCTGCTGCCGCGAAGATCAGATGCTCGGCAGGCGCTGCCTTGAAGAGACCCGATCCCTGAATCAGCAGGGCAAGAACTACTGCACCGGCTACATTGCCGAGGAATACCAGGACCCAGTTCTTCACGGTGTCCCAGACCGTAGTTCTCCCGGCAAGCGTGCTTACCGTGAAGAACATATTATTTCCCGTGAACAGCTCTGAACCTGCGAATACAACCAGGGTCAGGGCAATCCCGAAGGATGCGCCCATAATCAGCGGCTGGAACGGTGACTTGATCGCGGCCAGCGGCGCCCCCAGCGAGAAGATCAGAATAATACCAATACCTACATAAGCTCCTGCCAGGAGTGCCGCCAAGAAATACTTGGGCAGGCTCTCATTCATCTTGTCGCGTTTGCCTACGGCTGTCTCAACGATATTCTCTACGCTCTGCGTAAACATATCAGCACCTGCTCTTCTTTAAATTTATAGCCTTGCTACTGCCGCAGGCAAAGTGACCTTGACGACTCCGCCATCCACGGCTGCCGGATAGACTTCGGCCTGGCCCTGGTCCGGAGCCTGAACCTCTCCGGTGCGCAGATCGATTTTCCAGTCATGCAGCGGATCGTACAAATAATAGCCTGATACTATCCCCTCAGCGAGCGGACCGCCCTTTGGGTGGGGACTATGGTTCTTAATGGCATAGAAGGCGCCAGCCGATGTGCGAAATATGGCTAATTCTACCTCTCCTGCGTTCACTACCCGGCCAATCTGGGGCATGAAATCTTCAACAGCTCCTACTGTATACTCCCGGTTACTCCGTTCCATTATGCTCTCTCCCTCTCCCCTTAAGACTATACCTGTGTCTGCTCGAACAACGCGGTGCGGGTGTTTTTGTCATCCAGCATTTTTTTCCAAGGATCACTCACCTGGGCCAGGGCAAAGTCAATACGTGCCGCCAGCTCCTTACGGTTGTCGTCACTGCCCATGATTACAGTCTGGATATGCTCCAGGCCCATGCGCTCTACCCATTCGGAGGTTCTCTCCAAGTAATTACCGGTCTCACGGTAATACTGGATGACCGCGGAGCAGACCTCAACCAGCTCCTCGTCGGTTTTCACCTTGCAGAAGGCATCTGCGATCCGTGGTTTAATCCCGCCGTTGCCGCCGATGAATACTTCCCAGCCGCCGTCATTGCCGACAATCCCAATATCCTTCGTGCAGGACTCTGCACAGTTACGCGGACAGCCGTTAACCGCCATCTTGAACTTGGCTGGCATATCCAGCCGCTCATACTTGCGCTCAAGCATAGCGCCCATGCCCATGGAATCCTGTGTGCCGAAGCGGCAGAACTGCGAACCTACACAGGTCTTCACCGTACGCAGGGATTTCGCATAGCCATAGCCGGAAGGCATATCCAGCTCCTCCCACACCTTTGGTACATCCTCTTTTTTAACACCAATCAGATCCAGGCGTTGTCCGCCCGTCACCTTCACAACCTTCACATCATATTTCAGGGACACATCGGCAATCCGCTTCAAATCCTCAGGAGTCGTCACCCCGCCATACATCCGCGGGATAACTGTATAGGTTCCGTCCTTCTGAATATTGGCGCTCATCCGTTCATTGACGAACCGGGATTCCTTCTCATCCTCATGAGTGTCGGGGTAGATCATCCCCAGATAATAGTTCACTGCTGGGCGGCATTTGGAACAGCCTTCTGCCTGCTTCCAGTCCAGGACATGCATGACTTCCTTGGTGGTCTTAAGGCCTTTGGCTGTAATCTCCGCTACAATCTCATCCCGGCTAAGCGGGGTACAGCTGCAAATGCCCTGCTTGGCGCTTTGCTGGAAACTGTCTCCGAGAACAAACTGCAGAATCTGCTCAACCACAGGCTTACAGCCGCCGCAGGAACGGGTTGCACCCGTACAAGCCTTAATCTCATCCACTGTAGTGAAGCCGTTCTCCGTAACTGCATCCACAATAGCCTTTTTGGTAACCCCGTTGCAGCCGCAGACGATTTCTTCATCGGCCATCGCTTCAACGGACATCCCTTTCTTGGCTCCGCCTCCGCCGCAGCAGCTTGTGCCCATAACTTCATCATAGATTTCATTGGTCATCTCTGTGCTGTTTTTCACAAGCTTCTGCAAGTTCGCAGACTCCGTTACATCACCGAACAGAACGGCACCGACAATCACATTATCCTTAAGCAAAATCTTCTTGTAGGTTCGCTTCCATTCATCCTTGGCAGAAATGACGGTATGCTCAGGCGTTTCGGTGAATTCACCAGCGGAGAACACATCTACCCCGGAAATTTTGAGTTTGGTTGCTACAACTGAGCCTTCATAGCCCGGAGTCTGTACCCCGGACAAATGCTTGGCGAGAACCATGCCCTGCTCAAATAGCGGTGCAACGAGTCCGTAGCAGGTTCCCCGATGTTCTGTACATTCGCCGACAGAATAAACATCTGTCATAGAAGTCTGCATATAATCGTCAACTACGATCCCGCGGTTAACGGTAATTCCGCTGTCCTTCGCAAGCTGGACATTCGGCTTGATTCCAACAGCCATCACTACAAACTCTGCCGGCAACTCACTGCCGTCACTGAAGCGTAGACCAGTAACCCGTTCTTCGCCGGTCAGTTCCACAGTCTGCTTGCCCATGGCAAATTTCACACCTTGACGCGTAAGTTCTGCCTGTAGCATTGAAGAAGCGGTACGATCCAGCTGACGCTCCATCAGATCCTCCAGCAGATGCACAACAGTAACATCCATGCCCAGATTGACAAGACCCTTTGCAGCTTCAAGACCTAGCAGGCCTCCGCCGATCACAGCCGCCGTGCGGTACTGCTTCGCTGCTGCCAGCATTGCATCACAATCCGCGATATCGCGGAAGCCGACTACTCCATCCTTGGTGCTGCCGGGTACGGGTAAAATAAAAGAATTCGAGCCTGTTGAAATAATTGCTTTATCGTAAGGAACCGCCAGTCCATTATCGGTCAATATTAGTTTGTTCTGTTCAGCGATCCGGGTAACCGTTGTGCCGGTATGCAGTGTAATATGATTATCTTCATACCACCCGAGATCGTTGAGGATGATGTCTTCAATCGTCTTGCTGCCTTCAAGTACATAGGACAACATAATCCGGTTATAGTTGGGATGCGGCTCACTGCCGAAGACAGTAATATCATAAGCCCCGCCCAGCTTTAGAATCTGCTCAATAGTGCCTACTCCCGCCATGCCATTCCCAATCAGCACTAACTTTTCTCTTTCCGCTGCCACTGGTAGACCCTCCTTCAGAAACTCTGATTTCTACTAATCCTAACCTCATAGTGAAATTATACTGTCCCCCATTCCTTGGCAAGTGTGACCACAGTCACACGGTATGTGAATTTTTTCACACAAGTGGAGATGACTTCTCCCTTCCTTACTTAGGACAACTTATGGCATGAAGCACAGGAATTCTTTTATTCAAAAAAAAACGGATACCCATGCAGTTTCGCACAGATATCCGTTCATTCGGTACATGATCTCACTTATTTCATTTCATTCACTTATTTCAGTACCAGAGAGATTTCCAGCTTGTCCTGCGGACTGAGCTTCATGTCCACTCCATTACCGAGCAGACCTTTATCGTTAACCTTCAGTCTCCATTCCTCGCTGCTGAGCGGGGTATAATCCATCACGGTAAGCACCGTCCGGTTATCTTCGGCAAGCCGAACCATACCACTGTTCTGGAGCAATCCCTTGACGGACATATCCTGCATAAAAGAAAGCACATGCGAATGTGTCAGCTCCGGCTGCTCGCTCCCCCCGTTCACAGTGATGATGACAGGCTGAAACATCTTTCCGGTTGCCGCAGGCCCTGCTGACATCGTAATGGCCGAACCCGGTTCCAGGGTCGTATTCAGCTCTTGAACCTTTTTGCCGTTCACCTGAACCTCCCAGCTCATATCCTGACCCAGCGAGACCTTATTCACCTCAAGAATGTTAGTTCCATCACCTGAAAATGTAACAACGCCGCTCTTCTTAAACAGCTCTATCATTGAATTCCCGGACACGTAAGCTTCGTTAAGCAGTCTGGCCGAGCTTCCGGCCATTTCGCTGTCACCTACCTTAACCGAAAAGGTTAACCCCTGGCCTCCGTTACTGCTACTGCTATTCCCTGATCCCAAGCCGCAACCGCTTGCCGCTGCCAGCAACAGAAGGCACAGCATTAAGCGCATCCATTTCGTGGACATCCCACGGCACCGCCTTCATATGTAATTTCCCAGACTCTTTAAGGATAACGCATAGAGGAAGGGTTCTCAAATCATTTCTGCCGGAAGAAAAAGTAAAAAGTCCCCGAAGGGACTTATGAGTTGCATGAGATCCTATTGATAACGCAGGAACAGAATATTGTTCTCCAAATGCACATGCTCAAATGTCATGCCTTCCAGTTCTTCAAGGCGGGCATACGTCAGGCGATAAGTGGTGCAGGCATGCGCGGGAGGTGTGTAGTCATTAGTAACTCTACGCAGCTCACGCAGAATCTCTCCGGCCCCGTCATGCTCAGCTTCCAGATTATGCAGCAATCCGCGCAGCTCAGCAAGTCCTTCTTCGCTTGGGTTCTGAGTGTAGGCCAGCATCTTAGGGAATTCGCTCTCTTCTTCCTTCGCCGTATGCTGCAGCAGCTCTTCACGCAGCATATTGAACAGACGGTGCATCTCTCCGAGGTGCGGTGAATCCTCACCGTGAACGCGGAACACCTTGGTTACATTTTGGCTGATTAGCGGAAGCTCTTCACGCAGGTAGCGGTGATGCTTGTTCACAATATAATCCACCAGCTCCTCTGACGAAGCCTCGTTCCAGGCGGTATCCTCTTCCAGAACCGGATGCTGCTCCTGCAGTTTGTTCAATTCCTGAACCATTGCTGCCGGGTCAAGACCCTTCTCGGCAGCGGCTTCAGCCAGCGGCTTTGCGCCTCCGCAGCAGAAATCGATCCGCTGTGCCTTGAAATAATCTGCGGCCTTGGGGAACTGAAGGACAATATCCCTTACCATTGCTTCCGGGGTAAAACCCGGTTGAATTGTTGTATCGTTTAATTGATTGGACGCCATGTTGGCCCCTCCTCAGTTTAAGATGTAGGTTTGTGCTTCTTTTCACTTCTACACCTTATCACTGGCTTTAGGCCAAACTTGTGATTGTACGCACTGAATATAACAAATTTTAATGAACGCGAACTTCTAGTTTTCTTATGTCAAATATACTAGACATTTTGTTCTATATATTTTACAATATGCGTGAGGTGAGGGAATGGGGAAAAATCTGAGGCTCAAAGCCTCGAGAGCGGCAAGAGACATGTCGCAAAAGCAACTGGCGGATGCTGTGGGGGTCACAAGGCAGACAATTATCGCGATTGAGAACGGTGATTACAACCCGACCCTGAGGTTGTGCATTGACATTTGTGTAACACTTGGGAAGACGCTGGATCAATTATTTTGGGAGGGAACGAAGGATGAGCAGAACGAACCTGGATGAGAGACAATTGCAGAAGCGGCACAAGGCGGGGAATCAGGCATTTCTTTTGATGGCATTCTTATTGCTGGCAGACATGGGGCTGCAAAACTACGGAATGAAGTGGCTGGAGTATCCGCTTAGCAATTACGCAATTTTCATGCTGGGTGTGGGTTCCTATCTCGTACGGCTGATCTGGAGCGGTGCATATGTGGGACCGGGCGGAGCACAGGGCGGAGCAAAAGGTAAAAACGTACTGGGTGCACTGCTGGCAATAGTGGTGGCAGCCTGTATCCTTATCGTTACCTTCGTGAATCCAACCCCCGCCCAATCAGCAGCTGACAGCGGTGCGAACGGGAAGGTGATTCTGATCATTTCTGTTACAGCAGGACTGGTCATCTTAAGCACCGTGTACTTGATCCGGCGGAGGAATAACCGGGCGGAGTAGAGCGGCTTGTGCTGCTGTGAGTGCATAGGAGAAGAATTAAAGAATTTAACAAAGAAGCAAAAGAAGCGGAGGGGAAATTTGGAACTGGAGGAGCGGAGCGATCGCCTTTGTGTTTGGATTTCTACCGCGAAGAGCGGTACTAATCAAGAAATCCAAACACAACAGCGGCCGGAAGTCCAAATGTTCACAGCAGCGACGACCTGGCTTCAAGTTCAACTCTTTTTTTCGAGTTTAACTTTTTTATCGAACAGTCGCCTGCATATAAGTCCGCTTGCCCTGCGCATCCTTCAGGTAGGGGCCAAGTCCGGCGAACCGTGAATGGTCCACATATACACCCGTCATCCATCTGCCTTCGGTCAGGCCGCCGTTCCACTGCAGCACCAGATCGGGGGCAGAGATCCATTCCTGATACACTCTGATCTTCTTGTCCTTATATTCTTTGGCTGGTTTGTTCAATTCGCTCAGCGGTGCCGGGGTCAGATAGGTTGGCACGAAGTATACCGAGATTAGCTCCATATCCTCCTCACTCAGAAAAGCCTCCTCCCCCAAGTAAGGCTGGAGCAGCCGCGTGTTCTCATACATAGACCAGATCACAGCTTGAAGTACCATGCTCTGGCTAATTCCATTATGAAAAGTAAAACGGCGCTGAGCATTTGAGCCACTCCCTTCCTTTGCCGTTACCGGCTCCAGACAATGCCGTTCACAGCCGATGCATTTCCAGCCGGACGGGCCTTGAATCCATTTCTGAAACACGCTCCCGCTGTCATTGTCCCCTTTATATAGAGATGAAATGATCTCATAGGGCACACCGATCCACGCAGTCCACAGAGAATCCGGGAGATGGTTATGAAGCATGAACAGCACCTTGTCATAGATCAGCTGTACTTTAATCGAAGCAGTCTCCAGTTCGGCGACATCCTTTTTTCCATAGGTTATTTCCCGGGAAAACAAGGTGATGGTCATGGTCCTCGCCTCCTAAAAGTTGTGTGAGCCCTCCGCTTCCTTCCATCAGCATCGTCCAAAACACATCCCGTAAGCATCCGCCTGCCGCATAACCCTGGGCTTTTCCTACTTTTGTTAACGCTTCCACACATCCGTAATATTTAGTATGTTCTATTATATTACACAGGTAGGGCCTAAGTGCAAGGTTTATTTGGGCAAAAGCCGCATAAAATGAAAAGCCCCTTACCAGGATACCCGGCAAGAGGCTGTCATCAAAACTATATTACGGTACTGCTACTCCACCCAGCTCTCGGCCCAGGACTGGATTTGCTGCATGACCGGCTCAAGCGCACGGCCCTTCACTGTTAATTCATATTCAATGCGCACTGGTGTCTCCGGGTACACATGACGTACCAGAATACCCTCGCATTCCAGATCCTTCATGCGCTCGGACAGCATCTTATCGCTCATTGACGGAATCAGTCCAGAAATATCCTTGAACCGCTTGGGGCCGCTCATCAAGGTCTGAATAATGAGTCCGTTCCAACGCTTGCCCAGAAACGAAAAAGCCGTCTCAAATCTCGGGCACATCGTCATTTGATGTTCTTCCATGGTTATCACCTCTCACCTATGAAGCTTACAATTAGTTAGTATATATAATTTTACCACATTTATTCTGGAATGAACATCGTTTGCCAAAAAAAAGTTCATTAACCACAATTATTATATTTCAGCTCTCAATCCTTGGTGTCTTCCGCCTTGCGTCTTAGCTGAATGGCCTCTGTAACCACATAGGCAAGATCATCATTGCTGTACAGTGAGAGTACGCCCAGCACCGTATCATCGGAGATGAACCCGGCCTCCTCCTCGGATACCGTCAGGGCCAATGCATTGGCCAGTGCCTGATTGCCCTCCTGCTGCGGATAGGCCTGAAGATACAGGGCATGCGGGTCCAGCCTGTTATTCACACACCACTGGGCAAATACGAGAATCATCATCTCCTCGTCCCGCTTATAGCTCTCGATGATTCGCTCTTCCATCGACTTATTGTCATAATCCTCCATGTTGTTCTCCTCTCTCTCTGCTGCGAATCTGACCGCTCAGCGGCTTAGTCTTGCTGCTAATTCATGGCTCGGCAATACAGCCGAAGCGGAAATACCGCATTGCTCCGGTGTCGCTATATTGCTGAGATAATGGCTGACCGCTCCGCTGAAGCCTCTGCGCTCCAGCAGGGTATCCCAGCTGCCGAAGTTCTGCGTGCGCGGCAACGAGCCCTGCTCATATAATATAACCCGTTCCATATCGGTCACCTCAACCGATCTGCCATGTCCGTGCAGCTCCAGCTTCTCCAGATCGGCCCCGGCATCCCGGACCATGCTGTAATGGCCGGTGGTCCCATTCTCCCAGCCCAGCATTCCCGAGGCGTGCAGAAGTCGTCCCTCCGCATCCGCCTTCAGGCTGCTGTGCAGCAGCTCATAATCCCCGCCAGACAGCCAGAGCAGCAGATCCAGCATATGAATCAGGTCATCATGGATCGTCTCATGGCTGCTGCCCTGCTGCAGCTTCGTCCGGTGCTTGACTGCGGTGGATTGGCTGATGCCTCCAGCCTTATGCAGCCAGGATTTGGCGGCAGCATACATCGGGGCGTAGCGGCGGTTGAAGCCCACCCCCAGCAGCAGCCCCTTATTCTCAGCAAGCTCTGCCATCCGGCGGGATTCCTCCAGATCATAGGAGAGCGGCTTGTCCACATACACTGACACCCCATTCTCCAGGCATGCGGTAACCAGCTCATAATGCGTAGTTGTAGGACTATGTATGAACACAGCATCCAGATCCCAGGACAGCAGCTCCGTAAGCTCGGTTGTCCCCCGCTGAAGGCGATAAGCCTGGACAGCCCGCTCGACCGTAGCAGAGGAATGGCTGAGCACTCCCACCACCTCGGCCTGATCATGCCGGGAGAGCAGCGGCAAATAGACTTTACGGGCAATATCGCCAATGCCGATCATTGCCACTCTTTTGCGGACAGGTAATTTCATAGCAGCATCTCCCTTACATGTAGAGGGAATTTCTATTCCCTTATAGGTGTATTATACCGTGACATGCTGCGGGAACAATGATCTTTGCTTCAATAATTGCTTTAATTGCTTTTTTTTCAGTATGATGAAATGGATGGAGTGAAGAAGGGGCATAGTATAATGAGAAAATGGTTAACGGTTATTCTGTATGTTTCGTGCATAATCCTCGCGTTTATCTACAGGTATGAACTCCTGGCCTGGCTTAGAGAGGATCATCCTTTGTATTTGTCCATGCTCGCTGCCACTGTGCTGGCCTTATTTCCGGTCCTGCCCTACAAGCTGATTATCGGTCTGTTCGGGTATGCCTATGGAAGCTTCGCGGGAGCGTTAATCTGCTGGAGTGCTACTACTATAGCGGCAGCCCTTGTTTATGGAGTGGTTAAATCAATGTTCCAGAGCAAATCGATGGCCTATCTGAGCAGCATCTCAGCGCTGGACAGATTTGTGTCCGCTGTGCAAGAGCGTCCTTTTGCATCCGTAGTGATTGCCCGGCTGGCACCGATTATCCCGCAGATGGCTGTGAATATCTACGCAGGTGCTGCCGGACTGCCTTTCTGGAGCTACCTTGGAGCCACCGCACTTGGCAAAATTCCC
Organism: Paenibacillus sp. FSL H8-0332; assembly: GCF_037963835.1. Classification (NCBI taxonomy): domain Bacteria; kingdom Bacillati; phylum Bacillota; class Bacilli; order Caryophanales; family Paenibacillaceae; genus Paenibacillus; species Paenibacillus sp. FSL H8-0332. The sequence continues at coordinate 4,694,122 of NZ_CP150145.1, forward strand.
GGCATCGCCCTCTACGCTTTCCTCGGAGGACAGATGTTCCAGCATCCGCGGAGTGCAGCTATAGCTATAATCGTGTATATTGCCGTACTGGCCGTGGCCGGATTATCCATGCGCCGCCGTCCTACTGCGGGCCGCTAATGCCTCAATAATCTTCGGTATGCCGCCGTATACTGGCAGTAAGCCTCTATTTGATTTATAATTAAATTGTGATCTATTTAATTGCATTCTACAGATGGAGGGATAACAATGAGTGAATTTCAAGCTGATTCTATAAATTTCAAGACCGAACAAGCCACCTTCGCCGGTGGATGCTTCTGGTGTATGGTCTCCCCTTTTGAAGAGCTTCCCGGCATTGTCAAGATTATCTCCGGCTATACAGGCGGACATACCGTGAACCCTACCTACGAAGAGGTATGCTCGGAAACCACCGGACATGTTGAGGCGGTGCAGATTACGTTCAATCCGGATATTTTCCCATATAGCAAGCTGCTTGAGCTGTTCTGGCAGCAGATTGACCCGACCGATGCCGGAGGGCAATTCCATGACCGCGGCACCTCTTACGGAACGGCCATCTTCACCCATTCAGAGGAGCAGCGCCAGCAGGCAGAGGCTTCCAAGGCTGCCCTTCAGGCCAGCGGAAGGTTCTCCGCTCCGATTGTGACGCCTATTCTTCCAGCTAAGCCCTTCTATCCCGCTGAAGAATATCATCAGGGCTATCATCATAAGAATCCCGGCCATTACAAGCGTTACCGCAAGGGTTCGGGCCGGGAAGCGTTCATTGAGTCTCACTGGACGCATAAGGAGGACCCGCAGAGCCTGAAGGAGCGCCTGACTCCGCTTCAATATGAAGTGACGCAGAACAGCGCTACGGAATCTCCATTCCGCAACGAATTCTGGGATCATCACGGGGACGGGATTTATGTGGATATTGTCTCCGGAGAGCCGCTGTTCAGCTCAGAGGATAAGTTCGATTCCGGCTGCGGCTGGCCGAGCTTCACGCGTCCGATGCGAGACTACGCGGTCAAGGAGAAAAGCGATCTCAGCCACCTGATGATCCGCACCGAGGTACGCAGCAAGATAGCGGATTCCCACTTGGGCCATGTGTTCAATGACGGCCCCGGCGCGAACGGACTGCGGTACTGCATCAACTCGGCAGCTCTGCGCTTTGTTCCCAAAGAGGACCTGGAGAAGGAAGGCTACGGCGAGTACCGCGTGCTCTTCCAGCATGCTTGAGGCTGGAGGTCCCGGCTTGTCTGCCCCTCCAATAGATAGCCTCAAGCTTTAGCTTCATATATTGCATAACTTACCCGTGTGCCATCACAATGTATGTTGTTTTTCGCTTACAGTCGGGCACACACTTTATCCACAACAGAAGAAAATCATAATTTCCTGAACAATTTCCTGAACAAAAACAAAGCCTCCAGCCCGGATTTACGGGTAGGGAGGCTTTATTCTTTACATAAAAGATTCTTATGTTTATTTGTGCAGCCCATTCTACTTGTTCTGCTTATCCGTATTCTCCTCTTCCGTTGCGGCCGGTACTACAGGTGCCGCTTCAGGATGAGGCTGCGATTCCCGGTCCGGCAGACGGTTGCCGCCCAGCCGTGCCTGTTCAGTGTGCGCAGGTTGCCGCCGCTTGAAGCTTTTCCGTAACCAGAGCACCAGCGCCACCACGACTCCAGCTACAAGCAGTACGGGGAGAGCAGCCGCGAGTACAACAACAAGCCACTGGAACATCACAGACAACGCCTTCATGCTGCCCTTGAGCGCTTCCGAAGCCCGTTCACCCAGCGGCCCCTCGGAATTAGTCTGTGTAAGGGTAAGATTCTTCTCAGTCTGGTACAGGCGAAGCTCCACTGTAGAGAAAGATACATTCTGATCGATATACCGCATTCTGCCCTTGATCTGTTCAATTTGCTCCTGGATTTCCCCAAGCTGGTTGGCGAACTGGACGAGATCAGCCGGTTTGGTCGCTTTTTTCATAAAATCAATATACTGCGTCTCCATCATCTGCTTCGCCTTAAGGCGCGACTCGAGGTCCACATATTCCTCCGACACATCTTGCCCCTGGATGCTTCTCTGGAGCTTCTCATGCTTAATCTTCTCCAGATTGTTCAGGAACGGTGAGAAGCCCGCCGCGGGCACTTTTAGGATGAAGGTTCCACCTTGTTCATATTCAGACATATTCTCTGAGAATTCAATAATGTAGCCCCCGGCCAGAGTAACCATATTCCGCACTTCGGTCTGCGCCGCTCCGTAGTCGCTTACCTCCATATTGAGGTTCGCCTTGTAGATCAGCTTTTTGTTCAGTCCTGCCACCACATCGGTACCGGTGAATCCGGCAGAAGCATCGTTCCCTTGCCCAGCATCCGCCCCAGGGACTGCCGAATTTCCGCCGCCGCCCTTCACTGCAGCCTGATCATTGACAGCCATCGCCGTGTTAGCTTGACTATCCTCCTTGGCCTCCACCGCAGCAGGCGCACTCTCCGCTGATCCGTCTGATCCTGCTTCATTTCTGAACGCGCTTTCTGAATTCGCTGCCGAATCTGAATTGTTACTCGACGCGCCGCAGCCCGTCAGAACTACGGCTACAACCACTAGATACAATAAGTAATGCAGACCCCATTTTCGCATGCTCATTCCTCCATAACATGTAATTGTATACTGCTTCCGGTGTTTCAGCTTCCGTTGCGGAGGGCCGTTCTCTCTCTTGATCCGATCCGCGCCTATCCCTCTTGACGTTCCAAAAGCTGGAAGGTTGCAGAAATTGAAGAAAATAACAAATAAGACCCTTCCACCATTGGTCCTATTTGCGTAATACCTCTTTATTTGTTACAATTGCGATGATGTAACGGCAAAAAAACACCAAAAACCCTATTCGCATAGAATAAGGTTATGGCGCTATTCGGACAAGCTCCACCTTGCCCGGGCAGCTGTAATTGATTTCTTGCCGATTTATGTTGCCTACTACTACAAGAGGAGGTGAACCCTCATGGCAAAAGACGTATTGTGCGCAGTTAATTCTTGCACCTACTGGGCTGAAGAGAACAAATGCAACGCTGAGTCGATCTTCGTTGCTTACCACAGCTCCAAGCAGCCTACACAATCTGAGGAAACAGATTGCAAAACCTTCGAAAGCAAATAATGAATCTTTGCAGAATATGAAGGAGCCCTCCACAGGTTCCTTCTTTCTTTTTTCATTCTATCAAGAATGAGAACTATTATCAAGTGTTTCCTGCAAACAAGTGGAAACGGCTTTGCCGTCCTTTTAAAGGGCGGTTCGTTTCGGCGAGAAATAGAAGCAAAACCACTGTGGCCGGAGATTGTGCTCTCCTGCCTGCAGTGGTTTTTTTGTGCAAAAGTGATCATTTAAAGGGAGGAATACCCCTTCCCTCAACGGCTGACTGCGCCGTGCTGCTCTCTTACCAGGACCGCGGCCTTCACCATATTGCGCAGTGCGCCTGTGGTCTCTTCCCAGCCTCGTGTCTTCAGTCCGCAGTCGGGATTAATCCAGAACTGCTGGACATCCAGCACGCGCAGCGCACGTTCGATGGCCGAAGTCATCTCCTCTACCACCGGTACGCGCGGACTGTGGATATCATACACACCCAGTCCAATCCCCTTGTCGTATTCCTGCTCCTCGAAGCTGACGATCAGCTCACCATGGCTGCGTGAGGTCTCAATGGAGATTACATCCGCATCCATCGCCGAGATCGAACCGATCATGTCATTAAATTCACTGTAGCACATATGCGTATGCACCTGCGTGGTGTCCTTGACATGATTCGTGGCGGTCCGGAAGGATTTCACCGCCCAGTTCAGGTAATACTCATGATCTCTTGCCTTCAGCGGCAGGCCTTCGCGGATCGCCGGCTCATCGACCTGAATCATCTCGATACCCGCCTCCTCGAGTGCGGATACTTCATGACGCAGGGCGAGGGCGATCTGTCCGGCCACCGCTTCGCGGCTGAGATCATCGCGGACAAAGGACCAGTTCAGGATCGTGACCGGGCCGGTCAGCATTCCCTTAACAGGCAGCTTAGTGAGTGACTGGGCATACACGCTCTCCTTGACGGTCATCGGCTCTATAAAAGCGACATCGGCATAGATTACCGGCGGCTTCACGCAGCGTGAGCCGTACGACTGAACCCAGCCGTCTGCGGTGAACAGATAGCCGGCCAGCTTCTCCCCGAAGAACTCCACCATATCCGTACGCTCGAATTCCCCGTGTACCAGGACATCCAGACCAAGCTCCTCCTGAAGCGTAATCGCTTCAGCGATCTGGCGCTCAATGAACAGGTCATAACGCTCCTGGTTCCAGACTCCCTTGCGCCATTTCAGACGGGCTTGGCGGACTTCAACCGTCTGCGGGAAGCTGCCGATGGTCGTGGTCGGCAGCAGCGGCAGACGCCACTTCTCCTGCTGAACCTTCACACGCTCGGCGAACGGAAGGCTGCGGTGGTCCGGCAGCTGGGCAAGAGCACGCACCTGCTCTGCTACATCCTCACGTCCGCGCTCCGGCAGGGCACGGAATACGGCCAGCACCTCACGGCTGCGCTCCAGCTCGGCGGCATAACGCTCTCTTCCTTCATTCGCGGCTGCCGCAATCAGAACCAGCTCGGCCAGCTTCTCATTGGCGAACGCCAAGGCGTTCTTGACCGCAGCCTTCAGCTTGACCTCGCCCTCAACCGTTACAGGCACATGCAGCAGGCTCGACGCAGGCTGGAGAATCAGCTGCTCCTGAGGCACATAGGTCAGCAGCTTCGCTACCAGCTCCAGCTTGACATCGGTGTCAGCGCGCCAGATGTTGCGGCCGTCAAGGATACCGGCGCCGAGTGTCTTATCCTGCGGCCAGCCCAGGCGTGCAACCGACTCCAGATTCTTGCCGCCGTCATGGACGAAGTCAAGACCCAGACCCTGCACAGGCAGCGCCAGCAATGCTTCAAGCGGCTCCGCAGCTTCGAAGTACGTCTGCAGCATCAGGTTCAGACCTGGTACGGCAGCTGCAATCTCACTGTAAATGTTCTGCAGCAGCGCGGTATCCTCAGCCGTTAAGCCGGTAACAATCGCCGGTTCATCGATCTGAACCCAGGCCACTCCTTCCGCCTGCAGCTCCTGCAGGAGCTGTACATACAGCGGGAGGAAGCGTGTGGCAACGGCGGCGATGTCTGCTGCCGGGAAGCCCTTGGACAGCTTCAGGAAGGTATACAGTCCGACTATAACCGGCTTGCCCTCAATACCTGCGCGCTCCTTGGCGAAGCGGTAGGCGGCCAGCGGTTTATTCGCTGTCAATACCGGGGTCAGGCTGCCGATCTCAGGCACAATGTAATGGTAGTTCGTATTGAACCATTTGGTCATCTCGCAAGCCGGGGCTTCTGCATTGCCGCGGGCCATCGCAAAATACAGATCAAGCGGAATCTCTCCGCCCTTATATCCATAACGCGCCGGAACTATTCCGAACATGGCGGCGGTATCCAGCACATGGTCATAGAAGGTGAAATCGCCCACCGGAATCAGATCAATTCCGGCCTGCTGCTGGGTCTGCAAATGCTGAAGCTGAATATCCTCCATCTGCGAGCGGAAGCTCTGCTCATCGATTTTCCCGGCCCAATAAGCCTCCAGTAATTTCTTCCATTCACGGTTCTTGCCGATTCTCGGATAACCGAGGCTGCTTGTCTTGATTCCTTTACTCATAGGTGTCCACTCCTCTGTATAATGGTCTATCGCTTATGCCTGCAAGCCTTAATCTGATGCCATCTTACTGCACGCCTCCCGCGCCCCGCAACAGATTCCACGCAATCCGGCTATACAGATTCCCTATAGCAGAACGCCAAAAAAAGCCGCACCCCCTTGAAGGAGGAGCAGCTTAGACTCTGAGGCCCGGCGAAATCAGAACCAGATCAGATAGACCACACCGGCAAGCACAATCCGGTAGATTGCGAAGGGCAACAGCTTGATCCGGTTAATCAGCTTCAGGAAGAAACGCATCGATACCAGTGCGAATACGAAGGCGCTGATGAACCCGACAATGAAGAACGGCAAGGCATCCAGCGTAAAATACTGCCAGTTCTTCAGCAGTGAAATCAGGCTTGCCCCGGCCATAATCGGCACCGCCATGATGAAGGTGAAATCGGCTGCCGCACGGTGGCTCATGCCCAGCAGAACCCCGCCGGATATCGTCGAGCCGGACCGCGAGAAGCCCGGCCACAGGGAGATACATTGGATCAATCCGACTGATAGCGCCTGCCTATATGTAATTTGGTCCACACTCTCAGTCCGGGCATTTCCAGGCGCAAAACGGTCGGCGCAGATCATGAATAACGCTCCAACCACAAGTCCAATCAGCACAGTAAAGGTAGAGAACAGATGCTCATCGATGTAATCCTCCAGCACAAATCCGAAGATTCCGGCCGGAAGCAGTCCGACAAGAATATGCGTCAGCTTCAGACGTCCTTCTGCCGGAGCCTGCCGCTGCCCTTCCGGCACTACGGCCAGGTCCTTGCGGCTGAGCTTCCCGAGGCCCAGCAGATCAATGAACCGGTTACGGAAAATAATGACGACTGCAAGAATAGAGCCTAATTGAATCACTACCTTGAAAGAGTTGGCCGTATACTTCCCCAGGAATTCCTGTGATTTAAGCCACATATCATCAACGATGATCATATGGCCTGTCGAGGATACCGGAGCAAATTCGGTCAGCCCTTCTACAATGCCCAGAATGATTGCTTTGACAATGGTCAGCAGCTCCATGGCGATCCCCCTTTATTGTTTTCAATATAATAATTGTAAACTCGCACAGCTATTTCTGAAACTTACAGCTTGCTTGCAGTATTGCAAATTTTAATTCATAACGCTGACTTGACAGGCAGAAACCAACAGCTTATATTTATATGCATGTGCATGCATTTATTATTTATCCATCCCATATAGAACGAAGGAGCGAAATTCATGACGAAAGATCTGTTCACCCCCTATGAGTATAAAAGCTTAAAACTGAAGAACCGGGTGGTGATGCCGCCCATGTGCCAATATTCAGTTACGAATAAGGATGGAATCGCTAACGACTGGCATTACAACCACTACGTAAGCCGCGCCGTCGGCGGCACCGGATTGATCATTGTCGAGATGGCTGATGTGGACCCGGACGGCCGGATTACCGATTATGATCTGGGCGTCTGGTCTGATGAGCAGATTCCTGCGCTGGCGCGGATTGTGGAAGCCAGTCATGCCCATGGAGCCAAAATCGGAATTCAGGTTGCCCATGCCGGGCGCAAGGCGGAGGATGCCAAGGTTCCTATCTCCTCTTCCGCTATTCCTTATGACAGCAACTCTAAGACTCCCCACGCCCTAACGACAGAGGAAGTTAAAGACATGGTCCAGAAATTCAAGCGCGGCGTAGAGCGTGCGGTTCAGGCCGGGTTCGACACGATTGAGCTGCACGGTGCCCACGGGTATCTGATTCACCAGTTTCACTCGCCGTTGACCAACCAGCGGACTGATGAGTATGGACAGGATCTGACTTTGTTCGGCCGGGAGGTTATCGCTGCCGCCAAGAGCGTGATGCCTGAGGATATGCCGCTGATCATGCGGATTTCCGCCAGAGAATATGTGAAAGGCGGTTACGGCCTCCAAAAGGGTCTGGAGATCAGCAGAGCCTATAAGGAAGCCGGGGCCGATATTTTCCATATCAGCTCAGGCGGTGAGGGAGCCGTTGACGCAGAGAATGGACCTGGCAACCATGCAGCCTATCAGTTACCGCTGGCAAGAACCATCCGCCAGGAGCTGAACGTGCCGGTGATTGCTGTCGGCCGGTTGGATGAAGCGGTTCTTGCCAACGCCGTCATCGGCAATGAAGAAGCTGACTTGGTGGCGGTGGGCCGGGGAATGCTCCGTAATCCTTTCTGGACGCTGGAAGCCGGTGTGACGCTGCGCAAAGACGCAGATATACCTAAGCAGTATGCATTAGGATTCCCGCGTTAAGGACAATTCGTCAGCAGCTTGCCTATGGTGATGGTATACTGTATAACAACTACTATTCATTACAGGTATACACCGGGAGGATGGAAGACATGACTAACCCCCCTTCGAATGATCTAATTAACAGCTGGTTATCGCTCTCTCTGATACAGATGAAGGTGGCCGCAGTCCTTGAAGCGAAGCTGACCGAGAACTATGAGTTATCGCTTAAGGAATTCTATGTATTGCTGTTTCTGTCCGAAGCCCCTGAGCAAAAGCTGAAGCTCCAGCAGCTGGAATCGATGGTCGGGCTTAGCCAGAGTGCTGTATCCCGGCTGGTCAGCCGCTTCGAAGCCAAGGGCTGCGGAGCGCTGGAGCGCAAGTCTTGCGAGGCAGACCGCAGAAGCATCTATACGTCCCTGACTGCCATTGGGCAGGACAAGGTTGACCGGGCGAAGCAGACCGTTCATGAAGTGCTGCAGGAAGCCTTTCCTGTAGACGACACGCAGCAGCTGCTGAAGCAGCTTATCCAGCTGAAGCAATCCTAGACCCGGGCAGATGCCTGCCGGGTGAACCCGCCGTCCCTTCCGAGGGGCGGCGGGTTTTTGTCTGAACCTCCCTCTCCCCCTGAGCATACACCATACTATCAAGAAATTAAGAATAGCGGGGTGCAACGTATGTTATTCACAGCTATGCAGCTGGTTGGCGGTCTTATTCTCTCTGTAGGCTGGATTCCGCAGATTGTGCAGATCATCAGGACCCGTTCGGTTGCAGATCTCAGTCTGAAAGCTTACCTGCTGATGCTGCTGGGTATCCTTCTTATGGAGGCTTATGCGGTTAACCTGGCCGCGCAGGGGGTCGGACTTGCTTTTCTGATCACCAATTCCTTGTCGCTGGTGGTTGTAACAACGGTAGTCTTGCTAATTATCCGCTACCGTCCCCAAGGGTAACAATGAATTCTCAAGGCTGCACCCCCGTCCCATTTGCGTTATACTTTCTGTAATAAAAGGATGTGGGAGGTTCAATGAATGAAGCAAAATAAGTATGACGACGCGGGTTTCTTTGCGAATTACAGCCAGATGCCCCGCTCTACGGGCGGACTGGAGGCTGCCGGAGAATGGGAGGTCTTCCGTACCCTGCTGCCTGATCTGGCGGGCCAGCGGGTGCTTGATCTGGGGTGCGGTTTCGGCTGGCACTGCCGGTATGCCCGGGAGCAGGGGGCGGCTTCAGTCGTAGGCATAGATCTCTCCGCCAATATGCTGGAGCGTGCCCGTGCAATGACGGACGACCCGAAGATTGAGTATCTCCAGCTCGCGATTGAGGATGCCGCATTCGGGGCAGAGCAGTTTGATACCGTGATCAGCTCGCTGGCGATCCACTATATTGAAGATTTCGGCAGACTCTGCCGCCAGGTCCGGCATGGCCTGAAGCCCGGCGGAGCCTTCGTCTTCTCTGTAGAGCATCCAATCTTCACCGCGCTCGCCGCGCAGGATTGGCATTACAGCCCTGACGGGGAGAAGCAGCATTGGCCCGTGGACAACTACCATCTGGAAGGGCTAAGACTGGCTGATTTTCTCGAACACAAGGTTGCAAAATACCACCGGACCACCGCCACCTACCTCAATACGCTGCTCCATTCCGGCTTCGGCCTGAAGCAGATGTCGGAGCTGCAGCCGACCCCTGAGATGCTGGAGAAGAATCCGGCCTGGCAGGAGGAGACGCGGCGTCCGATGTTTCTGCTGCTGTCGGCGGTGAAGCAGGAACAGCCGGATCTTATTTCATAAAAACCACAAAAAAAAGACCAGCCGGACGGTAGTCCGCTGACCTTTTATCATCCCCGTGGTTCACGGAGTTCACATTGCATTATTCACATTCACTGTGCCTTCCTGAGTCTTGGCAAGTGCGGACGGAATCTTAGGTGCCTGAACCTGCTTCCGTCTGCCCAGAGAGGTTGTAAAAGTGATTACATAACCGGCTACAACTACAGCCATCACCGTATACAGCGTTTCTCTTAACGGCATATAGAAGAGAGAAAAAGCCAGAACGATTACATCCATCAGGATAAATACGGTTCCTACCTTAATACCTTTCCATTCACTGATCAGCACGGACAAAATATCGTCCCCGCCGCTCGCCCCGCCGCCCAGCAGGACCATTCCTGCGCCCAGACCTGTCAATACCCCGGACAACAGCGCCGCAACCGGCAAGTTATCCTGCAGGTCAATAACCCAGCCGGAATAGCGTTCCATCAGCCCGTAGAACACCGTGAAGGCCACTACGGATATGAAGGTGTTCACTACGAATGATTTTCCTTTGAAAATGATTGCGATGATGAGTACCGGAATGTCCAAAATCAGGATGCTTAGTGATGGTGAAATCCCCAGTACATACTTGCCGAGCAGCGACAATCCTACGAACCCGCCTTCGGTCAAGTGGTTCTGATAATTAATGTGATAATACGTAAATGCAAGCAATAGTGTTCCGGTCAAAATTATAGCTAACCGGAGCGGCAAACTCATGCCACTGTCTTGTTTCCTCATTACTCGGTCTCCCCTTATCGTATATGGCGGCTAGACGTTCTTGCCAGCCTCTACGAGGGGTTATACCGGAGGAGGTGTTGCTCCTTCGCATACAATACTCCCTTCCCTTCGCAGAAACGGCTTCGTCAATGAACAACGGTTCGCGCACATCCTACAGGGAAGCTAAGTATAAGACAGATCATAACGTTTCCAAATCGTCCTTTGGGGAATCGTCCTTCGGGGACACATGGTATCCTGATCCTTTCTTTAGTTTGATATGTTCTGAATAGATTATACCACGCTGAGGGGCCACTCTAAACAGTTTCCATTAAAAATAAGCAATCAGCCCTGATTCCGCAGCAGACGGTTGACCGTCTCGCGGCGGACACCGATCAATTGTCCGATCTCTTCCTGTGTCAGCAGATCTGTAAGCTGTGCGCCATGAGTGTATTCGGTCAGCCAGCGGGTCAGCAGAGCCATCCGTTCCCCCGGCGTTCCAACGGTGAGATGATCGAGCCTCGTCTGCATGAACCGCACCTTCTCCTGGAGCAAGAGGGCGATCTCCATCACTTTCTCAGGATTCTCCCTCAGTTCCCGGTACCATTCTGCAGCCGGAATAAGCTCAACCTCACTCTTCATCATTGCCACTGCGGTTCCATGCGCCTCCTTCGGCGAAATGAGGGAATGATGCGGAACAGTCTCACCCGGATATAACAGGTTGAACAGTACCATGTTCCCGTTCTCATGCAGTCTCGTGACCTTGAACAGTCCGCTCTTCACCTTGAACAGGTTCTGGCCGCCGTCTCCCTGGCGGAATAAGACCTCACCTCTGTGCAGAATCATTTCGCATTCTCCTTTGCCTTCTCTGTATATCTATTGTTAATTATAACGAAATAAGACACTAAAATGGAGGGGCAAGCGTAAAACAGCCATTTTTCAAGAGTTAAATGGCAAAGAAACCGCCTGGGGACAGAGGACTGTCTCTGCTCCCAAGCGGTTTCAGGGAAAGGCAAGATACGTTATTTTGCTGTGATCGGCTTCTTCCAGAGCCCCAGGATCAGACCGGAAATCACGGAACCGATCAGCACAGATAACAGGAACAGCGCGGCATTGCTGGACAGGAAGGCTACGAACACACCGCCATGCGGTGCAGGAACGTTGATGTTCCATAGCTGGGTAAGCCCGCCAGCTACGGCAGAGCCCAGGATACAAGAGGTAAGCACCCGCAGCGGATCGGCCGCAGCGAATGGGATGGCCCCTTCGGTGATGAACGACAAGCCCAGCACATAGTTGGTTACACCGGATTTGCGTTCGGTCTCCGTGAATTTATTCTTGAAGAACGAGGTTGCCAGGGCAATCGCCAGCGGAGGCACCATCCCTCCGGCCATAACTGCGGCCATCATCATTCCGTTCGTATTGCCGCTGGACGTAAACACGCCGATGGCAAAGGTGTAGGCTGCCTTGTTGAATGGACCGCCCATATCAATGGCCATCATCCCGCCAAGCACCAGGCCCAGCAGAATCTTGTTGCCGGTACCCAGATTGTTAAGCGCATCGGTCAGTCCTCCGTTAATCCAGCTGAATAACGGATCGAAAAGGAAGAACATAACCGCGCCGGTAATTAGCAAACTGAATACGGGATAGAGCAGAATCGGCTTCAGACCGTCCAGTGTGCGCGGCAGGCCGGAGAAGGCTTTGCGGAGCATTACCACTACATAACCAGCCAGGAACCCGGCAGCCAGACCGCCGAGGAAGCCCGAATTGGAGTTAAGGGCCATCAGACCGCCGACCATACCCGGCATCAGCGCAGGCCGGTCACCGATGCTCATCGCGATAAATCCGGCAAGGATCGGAATCAGGAAGTGGAAGGCTCCGTCACCGCCGCCGATGCTCTGCAGCAGCTTGACCAGCGCATTGTCGGGACTGGCCACCTGTTCAATCAGGAAGGAGATCGCCAGCAGAATGCCTCCGCCAACTACGAACGGCAGCATATGCGAGATGCCGTTCATCAGGTCTTTGTAGATTTTGCTTCCAATAGAACCGGACTTCACCGATGCCGCCCCTTCTTCATTGCGACCAGAGCCGCGATAGATAGGCGCATCTCCTGCAACTGCAATCCGGATTAGCTCCTCTGACTTGCGGATACCGTCGCTAACCGGACGCTGGAGTACAGGCTTGCCGCTGAAGCGTTCCATCTCCACGTTCTTGTCGGCAGCGATAATGACGCCGCTGGCCCGGGCGATTTCATCTGCAGTCAGCACGTTCTGCGCACCCTCTGAGCCGTTGGTTTCGACTCGGATATTGACGCCCATCTCCTTGGCCTTCTTCTTGAGGGCATCCTCTGCCATATAGGTATGGGCAATTCCTGTAGGACACGCTGTTACAGCAACAACGAAGCTCTGTGAATTGGGGTTCCCGGTAATCATCCGTGCAGGTTCAGCTTGCGGCGCAGCTGCCTTCGGTGCAGCATCCTTCACCGCCGCTGCCTTCGCTTCCGCTTCTGCCTGAGCTTCCGCCTCCGCTTGCTTGGCATCGAATAAGGCGGACACCTCGGCAGGTGTCTTGGCATTCATGAGTTGTTCGATGAACTCGCTTTCAATGAGCAGCCTGGACAGTGCAGCGAGTGTTCGCAGGTGCATATTTCCAGCTCCGTCCGGCGCGGCGATCATGAAGAATATATGGGCCGGCGCTTCATCCAGGGAGGCAAAATCAATTCCGGCGCTGCTCTTCGCAAATACTACCGTTGCTTCGCTAACGGCCTTGGTCTTGGCATGAGGCATAGCAATGCCTCCGCCGATGCCGGTGCTGGACTGGGCTTCACGCTCCAGAATCTTCTCCTTGAACAGCTTTGCATCCGTGATGCGTCCGCTAGCCGCGAGGCTGGCAATCAGCTCGTCAATGGCCCCTTCCTTCGTGGTAGCCTGCAGCTCCATAATCATCGTTTCCTGTATCATCAAATCTGTAATTTTCATCAATTCTCAACTCCCCGAATGTACTTGAACCTGCTAACCTCTGTTATTCATAGCTGAGATATGGCAATAAGCGGACGAAGCTCTTCAATCAATGCCCGGTCTGCCAGATCATCGGAGAACGCTGTGGCACTTCCTGATGCGACACCGGCGCGGAACGCTTCCAGCACATTCCCTGTCAGCGACAAGGTGCCCACGAATCCGGCAATCATCGAATCTCCCGCACCTACTGAATTCTTCACCTGGCCCTTAGGGGCGCTGGCATGGTAGACTTCTTGACCCGAAATAAACAATGCGCCTTCGCCAGCCATCGAGACCAGCACGTGCTTGGCACCACCCTCCAGCAGCTTGCGTCCGTAAGTGATAATCTCTTCTCTGGTACTAATCTGAACACCGAACAGCTCTGCCAGCTCATGGTGATTCGGCTTGACCAGCAGCGGCCCCTGGGATAAAGCGTCCTGCAAAGCCTGCCCGGTTGTATCAATAACAAACTCCGCGCCCTTCTGCTTGCATACCGTAATCAGTCTGCTATAGAAATCTCCGCCGAGCGAAGGTGGCGTGCTCCCTGACAGGATCACAATATCACCCGGCTTCAGAGCATCCAGCTTGTGCAGCAGAGAAGCCGTCTCGGTCTCTGTAATTACAGGTCCGGCTCCGTTAATCTCTGTCTCCTGCCCGGCCTTAAGCTTGATATTGATCCGGGTATCGTCTGCAATAGGAACGAAGTCGCCGGATATCCCCTCCTGGCCCAGCCAGGTGTCAATGTAGCCGCCTGTGAAGCCGCCAAGAAATCCGGTGGCCGTATTCTCAACCCCAAGCTGCTTCAGAACTCGGGATACGTTAATGCCCTTTCCGCCAGGCAGCTTCATATCCCGCTTCATCCGGTTGAGTCCGCCTAGTGTTAACTCTTCTACCTCCACGATATAATCGACGGAAGGATTAAGTGTCACAGTATAGATCATCATTCATCCCTCATTTATAATGTTTGTCTTTCCATCCCATCACACCAGTGTATAGTCTACCTCCAGCTTCTCAAGCTGCCTCCGGAAGCTATCCGGTATCCCCGTATCCAGAATGCAGTGATCCATCTCCTGCAGATCTGCAACCTTGCAGAAGGAGATCTGCCCGATCTTGCTATGGTCGGCCAGCAGGATCGTCTGCTTCGCTACAGCGATCATTTTGCGCTTGGTGGCCGCTTCCAGCATATTCGGCGTCGTGATCCCTTCGCGGATATCCAGCCCGTTGGTGCCGAGGAAGGCCTTATCCACCCGCACCATATCCAGCGAGCGTTCGGTCATCGGCCCGACAAAAGCCATGGTGTCCGGCCTTAGCATCCCGCCTGTAATGGACACCTCAATATGGCGGCAATCCTTCAGCTCATTCAGCGCCATGATCGAGTTGGTAATGACCTTGAGGTTACGGAATGATTTCAGCGCCCGGGCAATCTGCAGCGTAGTGGTACCCCCGTCAAGGAGAATCGCATCGCCTTCCTCAATCATCTCCACAGCCTTCCCGGCAATCCGCAGCTTCTCCTCCAGGAACCGTTCTTCTTTGTCCGGAACCGCCGCTTCAAAGTTGACACTCTGGAGCGACACCGCCCCGCCATGCGTACGCTTCAGCAGCCGTGCTTCCTCCAGCTCCTTGAGGTCCCGGCGGATGGTGGATTCAGAGACGGATAGCTCCTGACCCAGCTCCTGAACCGACGCTCTTGTATGCTTCTCGACAAACAGCAGAATCATCCGTTTACGTTCTTCTTCAAACATGCAGCTCACTCCTTAGGATGTGCAGCTACCCGCTGCCGGATTCCTATATATACAGTAACTACTGAATTGGAAAATAAGATGACTGGTTTCAAATCACTCGTGACTGATATTGACCATTTGTGCTCATTTATGATTGTAACAGCGTTTTCATTAACTGTAAAGAGGGTTCCCCAGCTTATTTTTGCTCATTTCGTCCCGATATTCGTTCATCCGGCTGTGGAAAATTACCTCCCGATCGCCTATTTCACAATGGCGGCGAGCGACATATTTATAATACATATGGGGAAAAGCGGGTGAACAGGAGATGGCCTATTACAATAACAACGGATATGGCAGCGCGGGCGGTAACGGCGGCAATGGCAGCAACGGCGGCATTAAAGGCCACGGTGGGAGCGGCAGTGATGGCCCAGTAGAAACCGAGGAGCTCAGTGCAGAGGATTATGCGATTATTGCCGCCGGCTTCGGCGTGCTCGGGGAACTGTTTGCTTTTTTCTCTCTGGTAAAAGCCAAGCAGGTGACCAAGGAAACAGGCGGACAGGTAGGTGCCGGCATCGACCCGGTGCTGTTCGTGCAGAACCGCAAAAAAAAAGCAGCCAGACGAAAATCCCGCCGGCTGCGTTGATCCCTTATATTTTCCGAACCCATCGCTTACTTCAAAGGTATGACCTCATGCTTCGTAAATATAGCCTGTACCTTCTCCCGCAGCTCCTCTTCGGGCAGAAGAACAATCACAATAATATGCTCCAGATCAGCATGCTCCGCATACGCCTCCGCGTCATCTTGCGGAATCCCCATTCCGATCAGGCTGACCGCAAGGCCGTCTGTCTCCAGATCCGCCCCAGCGAGCTTGCGGGCTGCCGGACCTGCTGCGACCGCAGAATCCGCGACCATATCCAGGCCTACCCCAAGCCCGCGGGCTGTACCGTACAAGCCATTATTCCCCTGCCCCGTCTCCACATCTCCAATCGCGGCATCCTTGCTGATGATCTCCAGCGTGTTCTTCTGCTTCGTGACAGCTGAGATATGCTTCGCCTTGATCCCATTCTTCTTCAATTCTTCGATCGCCAGCACCGCATCACTCCGGTGTCCAAAAATACCCAATACCAATGTTGGCATGCGGCATCCCTCCTATTACTGCTACTGCAATATTACCACTCTGCCTGTCGCTTGAATCCCGCATGTGGCGGCGGCTCCCGGTCAGGCCTGAATCAATCTCTTCTAATTGGGTTATAAAGATATGTATACATAAACATAACTTAAGAGATAGGGGGGGCTGCTGTGCTTCAAAGCAAGTATTTTCGGACCTGCCTGGCCATTATCGCCTTTTTGACGATTCTGTACCTGGGCTCGAAGGTCATTTTTCTGTTCACACCGCTGGTATCTATCATTCAACTGCTGCTCGTACCCATGATGCTGTCGGGCTTTATGTATTATCTTCTGCGGCCGATTGTCAACTATCTGGGGACCAAAAATGTTAAGCCCGGGCTGTCTGTCCTGCTGATTTATCTTCTGTTCACCGGACTGTTCGTCTTATTCTGGGTGCTGGTCTGGCCTACACTGCGCGAGCAAATCCAGAACTTCATTGACAATACGCCTTATCTGGTCGAGGGTATACAGAATCAGTTCAACAAGCTCCAGAATGATCCGTCCTTCTCCCGCTTCTTCAAGGGGGACACGGATGTGACCACACGCCTGACGGAGTATTTGAACAGTGCCATTAACTGGGTGACCAATTCGATGTCCAACCTGATCACAGTGATCTCCAGTATTGTCGTGGTTATCGCTACCCTACCGATTATTCTCTATTACATGCTGAAGGACGGGCACAAGCTGTCCCCGATTCTTCAGGGCCTGATCCCGAAGAAATACCGCAAGGAAGGCCAGGAGATGTTCAAGGATATTGACTCTGCACTCAGCGGCTTCATCGTTACACGTGTCCTGCTTAATGTGGTGCTGGGCATCTTGCTATACATTGGTTTTTTGCTGATCGGCCTGCCTTATTCTCTGCTGCTCGCCGTGATCTCCATCCCGCTTAATTTCATTCCTTATGTGGGCTCGCTGCTGGCGGCGGTTCCCGTTGTAATCGTGGGGTTCATTGAATCGCCTTCACTCGCGATCTGGTCAGCGGTCGTTATTCTGATCGCGCAGCAGATTCAGGATAACGTGCTGTCCCCGGTCATCTACGGCAAGTCACTGGATGTGCATCCGCTGACCACGGTGCTGCTTGTACTTGTGGGGGGCGACTTCTACGGCCTGATCGGCGTCCTCATTGCGCTTCCGGTCTATATGATTATCAAAATTATCTTCCTGCGCATTTACGAGATCATTGTCGCCGAACGGGTGGATCAACCCGTACCCGAGCCAAGTGCTCCGACGGGTATTGAGATTGAGATCTTGAAGGACGATAAGGTATAGCAGTTGACAAAAAGCCCTCCGGCGCAGAAGATCTCCGCGCCGGAGGGCTTTTCAATGTACACAGTTGGATGTATCTAGACTTCAGCCCCGCAGCGAGCGGACCACGAAAGTGTGGTTGCCCTTAGGCAGATTCTGACCATCGCGCAGCGTCACGGAGCCTTTGGTATGTGCGATGATCGTCGCATTGAACGCAACCAGCTGGTCCCCTTTCCAGACGGTAACTGCTGATTTGAAATAGACGGCATTATCAAACTGCAGACGTTCTCTCATGATATATCCGACCGAATGAAGAACCGGGGGCAATGCTCTCTCTTTGGGAGCCAGTGCTTTGATGTACACAATATCGCGAAAAGGGACGGCAATCTCCTGATGTCCGATGACGGCTACCGAAGCTGCAAGATCCCATCTGCGCAGAACGCCTTTCATGATCGTATATGGCTGCTCACCGCAGTACATAATGACCGGTCTGCCTACCCAATGCTTCATGGCTCCACCCCCTCCGCTGTGCCTGAACTACTTATACCTTCGGTATGGACCAGTCTATGCCCTTAAGCCCATGCTGCTCCAGATACTGGTTGGCCTGCGAGAACGGGCGGCTGCCGAGAAATCCGCGGTGTGCAGAGAACGGGCTCGGGTGCGGGGACTGGATCACCTTATGTCTGCTGCGGTCCACTACCGCGCCCTTCAGCTGGGCATGGCTGCCCCACAGGATGAAGACCATCGGTTCTGTCCGCTCATTCAGTTTCTCCATGATGGCATCCGTGAAGGTCTCCCAGCCCAGACCCTTATGCGAATTCGGCTGGCCCTCGCGTACTGTCAGCACAGCATTCAGCATCAGCACGCCTTCTTCCGCCCAGTGCAGAAGCGATCCGTGGCCCGGCACCTCAACACCGAGATCACTATGCAGCTCAGCATAGATATTGCGCAGTGACGGCGGAATCCGTACACCCGGCTCAACCGAGAAGCTAAGGCCATGGGCCTGTCCTGCACCGTGATACGGGTCCTGTCCGAGAATGACTACCCGGGTCTTGCTGTAAGGCGTCAGCTTCAGCGCCGAGAACAGCTTGTCCTTCGGGGGATAGACTGTATACTGCTTGTACTCGCGTGCCAGGGCATAGCGCAATTCCTCAAAGTAAGGCTTCTGCGTCTCTTCCTGCAGCACTTCATCCCAATCGTTGCCGAACATCCTGTTCTCCTCCCAATTACCCTGCTATTAGTATTGTTTCATTACCTGTTATTAACCAGAATAACAGGAACTTATTTGCGGCCATAGTCCGCCTTGATCTCGCCCCATGACTTCGTCTGCCATTTCAGCACCTTGTTGTCATAGGTATGGCTCCGCAGCCAGCTCTCCGCCCGGTCAATCAGTTGCCAGATCTCCTCCGTGGAGGCATCCCGGGGCAAGGTCGTAGCTACCTTTTTCTGCTTGACCCATTTCATTGCATTGACAGAATCACTATAGACCGTCTTGCGGCTGCCTTCATGGCCCAGCAGAGCCAGCGCATGCACAATCGCCAGGAACTCTCCGATGTTATTAGTCCCTTTACTAATCGGACCGCAGGAGAAAATCACATCCCCGGTCTGGGTATCCACGCCTTTGTATTCTACCGGTCCGGGATTCCCCCGGGTGCCCACATCCACGGAGATGCTGTCATAATCGATTTCCTCAGACGTCTCCACGCCGGCACTCCGTCCCCAGGATTTGCCTGACTTGCTTGTACCGGACGCCCCTGAAGCTGCCGCACCGGTGCCCCAGTTCCCCTTCCAGCCTGCCTTGAAGGCTGTCTCAGCAGCCGCCTTGCTCTCATAGGACTTGTATTTCGCTCCGGTATAATGATCCGTCTGCGCCTGGCATTCCGCCCATGTATTGTAGACTCCAGGCTGCTTTCCTTCCCATACTACGTAGTATTTCTGCTTAGCCATTCCTACTGCTCCCTCCTGCCGGTGTAACCTCATCCAGAATCATATTGTAATGCATACCGCGTTCATTTTGAAGTCCGAATACACTCCGCACGCCTGCTGCCATCCCGAATATATATTGGATAATTACCGGCAGGCGCGTTCATACTAATACGGCAGCTCAGCTCAGCTCAGTCCAGCACAGCAAGCGTAGTATCGGCAATGGTCTGGAGCTTGCCTGTATCCTGCGTTGCCTTGACCATAACCCGCAGTCCAACCAGGGCATTATGCAGATACGCAGCCAGCGCCGGAGCCGGATGCCGGGAGGATAGTTCTCCGGTCTCCTGTCCATGCAGGATCAGCTGTTCAATTAATCTCTCGGTATTCAGAAAAGCCTCATTAGCCCGGTCAACAGCTTCCGGATCATGATTAGACAGCTCAACTGCCGTATTCACCAGCATACAGCCCTTCGGCTCCGCTTCACTTCTATGGATGGTGGCTTCGAATAAAAGGCGGATGGCTGCCTTGGCCGAGGTAATGCCTTCAATACGGCTCTCCAGCCTGGAGCTTTGAATGGATGCAAAGCGCTCCAGCGCTTTTATATATAAGGTATGCTTGTCTCCAAAGGTGTCATACATGCTGCGCTTGTGAATTCCCATGCCGGCTACAAGATCTTGCATTGAAGTCTTCTCATAGCCCTGCTGCCAGAAAATCGTCATTGCCTTGAGCAATACATCATCAATGTCAAACTCTTTGCTTCGCGCCATGATCATGCTCCTTTCGTGGTCTATTTTACCATTAATAGAACGATCGGTAAACATCTCACCCTTACACACCCCAAGGAGGTTATTCACATGAGAAAGATCGCAGTAATACTTGCGGCATTCACCCTGACCCTGCTCATCGGCTGCGGCAACGCAAACAAAAATGCAGGCAACACTGGCACAGCAGCGAACACGGGCAATACGGCGGCTACCGCTGCACCGGATGCAGTCACTTCAGCTTCGGTAGTCGATAACGGGGAAGCCTTCAAGAAGGCAATCAGCAAAGACGGCACCTGGATTGCAGCTACGCTGAACGACTTGAGCTTCACTGAGGAGCTTGTGCTCGATGGACAATTCATCCATAAGGAAGAGCCTGCCCGCAAAATCGCGCTCTATACCCAGGATGCTGATCACAACATCACGAACTCCTTCAAGCTCACCGCCCCGAAATTGACGATCCGCAGCGAGAATGCCCGGATTCAGGGAGGGACCTTTGTGGGTGATGTCTATGTAGAGGCTGACGGCTTCGCCGTCGTGAATGCCACCATTGAAGGTAATGTCTATTTCTCTGATGACAAATACCAGGCTACCTATTCCGCAGCAGACCAGGGGAAGGTAACCGGCGTCACTGAAGTGAAAAAATAATGCGGCAGGGTGCGGGGTGTTCCTCTTCGGGCAAGCAGCCGGGGAGAACACCCCTTTTTCCTGTTGTTACCCGCGAAAAGAGGTGCTGGCCTAATGAAGTTCATCCGTAAGAATGCTATCCTTCCTCTTCTGCTCTTGATGCTCTCCTCCTGTAGCGGACAGGATGCAGCGGAGCCGGAGCCGCAATACCGGATTCAGTCCGGTCATGATCTGAGTATTCTGACAACGAGCGATACCCATTATTTAGCGCAGGAGCTAAGGGATCTCGGGCCTGCCTTCCAGCAGTTTCTGGCTGCCGGTGACGGTAAGCAGCTCGGCTACAGCAAGGAGATGATGGAGGCGCTGGGCTATGATATCGGAATCCGCAAGCCGGATGTGGTGATTATCAGCGGGGATCTCAGCAACAACGGTGAAGAAGCCAGCCATAAGGAGCTGGCCGGACATCTGAAGCGCATTGAGCAAGACACCGGAACCCGGATCTATGTGATTCCGGGCAATCATGATATCCAGAATCCCTGGGCCCGGAGCTTCCGCGATAAGCGCCAATACGCTACTGATTCCGTGAGCGCCACAGCATTCCGCAAAATCTATGGCGGCTTCGGTTATGATGAAGCCCTGCTCAGAGATGAGGATTCGCTCAGCTATCTGGCTGCCCCGTCGGAGGAGCTATGGCTGCTCATGCTGGATACTGCACAGTACGGGGACAATAAAAAGCTGGGCCATCCCCAGTTGGAGGGCCGGGTCAGCGACCGGACCCTGGAATGGATCGCCGCCTGCGGCGCGAAGGCCGCTGCCGCAGGCGCGCAGCTCGTGACGGTCATGCATCACAGCCTGCTGAATCACAGTGAATTCATTCAGGAGGGCTTCACTGTAGAGGATCATGCCAAGGTTACAGATGCCTTGATGAAGACCGGCGTGCGGACGGTTCTCAGCGGCCATATACACATCCAGGATATCAGTGAATATAGTCATGACGGGCAGCGCATCTATGACATCGCCAGCAGTGCCTTATCTGTTTTTCCCCATCAATATGGACTCTTAACCTATTCCTCCGCCCGTCAGTCTCTGGATTACAGCACTGCAAGATTAGGGATGGATCAGTGGGCGGCAGCCACCGGTAATACCGATCCGAACCTGCTGGGCTTCAGGGCCTACAGTGAGGCCAATTTCCGCAAGCGGTCTGCCACCCGGAGTTATTCCCGTCTGGCTGAAGACCCCGCCTACGCCCGTTATACGGAGGCTGAGCTGAAGCAAATGGCTGACGTTGTCGGAAGGCTGAACGAGAATTACTTCGCCGGCTCGGCCAGTACGGGCAATGCTGCCGTGACCGCCACAGAAGGCTACCGGCTCTGGCAGGATGCCCCGGCAAGCGGAACGAGAAGCTATGTTCTGGAGATGGCCTCGCAGCAGCCGAAAAACAATCATGAGCTGCATGTCCAGCTTCCTCAGCGGTGATGTTTGAAGAACTGGAAATAGGTGTAAGATAGACAAGTATGCTTACACCTATTGCTGAGGAGGATGATCACCATGTTCACACGTATGGATGAGATTATGATTGAAATCCCGGACGTCGAGAAACCAGATCCTAATGCCGCAGCAGCCGTTCAAGAGCTGCTCGGAGGCAAATTCGGTGAAATGTCAACACTCAATAACTACTTGTACCAGTCCTTCAACTTCCGCTCCAAGGACAAGCTGAAGCCCTTCTACGACCTGGTGATGAGTATTACCGCCGAGGAGCTGGGCCATGTTGAGCTGGTCTCCCACGCCGTGAATAAATGTCTAAGAGGTTCCACGGCCTATAAGAAGCCGGATTCTACGCCGCTTGCGGATGTCAAAGATGCACGGCTGTCTTATCACTTCCTGGCAGGCGCACAGGGAGCCATGCCGTTCGATTCCATGGGCAATCCATGGACCGGAGCCAATGTGTTCAACAGCGGCAACCTCGTGGAAGATCTGCTGCATAACTTCTTCCTGGAGTGCGGAGCAAGAACCCATAAAATGAAGGTCTACGAAATGACCGACCACCCTGCGGCCCGGGCGGTAGTTGGCTTCCTGCTTGTCCGTGGAGGCGTTCACGTGGTTGCTTACGCCAAGGCCCTGGAGATTGCCACAGGCGTTAATGTTACCAAGCTGGTGCCGATTCCTTCCCTGGACAACAAAGCGTTCAATGAAGCCAGAAAGTACGAGGAAAAGGGCGTTCATACGAAGCTGTATACCTGGAGCGATAAGGATTTCAGCTCCATTGACCAGATCTGGAAGGGCACTCACCCCGAGGACGGGCTTCCGCTTGAGGTCATTCAGGGCGTACCGAAAGGCTTCCCTATCCCCGAAGCCCCGGAATTGAAGGAAGAATTCGCACCGGGCATCTCAGCCGAGGAATTCAAGGAGATTGCCAAACGGCTTAAAATGGCCGGGAATATTCATGACTAGCAGCCAGAGCCAAGCCTAGCGAATAATAGCACCTATAGAGAAGCGGATGTCCCGAAAGCCATGAACTGGCTGCCGGAACATCCGCTTTGTTTGGGTATGGACACTTCTAAGATCTCGGCCTTATAACTCCGGCTCAAGCAGCAGTGAGGTATCGGCAACCGCCCGTCCATTCACAAGCAGCACAAGGGTATGCTCTCCGGGATAGTGCTTGCGTGTGGTCAGGTTGGCCCAGCGGTGGGTCCGGGTACCGGAGAGTCTGGTGCCGCCGGGCACGGTTTTGTCGGATAACAGAAACAGCTTGCGCGAGGTCTTACCGCTGGCCTTGACGAAGTTGATCCCGTATTCGATACGGATGCGTACTGGTCCACCTTCCCGGATGGTCAGAGCGTATTGCAGCTCACAGTGCTCTCCGATCCGCAGTACAGCCGGGTCTGCCGTAAGGACAGCCGAGCTGACCAGCGGGGTGCCGCTCTCCTCCGGAGCATATCCGAACAGCTCCATGATCTCAGGGTCAGCTTTGCGGATCAGAGAGCGGCAGCCATGCCGCACAATCCAGTTCGTGTTCGCGTCACTGCCCAGCCAGCGGCGGGCGGTGGCTATCACGATATCGGGGTGATCCTTCGCGATATCGTTCAGGTTATTGGCTACACTTTTGCGCACATAGAGTGACGGGTCAGCCTTCAGCTTCTCCAGCAGCGGCAATAGCGGAGACGGATCGCGCTTGAACATCGGCAGCGCCTGGCCCCACGGCAGGCGGGGACGGCTGCCCTCGCTGGCGAGCCGCCGCACATGCTCCCCCGGATGCTCCGCCCAGACCAGCATCTGGTCCATCATCGCTTGCGGATCATGCAGCAGAAACGGCCTGACGGCAAATTCCGCCGAGGACCTCTGGGTGAACCGCTCCAGCGCCTCCATCGACAGCTCCCAGTGCTCCTCACTTCGGCCATACACCTCAACGAAATCGGGAAAAATCAGATACGGGAAGCCGACACAGTCCTTATCTATCGCATACAATATCTTCAGCGCTTCCTCATAAGCCGGGGGCAGGCAGCTGCCCAGCGTCTCTGTAATCCGCCGCATCCGCGCCTTCAGCTCCAGCTCCTCCCACGGCTCCTTCATCGCCTCAGCAATGAAGCGGTCCGGCTCGAACGAACCGTAGACGGCTTGAATTTTCATACCCAGGCTGTGCAGGAATTCTTGGTTGTACATTGCTTTCAGGGGTTCGGCCATTCTTGAATTCCTCCTGCTGATGTAATTGGATTCACTTATAATGAGAGCATAACATACGAACCGGACATCCCTGTGTCAACTTTCGGCTGGCTGGATATATATACACCAAGTATAGCCTATGTTCAAATCCGGCAGCCTGTCGTACAATAAGATTTAAGTTTTTTCCCGCTGAGGATGAATTATATTTCGATGAAAGGACTGGAACTTTTGCCACAGACACTTGTTAAAAATATTGATTTTTTCGTAGCCGCACTGTCACAGACCTTCGTATCTGCCCTCCAGCTTGACCCTGACGGAATGTACTCCCAGGTAGGCAGCGGAGTCGTTGAGAAATTCTCTGACGAATATGTCCGGCTGAAAAGATTCGATGGCACCACCTCGCACTACGCCCGCGACATTACGAAATTCCAGCACAACCATGCCTGAGAAGGCTACGGGGTCTCTTTATCAGAGGAGAAGCAGCGCTCGCCTGTTATTCTCCCTCCCCTCTTCAAACGTAGACCCTGGGCCCTGATCCGGGTCTGTTTTTGCGTTCATTTTTCACAAAATATTAACGTGTGCATTCCAATAAACTATTGACTTGACGATGCTGGAGAACTAAACTGAAATCGTTAACAATTCCATGTACCCGGGGAGAACCTATGATTACCATCAAAGATATTGCCCGTGTTGCCGGTGTGTCCCATACTACCGTATCCAGGGCGCTGAACGGCAACCCGCTGATCAAGAAGGCCACCCGGGATAAGATTGAACGGATCGCCGCCGAAATGAATTATGTGCCGAATTACAGTGCCAAGAGCCTGGTCACCAAGAGATCGTTCATCATCGGCCTGTTCTTCTCCAGTATTGAGCAGGGGACTTCCGCAAGCTTCCTGGTGGATGCGATCAAAGGCATTACGCATAGCCTCGATGAGAACTATAATCTGACGGTGAACGGGATCGATGGTGTGCAGCATTTCAGCAATATTCAGCCCCAGCGCTTCGACGGCATTCTAGTTATGAGCCAGAGCGATGAAGATAATGCCTTCATCTATCATGTGAAAAAGATGGGCATTCCGCTAGTGGTGCTGAACCGCCAGCTGGAGGACCCCGGCATCATGAACGTGGTGGCCAATGACCGCGAAGGCGTGAAGGAAGCGATTGATTATGCGCTGCAGCAGGGTCACCGCAAGCTGGCTATTATTGAAGGCAAGCCCGGCTTCAAGTCCTCAAGCGAACGTAAGCAGGGCTTCCTGGACAGTCTGATTGCAGGCAGGCTTCCGCTGAATCCTGATTATTTTGCCCCAGGAGATTACAGCATTGAGAGCGGATATGCGGCGATGAGCAAGCTGCTTAGCCTGGAGGACCGGCCTACGGCTGTGTTCTGCTCCAATGATGATATGGCGATTGGCGCCATGAATGCCTGCTATGCCCAGAAGGTGCAGGTGCCGGAGCAGATCTCGCTGATCGGCTTCGATGATATAATGTTCGCCCGCTATACGAATCCTGCCCTGACCACGGTCCGGAAGCCGATTGCCGAGATCAGTGAGCTGGGCATCACCATGCTGGTCCAGCTGCTTCAGCAGCCGGAGACCCCGCCGCAGCAGCTGTTCGTTAAGACTTCGCTGGTGGTAAGGGATACGGTTGCAGGAGTATAACTCTATTTCAACCCACCCGCTA
Source organism: Paenibacillus sp. FSL H8-0332 (assembly GCF_037963835.1). Classification (NCBI taxonomy): domain Bacteria; kingdom Bacillati; phylum Bacillota; class Bacilli; order Caryophanales; family Paenibacillaceae; genus Paenibacillus; species Paenibacillus sp. FSL H8-0332. The sequence continues at coordinate 4,720,371 of NZ_CP150145.1, forward strand.
TTTTCTGCAGATACGGAGCCTTCCTGGACAAGAGAAGGAATTCCGGATCTTGCTTAAAATAAAATGTTAACGTGTGCAATTTATCACTGTATTCTAAAGGAGATCATGACCACTATGACAAACCGTTTATCCAGAAGCACTCACCCGGGGTTACCCCTCCATCCGGAACGGATGATTCAGTTCGGCGGAGGCAACTTTATGCGTGCTTTCGTTGACTGGCAGCTGCAGCAAATGAACAATCAGGGATTATTCAACGGAAGCGCTGTAATCGTCCAGCCCATTGCCCAATCCGCCGGCGGAGTAGCAGAGCATATGACTGAGCAAGACAATCTCTATACGGTGCTGCTTAACGGCATCATGGACAACGAGACCGTCAATTCCCGCGAGATGATCAGCTCGGTCAGCCGGGGGATTAACCCATATATGGATTACGAAGCTTATCTCGCGCTCGCCGAGGATGATGATCTGGAGTTCATCACCTCCAATACTACCGAAGCCGGCATTGCCTATCTTCCAGGCGACCGCGCAGACGATGCTCCCCCTAAGAGCTTCCCGGGCAAGCTGACTGCGCTGCTCCACCGCCGCTTCGAGCTTGGCAAGAAGGGCTTCGTCATTATCCCCTGCGAGCTGATTGACCGCAACGGCGAGAAATTACAGGAGATCGTAGAGCGTTATGCGGCTGACTGGAACCTTGGCGCAGCATTCCTGCAATGGCTAAAGTCCGAGAATACCTTCTGCTGCAGTCTGGTGGACCGCATTGTTCCTGGTTATCCGCGGGACCAGGCTGCTGCCCTCGAAGCCGAGCTGGGCTATCTCGATAACGTGATGGTGGCCGCAGAACCGTTCCTATTCTGGGTAATTGAAGGGCCGGATTCTCTGGCAGAGCGCCTGCCGCTGGCTAAGGCCGGACTGAATGTGGTGGTCACACCGGATATGACCCCTTACCGCGAACGCAAGGTTCATCTGCTGAACGGACCGCATACCGCTATGGTCCCTCTGGGCCTGCTCGCCGGTCTTGAGACGGTTGAAGACGTCATGAACGACGGTACCTTCTCCCGCTTCGTGAAGCAGTTGATCGAAGAGGAGCTGATCCCGATGCTGGATCTGCCTGCTGAGCAGCTATTGTCCTACGCCGATGCCGTACAAGAGCGCTTCCGCAATCCGTTCATCCGTCATGAGCTGACCTCCATCTCGCTCAACAGCATTTCCAAATTCAAGGCCCGCCTGCTCCCGGTCCTGCTTCGCTACCAGCAGGAACGCGGCAAGCTGCCGGAGCGGATGACTCTCGCCTTCGCCGCCCTGCTGCTCAGCTACCGGGGCGACCGTATTCCCCGGCAGGACGGCGCTGAAGTGCTGGCAGTATTCGATCAGGCCTGGAGCCAGCCGGCCAGCTTTGTGAACACTATTCTTGCCGACACCAGCCTGTGGGGACAGGATCTGACCCAGCTGCCGGGGCTGGCTAATGCGGTTGCCGCCCACTTGCAGCAGCTGGAGCGTGAAGATTCCCGCGAAGCATTACAGGAACTCGTCGGCTGAACGAGCACGTTTGTACGAAGAAGCTCGGAGAAGTATAGCTTACAAACTTTTAGGAGGGCCAACATGAAGAACTTAATGAAAATGAACCCGAGAGATACCGTTGCTGTAGCCTTGCGGCCGATTGCGGCCGGAGAACAACTGACGATAGACGGACTGACGGTGCAGGCAGCACAGGATATTCCGCAGGGTCATAAGATTGCCCTGACTGATTTCAGCAGCGAAGACATCATTACCAAATACGGTTCCCCAATCGGCCATGCCACGGCTCCGATTGCCGCAGGCGACTGGATTCACACGCATAACATCAAAACCAATCTGTCCGGCGAGGAAGAATACGAGTATGTGCCGGATGTCCATCCGGTGATCTATCCGCGCCGTGATTTGACCTTCCAGGGGTACCGGCGGAGTAACGGCAAGGTGGGCATCCGTAATGATCTGTTCATTATTCCGACCGTAGGCTGTGTGAACGGCGTGGCCGAGCAGATGCTTAAGGAGTTCAAGGCCGAGCATCCCGATCTTGGCGGATTCGACAACCTGACCGTGCTGAAGCACCCTTACGGCTGCTCCCAGCTGGGCGATGACCACCGCATGACCCGCAGCATTCTGCTCGATGCCGTCAATCATCCCAATGCAGGCGGTGTACTCGTCTTCGGTCTTGGCTGCGAGAATAATATCGTCTCCGAGTTCCGCAGCATGCTGGGCGATCATGACGAATCCCGGGTTAAATTCCTGGTGGCCCAGGAGGTAGGCAATGAGGTGGAAGCCGGTCTTGTGCTGCTGGAGGAGCTGTATGAAGCCGCTGCGAACGACGTTCGTGAACCGGTTCCGCTGAGCGAGCTGAACATCGGCCTGAAATGCGGCGGCTCTGACGGGTTCTCCGGCATCACGGCCAACCCGCTGCTGGGTGCGTTCTCCGACTTCATTATCTCCCAGGGCGGAACCTCGGTACTGACGGAGGTGCCGGAAATGTTCGGTGCGGAGAAGGTGCTGATGGCCCGCGCAGAGAGCAAGGAAGTCTATGAAGATATCGTCTCGCTGATCAATAACTTCAAGCAGTATTTCCTCTCTTACGGCGAGCCTGTCTATGAGAACCCTTCTCCCGGTAACAAGGCCGGCGGCATCAGCACGCTGGAGGACAAATCGCTCGGCTGCACCCAGAAGGCCGGTTCGTCGCCAGTGGTAGATGTATTGCAGTATGGCGTGAAGCTGCGCAAAAAAGGGCTGAGCCTCTTGCAGGCTCCCGGCAACGATCTGGTCGCTGCCTCCGCGCTTGCCGCTTCCGATTGCCAGCTCGTGCTGTTCACAACCGGCCGCGGCACGCCGTTCGGCAGCTTTGTGCCTACGGTTAAGGTAGCAACGAACAACGACCTTTTTGCCAAAAAAGGTCACTGGATGGACTTCAACGCAGGCCCCCTGCTGGAAACGCCGATGGCCGATGTGCTGGAGGAATTCATCACGTATATCATTGATGTCGCCAGCGGCCAAAAAACACGGAACGAGCAGAATGAAGTGCGTGAGCTGGCTATTTTCAAAACTGGCGTTACCTTGTAGTAGAACTTATTCCAATCCACCCAAAGGGAGATCCTATTCATGTTCCTAAACGAGGACTTCATGTTGTCCGGCGAAACAGCACGGCTACTCTTTCATAATTACGCCAAAACCATGCCCATTATCGATTACCACTGCCATCTGGACCCGCGCGAAATCTATGAGGACCAGCCATTTGAGAATCTGACCGCAGCTTGGCTGTATGGCGATCATTACAAGTGGCGGCTGATGCGCGCGAACGGCGTGCCTGAATCGCATATTACCGGTGACGCCTCTGATTATGATAAATTTCTGGCCTGGGCCCGTACACTGCCTAAGGCAGTAGGCAACCCTCTGTATAGCTGGACGCATCTGGAGCTCCGCCGTTTCTTCGGTGTAGAGGAGATGCTGAATGAAGCCACGGCGCCGGCCATCTGGGAGAAGGTCAACCGTAAGCTGGCTGAACCGGGCTTCACCCGTCGCGGTCTGATCCGCAGCAGCGGTGTCAAGGTGATCTGCACCACCGATGATCCGGCAGATTCCCTGGAGTATCACAAGCTGCTGAGCGGGAGTGAGGCCGCCTTCCAGGTGTTCCCGACCTTCCGTCCTGACAAGGCGCTGAACATCGATGCAGAAGGCTTCGCCGCCTGGACCCTTAAGCTGGAGTCGGCCTCCGGCCTGCCGGTCAAGAGCTATGCCGGGCTGCTGGATGCCCTGCGTAACCGGGTTGCCTTCTTCCACGAGCAGGGCTGCCGCCTCTCGGATCATGCGCTGGATGTCCTGCGTTATGAAGCGGGTGAAGCTGAGGCGGTTGAAGCTATTTTTGCCAAAAGAATGCAGGGTGCTGCGCTGTCACCGGAGGAAATCACCCGCTACCGCACAGAACTGCTGACCGCGCTGATCGGCTTCTACCATGACAAGGACTGGACTATGCAGCTTCACCTGCATGCTTACCGTAACAATAACACGCCGATGTTCCAGCGGCTTGGACCGGATACCGGCTATGACGGCATCAATGATCTGCCGCTGACCACAGCGCTGTCGCAGCTGCTTGACCGGGCCGAGAGCGGCAGCGGCCTGCCGAAGACGATCCTCTACTCGCTGAATCCCGGCGACTACCCTGCCCTGCTGGCTCTGCTGGGCTGTTACCAGAAGGACACTCCCGGCAAGCTCCAGCTCGGCTCCGGCTGGTGGTACAATGATACGCGCAGCGGCATGCGCCAGCAATTGACCCTGCTGGCCGAAGGCAGTCTGCTCGGCAACTTCGTCGGCATGCTGACCGATTCGCGCAGCTTCCTCTCCTATACCCGGCATGAATATTTCCGCCGGGTCCTGTGCGGACTGCTCGGTGAACTTGCCGAACGCGGGGAAGCGCCGGATGACCTAGAAGTTCTGGGGGCTATGGCCCGGGATATCTCCTACAATAACGCAGCCGGGTATTTCGGCTTCCAGACTGCCGGCAGCGAAGCCGGAGTCACCGCCTAGATGGAGGCATACTGAAGATGCCGACAATCTATATCGCCGGAGACTCTACCGCCGCCCAGAAGGGCGGCGGGGAATGGCCGATGGCCGGATGGGGCGAATACCTGCAGCAGTATGTCAGCCGGAAGGTGCGGATTGAGAACCGGGCCATCAACGGACGGAGCACACGCTCCTTCCTGGCTGAGGGCAGACTGGCAGACATGGAGCGGGACTTCCTCCCCGGAGACTTCCTCCTGATCCAGTTTGGCCATAATGACCAGAAGCTGGAGGACCCTCTCCGTTACACGGAGCCGCATACCGAATACCGCCGGAATCTACAGGCATTCATTGATTCCGCTCGCAGCCGGGGCAGCTTCCCTGTGCTGCTGACTTCCGTGAGCCGCCGCCGCTTCACTACAGACGGGGAACCGGACCCGCAGGCTGTCGGACTCTATCCGCAGGTTATGCGGGAGGTTGCCGGGGAGACTGGAACGCCTCTGCTGGATGTTTTTGCCGCCTCCCAGCAGCTCTACCGCAGACTGGGGACCGAAGCATCAGCCGGGCTGTTCATGCACCTGCCGCCGGGTGCCCGCCCCAACTACCCGGACGGCATCACGGATGACACGCATTTCTCCAGATCCGGGGCGCAGCAGATCGCATCGCTCGTGGCCGAAGCGCTCGCACAATCTGCGGAGCTGAAGCTGCTGCACCCTTATTTGCGGGTGTAGCTGGGGGATGCAGGCAAGGTAGCCAAAGCGCTCCACACTCTGCGGAGCTGAAGCTGCTGCACCCGTATTTGCGGGTGTAGCTGGGGGATGCAGGCAAGTGTGTCGTGCGGATTAGATTGTGCATCAGCCTGTGGGGCATCGCAAACAAACGTAGCGTACATTATTCGCCATTCTTACATGTTGGTTCAAACCTAGGTCAGTAAGATCAGGCCGCCTGTGACCACTTCGGACACAGGCGGCCTTCTTCACGGGAACCGGCCCTTCGGCGCTCCATGCGAACTCTTATATCTGAATATAAAGGAGTCTAAACCTATGACCGTTCCATTTCATTTGGGCGTCCGCGCCCATGACTTCAAGCGGTGTCCGCTGCCGCAATTGATAGCTAAGCTGAAGGAGCATGGCTTCCCGGCGATTCAGTTGGCGTTACATAAATCTTTTCCGGAGAGTGTGGCTGAGCTTGGCGCACTAAGTCCGGGTGCTGCTGCGTACTATGGCGATGCCTTCAGACAAGCAGGTATCAAGATTGCTGTCCTTGGCTGTTATGTGAACATTATTGATGCTGACCCTGCCAAGCGCGCGCAGGCGCTGAGCGACTTCAACACTCATCTGCGGCTGGCCCGTGACTTCGGCGCGAGTCTGGTGGGTACGGAGACCGGCAGTGTAGGTCAGGGGTATACGCCGGATAATTTCACGGAGGAGGCCTTTCTGGAGGTCGTCGCCTCGGTTAGCGCCATGGTTGCTGAGGCCGAACGGTTCGGGGTAACTGTGGGCATCGAGGCAGGCATCAATCACCCGCTCTACACGGCTCAGCTAGCCCGGCGTCTGCTGGATACCGTGCCATCCAATAATCTGCAAATTATACTGGATGCTGCGAATCTGATGACTCCAGAGAATTACCTTCAGCAGGAGCAGATTGTGGCAGAAGCGCTGGAGCTCCTCGGAGACCGGATCGCGGTTCTGCATCTGAAGGATTTCACAGTTAAGAACGGCTCCATCGACATCGTTCCTGCCGGACAAGGCATGCTGAACTTCGCCCCGCTGCTCCGCTACATGAAGCATAAGTGCCCGCATATCCAGGGCCTGCTGGAGAGCACTCCTGAGGAACATCTCCAGGCCAGTGCGCAATTCCTGCGGAAAATGTATAACGAGGTTTAACAAACGTGCTCTGTGGATGGATGTTGAGGTGGTGGGTGAGAGATGTTGGGTGAGAGATAATGGAAGAGGGATAGTGGATGAGAGATGCTGGATCAGAGATGAGGTAGGAACTTATGCGGTCCACACAGCTTGTATCACTCCTCCTGCCTCGACCATCCGCCCACTTTTGGGGCATTCGGCGAATTCAGGGGTATTCGGATTGTATTCGGTTTTTCACACACATTTGGTCCACGTACCTCACTGCTGCCCATTGTGTTCTGTTTTTCACACACATTTGGTCCACGTGCCTCACTGCTGCTCATTGTGTTCTGTTTTTCGCATACATTTGGTCCGCTCACCTTCGCGCCAGCACAGTGCTTCCCAACCTCATACTCTCCTTACCCACTACAGACGGATATTACAATTACTGTGTGTACAAAAAGCACCCCGACGTATCGGCGATTGGGGCATTTGTGCTTCATTTATACACATATAGACTTAACCTTAAAACTAACAACAGTAATCTTGCACAAATTGCAGCATTTCCCCCAACTTATACACTCATAGCTGGAATTGTTGCACAAAAGGTAGGAATCCTCCTCTAACTAAGCATCCTGGCCTGCACATTCCTGCATTTCCTGCAACAATCCCCTGGCAAGCCCCGGTTTCGGGGTAGCCAGGTTGCATAACCTGCAACATTTGAGTTATTTGAGGGCATTTGCTCTAAACGAGTGCTCCCGTAAGCGGGCACTTTAGAAATAGCAATAAGACCGCCCATAGTTAACCGGGCGGTCCGTTGCTTCATGCTGCTATTCCCCGGCCTCGGGGGAAATCACACCTTTTTTGAGAATAATATTCCCGTATAGCGCTTCTTCCCCTGTAATTAGAATGGCGTAGCTGTGCTTGGAGCGGGCATAGAAGTCAAAACGCTCTTCATACTCCACCTGCACCGCAGGATCATGCCGGGTGAGAATCTCCTTGTACGTGTCCCATATCACAGGGACTGTGGGGTCTCCCTCCACTACGGCCATGAAGGCCGCCTGAGCCGGAGCATAATGATCCAGCGGGAGCAGCTCCAGAATCGCATCAAGCAGCCGGGGGATACCAATCCCGTCAGCCCGCAGCACCCGGGAATGCAGCGCATGTCCAGGATAATTGGCATCCGCCAGCACCAGCTCATCCCCGTGGCCCATCTCCATCAGGGTGCGTACGAGCTCGGGGGAGAGCGATTTGGGTATTTTTTTGAGCATAGCTAGGTCTCCTCTCGGCTTCATTACATCCCGTAGAATGATCTCAGCGCTACCAGCTCCTCAATCCGGTGCGGCGGCAGCTCACGCTCTCCCCCGATCATGCGGGTCAGGAAGGTTAGCTTCGCCGTATACTCAAGCCGCTCCATGTTCATATAAGCAGCCATTACATCCTTACCCCAGGTCAGGGCCCCGTGGCTCTCCAGCAGCACTGCGGTCTTCTTGCCCAGGAAGGGAGTCAGCGAATCCGGGATCTCTTCGGTCGAAGGTGTCCCGTATACCGCCAGTGGAATGTCCCCCATGGCTATGACGGATTCCGGCATCATCATTTTGTCCAGAGCTTCGCCCTTGATGGCAAAAGCGGTAGCATACGGCGGATGTGCATGAACCACCCCGCCCATCTCCGGCAGCTCGTTATAGATCTTCAGGTGCATCTTCACTTCCGTGGACGGCCGGTAGCCCTCCGCTGCATCCAGGATCTCTCCCTGCAGATTGACTTTGACCAGCATATGCGGCTGCAGATAGCCTTTGCTGACTCCTGTGGGCGAAGTAATGACTTCTGTGGCCGACAGGCGCGCGGAGATATTGCCGTCATTGGCCGCGATGAAATCCTTGTTGAACAGATTCCGGCCGATATCGCAGATTAAGCGCCGTAGTTCTTCTTCATGATTATTCATAATTGCCCCCTTGATTGCTGCTTGATTGCTGTATGAAGCTTGTCAGTTCTGATGTGAAAAAGACGGCTGGTAACGGAGCGTTGAGCAGGACCGGGCTGCCACCCTGCGGACCTCTGCGGGATCGACAGCACCAAGCGCCGTCAATTGCACCAAAATGTTGCCGATCGCGCTCGCTTCTACCGGTCCGGCAATAACGTCTTTGCCGGTGGCATCTGCCGTCAGCTGACATAGCAGCTTGTTCTGAATACCGCCGCCGACCATGTGAATGCAGCGCACCGTACAGCCGGTGAGCACCTCCAGCTCGCGGATCGTATCCGCGTAAGACCGGGCCAGGCTCTCCAGAATCGAGCGGATGATCTCCGCCCGGGTCTGCGGCACCGGCTGTCCGGTGCGGATGCAGTAGGATTCAATCCGCAGCGGCATATCGCCCGGTGTGCTGAAGAGCGGATCGTTCGGGTCCAGCACGGCAATGCACGCCTTGGACCGGTCCAGTTGCTCCGCCAGCCCGGCGGCTTCCTGATGGCTGAGCGATTCCCCCGCTTCGGCCCAGCTCCGCTGGGTCTCCTGGAGCAGCCAGAGGCCGGTGATATTCTTCAGCAGCCGGTTCGTGCCGCCGAAGCAGCTCTCGTTGGTGAAGCCGCTGGCCCGGGCGGCATCGCTTAATACAGGCTCCGCCGTCTCTAGGCCCACCAGCGACCAGGTTCCACAGCTGATGAATGCAGCATCCTGCAGTGTGGGGCTGAGTCCGGCGGGCCGGTCAGGATCGGCGGGGCTTGGGTCTGGGGAGCTTGGATCGGCGTTGCAAGGATCAGCGCTGCCAGGGCCGACACAGCTGGAATCGGCATAGCTGGAGCCGAAGCCGCCGTAAGGAATGGACGCCACGGCGGAAGCCGTATCATGCGAGGCTCCAGCGATGATCTGGAGCGGGCCGCTGCCCAGCTCTTCCTGGAGTGCGGGCCGGAGCTCCCCCAGCACCGTGCCTGCCGGAACCAGCCGGGGCACAAGCGTCACCGGCAGCCCCAGCCTGCGCAGCACTTCGGCTGCAGGCGCTGTGGACTGCGGATTCAGCAGGCCGCTGGTGCTCCAGATGGTCTGCTCGGCCACGGCCACACCGCTGAGCATATAATTGAACAGATCCGGCATCAGCAGCAGCTGTCTGGCGGTTGTCCGCAGCTCCGGCTTCGCCATAAGATCGGCAAACAATTGATACACCGTATTAATCGGGCTGGACTGGTTGCCCGTCAGCTTGAATTGCTCTGCCGGAGGCAGCGCAGCCTCTAGTACTGAGGCGAAGTCCGCCGCCCGCTGATCCCTGTAATGATGCGGAGCGTCCAGCAGCCCGCCCTGCTCATCCAGCAGGCCATAGTCGACTCCCCAGGTATCCACGCTCAGAGAGCGCAGAGGGCCATACTTTGCCGCAGCTGCTGCAATCCCTTGCTTGATCTCCTCAAGCAGCCGCTGCACATCCCAGTGCAAATGTCCGTTGACCTCTACCGGTCCGTTAGGGAAGCGGTGAATCTCCTCCACCGTCACCTTTCCGTCCCTGTAGCATCCCAGCATCACTCTGCCGGAGCTGGCTCCCAGGTCGATGGCCAGCAGCCGGATTCCTTGGTTACCGGTTACCTCCATAACTTGCGTCTTCGCCTCTGTCATCTTCCCACCTCTTCACGTGGAGGATTAGTAGAGCGGGCCAAAGTTGCGGCAGGCTCTGTAATCGGCACTCTCCAGATTCTCTGTGCCGAACAGCGACCAGACGCGCGGGCGGAAAATCCGCGTTTCTTCCACGTTATGCATACTGACCGGAATCCGCAGGATCGAGGCCAGCGTAATGAGATCTGCGCCAATATGTCCGTAGCTGATCGCCCCGTGATTGGCACCCCAATTGTTCATCACATCGTAGACAGACTGGAAGGAGCCATGACCGGTCAGCTTCGGAGCGAACCAAGTTGTCGGCCAGGTAGGGTCTGTGCGCTGGTCGAGCGTGTCATGAACCTCTCCCGGCAGCTCAACAGTGTAGCCCTCTACCAGCTGGAGTACAGGTCCCAGCCCCTTGACCAGATTGAGCCGGGCCATAGTGACCGGCATGCCGCCTCGTGTCAGGTAGTCTGTGGAGAAGCCGCCTCCGCGGAAATATTCCTGGGAAGCCGGACGGAACTGGGTCTGCGCGATACAGGCCGCCGCCTCTTCATCCGTGATGTCCCAGAACGGCTTGATCGCCGGCTTGCCATCAATACTCTGCTCGCCGGTGCCGTCCAGCGCTGCCGAGCCCGAATTAATCAGATGCAGCAGACCGCCTGCCGCCGCGCCTTCCAGCTCATAGCCGGTCACGCGTTTCACGGCAGCGGGACTCCAGAAGGTGCGCACATCGGCAAAAATCTGCGCCGTATTCGTCAGCAGATAATTGAACAGCATTGTCACCCCGTTGAGGCTGTCATTCTCGGTGGCAACGATATAAGGCGCCCGTCTGCCGTTCCAGTCGAACGAGGAGTTCAGAACCGTCTCCATGAAGTCGCCGTTCGGGAAATGGTCGGTCCATTGCCGCTGGCCCTGGAAGCCGCCCAGCAGGGCATTGTGACCGCTGGCTTCCTCCTCGAAGCCGAGCTTCGCAAGCTGCGGATTGCCGGTCATGAGATCACGGGCAATCAGCGTCATTTTGACAACCGTCTCCCACTGCTCTTCCTTAACCTCTTCACTGAGCTGCAGATGCTGCGGGTTATTATCCGCCCCCACACGGCAGTTGTCCTTCACCCAGGCCAGCGCCCGCGCGAATTCCTCGGGATCATAGATCCCTTCCTCAAATCTGCGTACAAATTCAGACATATCGATGTATTCATTGCGCATGCCGAGATATTCCTGGAAGAACTGCTCATTCACGATGGAACCGGCGATCCCCATAGACACGGAGCCCATCGACAGATAGGATCTCCCCTTCATCAGAGCGGCCGCCAGCGCTGACTTCGCGAACTGCAGCAGCTTCACCTGCACATCCGCCGGGATTTCCTCGCTGCTGGATTCCTGGACATCCTCTCCGTAGATGCCGAAGGCCGGGATGCCTTTTTGCGCGTAAGCAGACAGAACTGCCGCCAGATATACCGCCCCGGGGCGCTCCGTTCCATTGAATCCCCATACCGCATGCGGAATTGTTGCATCCATGTCCATCGTTTCCGAACCATAACACCAGCACGGGGTAACTGTAATAGATACGCCTACACCTGCACCCGCGAACTTCTGCGCCGCAGCCGCAGCCTCCTTCACGCCGCCAATCGTAGAATCGGCAACGATACATTCCACAGGTGAACCATCAGGATACCTTACATTCTCCTGCAAAAATGCCGCCACGCGCTGCGCCATGCCCATCGTCTGCGCCTCCAGCGATTCGCGCACCCCGCGTCTTCTGCCGTCAATCGTCGGCCGGATTCCAATCTTCGGATATTTTGCTGTCACTGCTGTTCCTCCCCGGATCATGAGTTAATGGTATGAGAACATTACACTGGAGCTCCAGCTCCGATTAGTAAGCGCTACCAAATACAGCCTCTGCAGTCTGCACACTTTTGTCTTTCGCCGCAGGTTTTCCATTTCTTCTACATCATAGAATCACTCACCTTCAAAGTCAACACTATTCCACACTTTAAATTTGTTTTTTGTGTGGTTTTATGTGATATAATTACGATAAACTGTGGAATCGTTTTTGATTGTGGGATTTATGTTAGGCAGCAGATTATAGTAAACTGTATACAACTACATAACGTAAGGGTGGGCATGATATGAAGGCTTTTGAACGGCGGGATCTGGTCATTAATGAGCTCTACAGGCATAGGAAGGTTCACGTTGCGGATCTGGCGCAGAAATTCGGTGTATCGGAAGAGACGATCCGGCGCGATCTCGACCGGCTGGACAAGGAGGGCATTGCCAAGAAGAATTACGGCGGGGCGATTCTGAACGCTCACACCAACGAGGACCCCTCCTACTCGCACAGGCATCAGGTCAACATTGAAGCGAAGCGGATGATTGCGGTAAGGCTGCTGGAGCTGATTAATGACGGGGACAGTGTGATGACGGACACCAGCACTACGGCTTTTGAAGGATTGCGGAGAATCGTGGACGACAAAAAAAATCTGACCATCATCACCAATTCCCTGGCGGTATTGTCAGAATTTCAGCATTCCGGGCAAAAGCTCATCTCCACGGGGGGCCTGCTTGGGCCGGAGACCAGCTCTTTCGTAGGGCCTACGGCCTCGCAGACCATTCTGAAATATAATGTGGATGTGGCGATTTTCAGCTGCAAGGCACTCTCCATGACCGGCGGACTCTGTGATTCCAACGAAGCGGAGACCGAGCTTAAGGTGCTGATGCAGCAGCAGGCGAGCAAGGTGGTCCTTCTGGCTGACCATTCCAAGTTCGACCGGATCGCCTTCATCCGGCTGTTCAGCTTCGACAAGGTCGATTATATCGTCACCGATCAGCGGCCGTCTGAGGAATGGATCGAGTTCCTTGCCAAATATCAGATTTCCCTGCTCTACCCTGCTGATTCACAATAAGTCTTAACGTTCACTTTTAAAAGCTTGCGCCGACACGTACACGAACCTTTCCGCTCTGGCCATCATATGGAACTTCTGCTCCGGAAAGTGGCGGTACAGGTGATCCACGAAATAGCCCGGATTCTCGGCGTTGCCGGCGAACAGGTCATAATGCAGCGGTACCACGGTCTCAAAACCAGAGGTCGCCGCGAACTCCGCCGCTTCCCGGTAATTCATATTGCCGACGATATTGCGGCTGCCCCGGTAATAATCGCGTCCATTAATCGGGAGCAGCGCCAGATCGATCTTCCGGCTGCCTACCTCCTCAATGAGCTCAGGGAACAGCACGGTGTCCCCGGCATGATACAGCGTGACCCCGTTCAGCTCCAGAATGTAGCCCACGTACTTAGGATGACCCTGTTCATCGCGTTCAAGCTGTTCGTGCGCCGCTGCCACCGGATATACCTTCAGCCCTGCTGCGGGCTCTGCCTCCTGACCGGGCAGGGCAGCAGCCAGACGCTCCTTGCCGATGCCCAGCTCCTGCAGACGCTCCAGGCAGACCGCCGGAGCCATGAACTGCGCCTGCGGATTCAGTCCGGCAAGCACGGGGAGGGCCTCCTCATCCAGATGATCCGAATGGTCGTGGGTAATCAGGCAGACCTCCATATTCGTAATCTCCCCGGGCTGGACCGGCGGCGGGAAAGTGCGGTCCGGGTTCGGCGATACATAAGGATCAATATAGACGGTCACCTCCGCCCCCTTGACAATGACGCTGGCTTGTCCGAGGAACCAGACCGCCAGGCAGCCGTAAGGCACCTCGGTGCTGCGGATTTCTTCGATCAGTGCTTGTCCTGCTAATGGCATAACGGGTTGCTCCCTTCCTCTTCTATCTCTCATTCTTCACAGCTGTCTGTTACATCCCTGTTTAGTTTATACCCGGCTGAAGCCAAATGGAAGCGCTTGTCCAAATCCCTGCTTGTTACCGGTGCCAAATGATGGGTACAATTATTAGATAATGTACTTCACATAAGGAACAGGTAAAGGACAGGTGAAATGAATGCAGAATTACGGATTCGCCAGAGTCGCCGCCGCTTCCCCGGAACTCCGGGTGGCTGACTGCGTATTCAATGCAGACCAGATTATAGAAGTGATTAAGACCGCGCATGCCCAGGAGGTGGAGTACCTGGTACTCCCTGAGCTGTCCATTACCGGCTACAGCTGTGCGGACCTGTTCCTCCAGCCCCGGCTGCTGGAATCCGCGATGCAGGCGCTGCTGCGGATTACAGCCGCGACGGCAGAGTACCGGATGATTGTCGTTGCCGGTCTGCCGGTCTCCATCAAGAGCAGGCTGTTCAACTGTGCCGCTGTCCTCCAGCAGGGCCGGATTCTGGGGATTGTGGTTAAGACCTGCATTCCCGGCTACAGTGAATTCTACGAGCCGCGCTGGTTCGCGGGAGCCGAGGAGCTGGAGGTGTCCGAGCTGCGGATCGGCGGATCGGTGGTGCCGGTGGGTAATGATCTGATCTTTGCCTGTGAGAGTGACGGGAACCTGTCGTTCGGTGTGGAGATCTGCGAGGATCTCTGGGTGCCGGTGCCGCCAAGCAGCCTGCTGGCCCAAGCTGGTGCGACGCTGCTGTTCAATCCGTCGGCCAGCAACGAGCTGGTCGGCAAGGCCGATTACCGCCGCCAGCTGGTCGGCGGCCAGTCTGCCTCCTGTGTGGCCGGTTATGTCTATGCCGGCTGCAATACCGGCGAATCGACGACAGACGTAGTCTTCGGCGGACATTCGCTGATCGCGGAGAACGGCCAGCTGCTGGCCGAATCGGAACGCTTCACCCATGAGAGCCGGATGATTAGCGCCGACATTGACCTGCCGCGGCTGCAGTATTCCCGCACCGTGATGGGAACGTTCCGGGCAGGCAAGGGCGGACGCAATTACCGCGAGATTCTCTACGCTACGCCGCTCAGCGGCAGCACCCGGCGGGAGCTGAAACGGAACGTAGGCGTCAACCCGTTCGTGCCGGGCAATCCGCTGCAGCGGGACGAACGCTGCCAGGAGATTCTCTCGATCCAGACCTCCGGCCTGATGAAGCGCATCCGCCACATCGGCACCAAGCAGGCTGTGATCGGCATCTCCGGCGGCCTCGACTCTACGCTTGCGCTGCTGGTTGCTGTGCGCGCCATGGAGCTGCTCGGGCGTCCGGCCAGCGATGTGCTGGCAGTCACGATGCCGGGCTTCGGCACGACCAGCCGCACGTATGACAACGCCGTAGGCCTGATCAAGGCGCTCGGCGCCTCCATGAAGGTCGTTGACATCAAGGCGGCCTGCCTCCAGCACTTCGAGGACATCGGCCACGACCCTCAGGTGCATGACCTGACTTACGAGAACGTACAAGCCCGCGAGCGTACCCAGATTCTGATGGACCTCGCCAACAAGAACGGCGGGATTGTCATCGGTACAGGCGACCTGTCCGAGCTGGCGCTAGGCTGGTGTACCTATAACGGCGACCATATGTCGATGTACAGCGTGAATTCGGGCATTCCGAAGACGCTGATCCAGTATGTTGTCGCCTGGTATGCGGACCATGAAGCCGACGAGACGGTCAATAAGTACCTCTACAGCATCATTGAGACCGGAATCAGCCCGGAGCTGCTGCCGCCGTCGGCAACCGGAGAGATTGTCCAGCTGACCGAGAATATCCTGGGGCCTTACATTGTGCATGACTTCTTCCTATATTACATGCTGCGTACAGGCGCTTCTCCCGGCAAAATGCTCTACCTCGCCCAGCACGCCTTCGGCGGTGCTTATCCCAAGGAGCAGCTAACCGCCTGGCTGAAGGTGTTCGTCACCCGCTTCTTCACCCAGCAGTTCAAGCGCTCCTGCCTGCCGGACGGACCTAAGGTCGGTACGGTCAGCCTCTCGCCGCGCGGCGACTGGCGCATGCCAAGCGATGCCTCAGCCGCACTCTGGCTGCAGGAAATCGAAGAACTGTAGCTCCTGGCCGGTGCAACACGGCCGAAGACAAAGAGGCGTCCCCCATCATCGCAGGATGATCAGGGACGCCTCTTTTTGTCAGCAATCAGCTTCACTCGTACTTATTATCCAGAATCAAAACTTCATCGCTGCCGAACGGGGTCTGAATCGTTACCGTCTCTCCCGGACACGCCAGAATCAGCCCTCTGCCCATGGGCGACCAGAGTGAGATGCAGAATTCATCCAGCTCAGCTTCACCAGGAATTACAATCCGGTACGGCTCATCAAGCGTCTCCTGCCCGATCCGCAGCGACACCCGGGACCCGACCAGCACCATAGAACGTTCAAGCGCATCGTTGTCACCGGACAGAATCCGCTCCACCGTCTCCTGATAGCTCTTGATCATCGTCTGTACCTCTACCCGCTCAGCCGGAGAATCCCACGTTCCCCTGTTCAGAATGGAGAATTTATGCTCATCGAAATAGACCAGCTGTTTCACCAGCTCCTCGCGCAAGGACACTGTTCCGAGACTATGGCTCATAGTAGATTTCACCTACCTTCTTCATCAGGTCATGCTCGAAAATATGCTTGTTCCTGCTCATAGCCCTCAGTCCTCCCATATAAGAAAATAGATCCCGCGCAGGGACCTATTCTCTATGATAGCATCTTTCTATGGAAAGACAATCTCATGTACAGGAGATTGCGTGATCCGGTTCAACGCTTCACAGAATCGGCAGATTTCCCGGACGTTACAGCAGCGGCCCGGCTGTACATATTCAGATCCTGCAGCTTAATCAGCACCTTGCCGAACCGTCCGCCTTGGCGGACAACGACTTTGTGCTCCGGGTAGGCGGTGTGCAGATAGTCCGTAACTACCTTGCGGGTAGCCTCTCCCCCGTCCAGATGATGCAGCGGCAGCATCTCCATCACCTCAGCTGCTGCTGCTTCCAGCGATAGCTCCTTGCTTTTCGCTTCGCGGGTAATGATCGTCTCATAGGAATAGCCCTTCAAATATAATAATTGGGTCAGATAGGCCATATCCGAGGATTCCGCATGAACCTCCCGGCCGGTCAGCAGCGGCAGCACTTCATTCATCAGACTATGCTCCTGCACGCCTGCCGAGGTGCTGATATAGCAGTACTGCCGGGCACAGCTGATCACCTTCTCCGTGCTCTCCCAGTCGAAGACCGCCGGACACATGGACACGAAGACCAGATCGAAGGCGTTCAACCAGCCGCGTGCGGCAATGTCTATATTCTCGAATGCTTCATGCACCAGCTCGACCTGGCCCGGAGCCGCGCCGGCAGTGTTCTTCAGAAACAACTCTGCTAAGGGAACATTCGGCTCTACCGCTGTAACCTTGGACCCACGCTCGATAAAAGGAACCGTGAACCCGCCCGAAGCCGCGCCCACATCGAGGACAGTCAGCCCGTTAAAGTCCACGCCCTGGCCTTCCATCCAGCCGATAATCCGCTCGCTCCGGTCCCGCCCGGCACTGCTGAAGACCTCTTCATTGAACACCTGCGCTTTATGATCGAAGCTCGTGTGCGGGTTCATGCCCATCGCCTTGAACTTGTTAGCCATTGCCTTGGGATCTTCCTTCCAGGCCTTCTCCCAAACGCTTGCATCGAATAATCCTTTATTCATTACTAATTCATCCTCTCCTGATTGTCCTGATTGTCTTAACTGCACTGCAATTACACAAACTTAAAAGACTTTGGATATCTATAATACCCGCTAAGTTGCAACGGCTATACCGCCCCTGAAGGGACGGTATCCGTTACAGCGGGAAATAGCGGCACACAGAAAGACACAGCATAATTCCAGAGCTTAATGGCTGGCCAGCATCTTCGCGGCAAGCTCGGACATCATTTTGTTACGCAGATAATCCTCCATCTGCCCTTCGGCCTTGACCATCTCCTGCTGAATCAGACACTCACTGGGATGGTCCAGGGTGCAGTCGAACAGCGATGCTGTGCCTTCAATGGCATGGATGATATCCAGGAACGAGATTTCGTCCCCCTTGCGCCGCAGACGATACCCGCCATTCGCCCCGGATGCAGACTCGATGAGCCCGGCCTTGACCAGCTTGGTCAGAATCTTGGACAAATACGTAGGCGATACATTCTGCCGCTCGGCAAGCTGCTGCACGCCCATCGGCTTATCGGGAGTGTGCGCCACCAGGAACAGCATCGTGTGCAGAGCGTAGTTCGTTGCTTTGGAGTATTTCATGTCTTATTCCACCTTACCTATGGACTATGTCCGTAATTACAGACTTCATTTATCTATGATAGCCCTTATGCGGGGAGATTGCAAGGGGCAGGAGAGGGGATGGGGGAAGATAACAAGTGAATAAGGCTTTGTTGTCCTTTAGGCAGCCCGCTTACGTCCGCACCGGCACATTGTGTTCACACTTTCCAGTACAACAAAAAAAACAGAGCCCCGTACTTCCAAAGGCTCTGCATCACAGCAGTATTAGTGGCTGAAATAGCCCTATCTACACTCCGCTTACTTTTGCATAGGATACTGGAATCTGTATTCCCCGGAGCCGAGTGTAACCTTCACCGTCTGTACCAGCTGCTCAGCGGAATGAATGCCGGGGACCTGCTCAAGCTGCTGTCCATTCTGCATCCCGCTCTCCGACACTTCAGCCAGCAAGGCATCCGGCAACAGCACCGTAGCTGAGGTATTTGGTGGAACCACGGCGGTCAGCTCGATTGTCCCGGAGTCTATTGTCCATTCAGAACGGATCGTCCCGTACATGGATTCCAGACTGGCGGCAGCCGAAGTGAGTCCGCCTCCCGGATGTGGCTGGATCAGGAACTGCTTATAGCCCGGCCCCTCCTCTGTCTGCTCGATCCCGGCCACATGGCGGTACAGGAAATCCCCTACTGCCCCATAAGCATAGTGGTTGAAGGAATTCATCTCCTTGCTCCAGAAGCTGCCATCCTCCTTAATCCCGTCCCAGTGCTCCCAGATCGTAGTTGCGCCCCGGGTAATCGGGTACAGCCAGGATGGATAGTCCGTCTGGAGCAGCAGCTTGTAGGCAGCCTCGTAATGTCCCGCATCCGCCAGCACCAGATTTAAGTAAGGCGTGCCGACGAAGCCTGTCGTAAGGTGATAGCCGCTCGCTTCCAGCAGCTGAATAAGTCTCGCTACCGTACGCTCTTTCGCTTCCCCCTCCACCAGTCCGAACATTAACGCCAGCACACAGGCTGTCTGGGTAGCCGGACCTTCCTCCCCTGCTGGTAGGATATACGCTTGGTTGAACGCATCCTTGACCCGGCAATGAAGCTGCGAGTATTTCTCCACATCTTCGGTCCGGCCCAGCACCTTCGCCGTCTTCTCCATCAGCCGGACCGAATAAGCATAGAAGGCGGTTGCGATATAATTCCGGTCCGTAGCACCCACATGACTGTCTGCCTTGGCATCCAGACCCAGCCAATCTCCGAAGTGGACGCCGGTATTCCACAGCAATCCCCCGCTTCCCTGGCGGTGGATATATTCCACCCAGCCCTGCATACTGCTGTACTGCTGCTCCAGAATCCGCTTATCCCCATAACACTGGTAGATCGTCCACGGACAGATGACCGCCGCATCGCCCCACGCCGCAGAAGAATGTGCCTCCTCCCCCAATACATGCGGAATCACGTAGGGAACGCCGCCATCCTCCCGCTGATCCGCAGCCAGATCCCCCAGCCATTTGCTGAAAAAAGGTGCCACATTCATCAGATACGCCGCCGTGCGGATGAACATCTGTGCGTCGCCGGTCCACCCCAGCCGTTCATCCCGCTGCGGGCAATCGGTCGGCACATCGACGAAATTGCCCTTTTGCCCCCAGAGGATGTTGTGCTGGAGCTGATTCAGCAGTGCACTTGCGCAAGAGAAGGTGCCGGTCGGCTCCATATCGGAATGCAGCACCACGCCTGTGAAGTCCTGCAGATCCAGCGGGTCCGGGAAGCCGAGCAGCTGGACATACCGGAAGCCCTGGAAGGTAAAACGCGGCTGGAAGCTCTCCCGGCCTCTGCCACCAGCGATATAAGTAACGGTCTGCCTGGCCGTCCGGAGGTTGTCGGTATACACATTGCCCCCCTGGTCCAGCACCTCGAAATGCCGCAGCTGATATTCCTGACCCGCCGCGCCATCTACGGTGAACCGCAGCCAGCCGACCATATTCTGGCCCATATCGAGTACCGTCTCCCCCGCCGGAGTGCGGATGAGAGCAACAGGTGCCAATTCCTGGACCGCCCGGACCGGATCATTCTCCTGTGCAAGCAGAATATTCTTGTCATATGGAAGAATCTCAGCCGGTGTCCACAGCGTGTCGTCATATCCCGGCAGGCTGAAGCCGTGCTGCGCCAGGCGGGCGTCATAGGTCTCGCCGTGATACAGCTCCGACATCAGAAGGGGGCCGGGCAACACCTTCCACTGCGGGCCGCTCCCTATGATATGCTCCGTGCCGTCCTCATAAGTGAGATGAAGCTGCAACAGCAGCGCTGTGCGGTTGCCATAGATATGCTTCCTGTGCTCCCAGCCGAGATTCCCTTTGTACCAGCCGTTCCCAAGCCAGGCACCAGCCGCATTGTCCCCAAGGGTAAGCAGCGGGGTCACATCATACGTCTGGTATTGCAAGCGATGGCTGTAACTGGTCCAACCAGGATTGAGATAAGTGTCTCCGACCCGTGCTCCGTTCAGCTCCAGCTCATACAGCCCGAGACTGGTCACATAGATCCGGGCCCGGGCGACCGGCCGGTCCACCTGGAAGTTCCCGCGTAGCAGCGGGCTTTGCTCTGCGTCTTCCGCAAGGCAGGCCAGCGGAGCCGTAATCCATTCAGCGGTCCACTCCTCCGGCGAGAGCAGCCCCATCTCCCACCAGGCCGCCCCGGACCACTCCGTGGGACGATTGTGCTGATCCCATATTTTCACCCGGTAATAATAACGTTCCTTAGACTGCAGCTCCAGCTCCTTCAGCTCAATGTGCAGGGAGTCCCCGGACTCCACTCTGCCCGAATCCCACCATACGCTCCCGAAGTCCGCCGCGCCTGCCACCTGTAATTGATATGCCTGCTGCCTTATATCCCGCTCATCCGCACTCACCTGCCAGCTGATTCTTGGATTACGAATATCCAGCCCCAGCGGATTCTCCTTATACTCCACACGTAATTGCCCAACTGCGATCATGAATTCCACCCCGTCCTATTCTAAGATTGGCCTTATACATAGGAAACGCATTCCATTCCAATTATAGAACCCCCGATTGCCCCTGTAACCTGTATAATAGGGAAGAGTTACTATTCCAGCTACACAGAAAGGTAGTCCTATGATTAAAGTTCAACACCTATCCTTCTCCTTCCCGCAAAAAGAGCTCTACACTGACATTTCGTTTACGCTCGAAGAGGCGCAGCATTGCGCTTTTATCGGAACCAGCGGCAGCGGGAAAAGCACCCTGATCGACATCCTGATGGACCGGGACAGATATTTGTTCGACGGCAGCATTGAGATGGAGCCTGATTGCAGCATCGGGTATGTCAGCCAGTTCGCCAAGCCGGATCTGTCTGCCGACACCACCGTGTTTGAATATATAGCCGGACCTTTCATTAAGCTACAGGAGGAAATACAGCTAATCTGCACAGAGATGGAGACCTCGGCGGATATTGAGCCGCTGCTGGAGAAATATCAACTGGCTCTGGACGCTTTTGAGGCCTTGGGCGGAGATGATTACGAGAGCCTTATTCACAAAAAGCTAAATCTGGCTGACCTCATGAAGCGCAGGGAGCTTAAGGTATCCGAGCTGAGCGGCGGGGAATTCAAGCTCGTTCAGGTCATGAAGGAAATGCTGAACCGTCCTGACTTCCTGATTATGGATGAACCGGATGTATTCCTGGACTTCGAGAACCTGAATGCGCTCCGGCAGCTGATTAACTCTCATAAGGGAATTCTGCTGGTGGTTACGCACAACCGTTATCTGCTTAACCATTGCTTTAACAAAATCATTCACCTCGAGAATAAGGAGCTTCAGGAGTTTGACGGCCGCTATCTGGAGTACAACCTCTCCCTGCTTCAGACCAAAATAGAGCTGCAGGAGCTGGCCCTCGCTGAACAGGAAGAGATTGAGCGCAACGAAAACATCATCGACAACCTCCGGGCGATCGCCACGTATAATTCAGAAGCCTCCAGAGGGAGAGCGCTGAAAGCGAGAGTAAGGTTCCAGGAAAGACTGGAAGCCCGCAGAATCAAAGCGCCGTTCGTGGACATTAAGCAGCCGCAGATTCATTTGGGGATGGTGAATGAGCCGCAGGACGCCGCCGCTCCTGTTGTGACAGTCCAGGAGTACCGGGCGGCCTTCGATGAGCTGCTGCTGGACAAGGTTAGCTTCGAGATGAATGCCAGTGATAAGGTCGCCCTGATCGGTCCGAACGGTACCGGCAAAACAACTCTGCTGCGCGATATTGCACGGGGCCAGCACGACTCTATAACACTCAGCCCGGAGACTAAGGTAGCTTATCTGTCCCAGCTTCAAGGCGAAGTGCTGACGGATTCCAACACCCTGCTTGAAGAATTCATTGAGGCCGGTATGGCTACCTATGATGAGATCCGCTCCCATCTGGCAGGCTACGGCTTTGAAGGCGAGATCGTGAACCAGAGAATAGAATCCCTGTCCGGCGGCGAAAAAAACCTGCTGCAGCTGGCCAAGGTATCTGCCCTGAAGGCCAATGTCCTGCTGCTCGATGAGCCGACAAGCCATCTGGATACCTACACGCAAATCGCTCTGGACCAAGCCATCCAGGAGTACAAGGGCGCGGTTCTCATGATCTCCCATGACTTCTATTCCGTTGTCAACGGGATGGATTATGTACTGATCATTGATGATAAGACGGTCCGCAAGATGACGATCAAGAAATTCAAGAAGATGATCTATGCCCGGCATTTCGATAAAGATTATCTGGAGCTGGAGCAGAAGAAAAAAGCTGCCGAAACCAGAGTAGAACTGGCGCTGAAGGATAACAATTTTGAGCTTGCCAAAAGTCTGGTTGCTGAGCTTGAAGAGCTGATTAAGCTGATGTAAGCGGACAGGAACAGTTATATGTTCAAAAAAGGCCGCCAATTTCGGCAGGGTGTATGAAAACTCCCCTGCCGAAATGGCGGTCTTTTAGATGTGCATTATTCTGCCTGGACGGGCAGATCAGACGCAAGAATTAGGCAAAAGCTACATGAACCGTATGGATCTCATAAGGCTTGAAATCAAGCCGGATGGCGGGTCCGTCCATTGTCTCTGTGTCCAGCGGGCGTTCCATCAGATCGCGCAGCTGCCAGGAGGAGACGGCATAATCGCTGCTGACATTCGCCGTGCAGCGTGTTCCGGTGAACTCATGCAGCCGGACGATACAGCCGCTGCCGTCTTCGGCCAGCTTCACGGCATCGATGGCAATGTTCGGGGCATCGCAAGTGATCAGGGATTTGCCGGCTCCGGCGGTGTAGGCTCCTTCCACGGCCAGAAGCGGCTGGTTCAGCGCCCACGCTTCCTGTACCGTGCCCGCAGCCACCCAATCCCCTTCATGCGGAAGCAGGGCATACGTAAAGTTGTGCTCTCCCTGATCCGCCAGCCGGTCCGGGCTGGTTGCCGATTTGATCAGCGACAGCCGCATCGTATGATCTTTGATGTCATAGCCGTATTTGCAGTCGTTCAGCAGGCTGACCCCATAGCCCCGCTCAGACAGATCGGCCCACTGATGGCCCACACTTTCGAACCGCGCGTAATCCCAGCTTGTATTCCAGTGGGTCGGCCGCTTCACATTGCCGAACTGGATATCATAGGTCGCTTCCGTAGCCCGCACGGCAACCGGGAAGGCCGCCTTCAGCAACTGGTGCTGCTCATGCCAGTCTACATAGGTCTCGAAATCAATCCGCGCGCTTCCGGCATAGACCTTGACCTTCTGGACAATGGTGGAATCCATGTAGTTCCAGACGAATTCCAGCACCGCCTGAAGCGGTCCGTATTCGGTCAGCTTGACGGAGCGCAGCTCGCTGATGATCCGCATCTTCTCCTGGTAGAACAGATCGATATCCCAGGCATCGAACATCTTTGGCTTATCCTCAAAGACCTGCAGCACATTGCCGCATTCACCCGGTGCCAGCACCTCGCGTTCTGCGCTGCGGTCGAAGATCCGGCTAAGCTGTCCAGATGCATTCCACTCCAGAATATAATAAGGAGTCGTTAGTGTGGAATCCTGCCAGTGGAAAGGAACGGTAGGTTCTGGCTGAGCAGCTTCGGAACCGCCAGACTCAGCGGCCACAATCACTGCGCTCCCCATTGCCGGGACCGCCGACGTCTCCACCAGCCACTGCCCGCCGGAGCGCTGTGCAGTAAGCCGGTTACCTTCAGCGTCTGTCCAGACCGCATTCTCTGCACCATGAGGTACGGCGGCCAGCCGGGGAGCGGTGAAGAAGGCGCTGTTAAACAGCGTGTATTCTGTCTGCACCGGGGTTTCCGCCGGAGTGAGGCCGGCTTGCACCGCAGGGGAACCCTCGGCAGACGCCGGAGAGAGAACAGCAGATGCTGCAGGCGAACCCTCGGCAGACGCCGTAGGAAGACCAACATGCGCTGCAGGCGAACCCGCAGACGTCAGGCCGACAAGCCCTGCTGCCGCAGCCTCCCGCGCTGCCAGGCCAAGCTGCTCTGCTTCGGCATATTCCACCCGGGAATCCTGGTACACCTCATGAATGGAGGAGCCGGGAATAATATCGTGGAACTGGTTGCGCAGAATGATCTGCCAGCCTTCCAGGAGCGCGTCCGCAGGATACTGGCCGAATCCGCCGCTCTCCGCCGCCCAGAGCATCTGCAGCCATTCCGATTCGCGGTATAGCAGCTCCAGCTTGCGGTTCATTTTTTTATTATAGGCCTGGCTGGTATAAGTTCCCCGGTGGTACTCCAGATATAGCTCCCCGTCCCAGGTATGCACATACTCCTCCGTAGCATCTATCGTCTCATGGAGACGCTCGAAGTACTCCGCTGCCCGGCCCGTCTTCACCTGCGGAAGACCCGGCATCGTATCCAGCCGCCGCCGCATCTCCAGCATCTCACGGTTCACACCGCCGCCCCCGTCCCCGTAACCATAGGACAACAGCAGCTCACGGTTCAGGTTCTTGTCCCGGTACTGTTCCCAGATGCCCTGCACAGAGAAAGGCTCGATCAGGCCGTTATAGGTGTAATACCAGGCACCCGAATCCGGGCCCTCCGGTGTGGTGATGAAATGGGTCAGCACCTCGCTGCCGTCAATCCCTCTCCAGTTGAACGTGTCATGCGGCATCCGGTTGTACTGGCTCCAGCTGATCTTGGTGGTCATGAAGGTGTCAATACCCGACTTGCGCAGAATCTGCGGCAGCGCCCAGCTATACCCGAACACATCCGGCAGCCATAGGTATTTGCACTCCACCCCGAACTCCTCACGGAAAAACTTTGTCCCGTAAAGAATCTGCCGCACCAGCGACTCACCGCTCGTCAGATTGCAGTCCGCTTCCAGCCACATTGCCCCTCCGGCTTCCCAGCGTCCCTCTTCCACACGCTCCTTAATCTCCTGATAGATCTCCGGGTAGTCCTGCTTGATATACGCATAGAGCTGAGGCTGCGTCTGCAAAAAAATGTACTCCGGGAACTGCTTCATCAGCCGGAGCACCGTCGAAAAGGAACGGGCCGCTTTCTCCCGGGTGTGAGTAAGCCGCCATAGCCAGGCCACATCGATGTGTGTATGGCCGATGGCGGTTACCGTTACCGGATGCTCCTGCTCCAGCCGGGACAGGTCTGCGAGCAGGCTTGACTCGGCCTCCTGAACTGAAGCATAGAACGCTGCGCTTCCGGGTCTGGACCAGTCCAGCAGGTTGAAGGCCTTGTTCAAAGCGGTTAGCAGCTCATGCTTCTGAATCTGGCTGTCTTGCAGCTGCTTGATCGTACCCAGCGCTGCCCGGCCGGTATAAAAGAGATTGTCAGTGGACTCATCCAGATAGGCCAGCTCCGACCGCTTGATCTTGTGCTCCTGCGGGATCAGCTGACCGTCACCGTTCAGTCCCGACCATAAGCGGAACGTGAGCTCCAGCTCCCGGCCGGCCGCGCCGTCTTCCAGGAACACTTCCTGATGGTTGGAGTCCACGCCCTGATAAGGCTTCCCGTCCAGGTACAGCAGCGATTCGAACCCGCTGTTATTGCCCCCGCCGGTGCGCCCGAAATCGAATAGCCCGACAACACGTTTCCCCTGCCATTCGGCAGGCACGGTTACCTTGCGGTGCAGCCACAGATAAGCATCATAGCCGGTCCAATGCTCCCCGGTCCGCAGCTTCCTCCCCCCGTCAAGTGTAGGCGGATAGGCACCATTAGCCCCCTCCAGATCCTCAGTAACCTGCCAGTCTTCAAGTGTAATCCCCTCACGGTACCTGTAACTCTCCAGCTCTCTCAACCGCGCGCCAAGCTTCTCTTCTGTCCAAAACATATTCGTTCTCCTCCTTCTTTATAACACGTGTTATTAAACAAGCAGAAAATGGGGGCGGGGTGAGATTAGGTGCACTTGTGCTCCTCATTCCAGCGCATAAGCCCACTTTCGGCTAATTCAGGGGCACTAATGCACCTCATTGGCTCACCGCACTCCACGCCACCAACCAGACTATCTCCACTACCTCCAGCAGCTAACGCTTTAGTTTCACTTCCACCACAATCTACGCGCTTTCTCCCGCCCTCAACACGGCCGGGAGCCAGATTTTCCCGGCCTGACCAGCCTTGTTGCCGTTCCCTCCGCTCATCTGCGCGAGCAGGCAGCGGACGGCTTCCTCCCCCATGCTCACATAGGGGATCTCTACGCAGCTTAAGGAGGGCAGGCTGAGCCGGTCGCCTTGAATCGTGTTGTCTGCTGCCATAATACGTACGTCTTCACCGATCCGCAGGCCTAGCTTATGAGCGGCCCGATACAGATCGGGAATTGCGCTCGACCAATTAACCAGGAGCGGGGCATGGGGCTGGCCGCTTCCCACCGTAAGCTGCTGGAGACAATGTGCCCACGCGTCTCCATGCTCCTCCAAACGAATGATCACCGGCTCCATCCCACGTGATGTACACCAATTTGTATAGGCCTCCCGGCGGTTCCGCTCTGCCCAGTTATCCGGGTCAAGCGCATGATATACCTCGGCGTAGACCGGACCCGGCTGCTGTACCGTACCTTCCCGCATCAAATAATTCATTGCGGTCTCCACACTGCCTGAATAATCAGCCAGTACAGAGTGTACATCCGGCACTTCCGCATACCCTTCCACGGAGACGTAGGGGACTCTGGCAGCGCTGACACTAGAGGCCCATTCCTCGCCCTGGTAGCTGGTGTGGTCCAGGGTGACAATTCCGTCGATCTTCCGCTGGTGATACAATTCCAGCAGCTCGGCCCTGCCGCCCGCATTCCCCCTGGGGCGGGGGGAACAGAGAAGGATGTGATAACCGCTCAGCTCACATTCCCGCTGCATGCCTTCCAGCAGCCGGGTGAACAGCGGGTGGCGGGTATCTCCATAAGCAGCCAGCGTCATGCTTCTTCCTGTCTTCATGCTGCGCGCTCCGGCATCCACATGATAATTCAGCTCACGGATGGCTTCCAGCACAGCTTCGCGCGTATCGGCTCCAACGCCAATGCCGGGCGTATCATTCAGCACCGCAGAGACTACACTGCGGGACACGCCCGCCCGTTTGGCTACATCGAAGCTGGTTACTCTTTTTTTGCTCATACTAATCAGCACCTCAAGGGAAGTATAACACGTGTTATAAAACAATGTATAGCGGCTTAATCCGCTTACCCATCCGCACAAAAAAGCCCCGCAGCCCATCATCAACATCATTCATGGCACGGGGCAACTTATTTATTTCTGCAGCTCCTGATCCTTTTGCTTCAGCAGGTCGGCGTATTCTTCCTTGTACTGCTCCAGCTTCTGCTTGAGCTCAGCATTGCCGGGACTCGTCTTCAGCAGGCTGCTGGTGGTGAGGATGTTAGTGACCACGGCATCGATTTTGTCGTCAATAATATCAATTTTGCTCTTGGCCGCAGTCAAGGCTGGATCAGGTGTGCTAACCGGCACAGGACCAACCAGCGAGCTTTTCTCGTCGGACAACGGAGGAGCGGCTTGACCTTTATCATCCAGGCTAATCGTTTTGCCTTTCACTGTCACTTGGAATCCGGCCAGTTCGCCGATGGCGCGCACGGGCGCATAACTCTTGCCGTCAATAACAATAGCCGGATCGGCCAGCTTCTTCCCATACACATTTACCGTATACTCCGCCTGAATGGCCTTTCCTACCAGGGTTGCCGAAGCGCCCAGCGCCTGCGCACCCACCATTAGTATCGCTCCGGCAATGACTCCGGCGACAATCTTTTTCATAAGAAATTCACTCCCTGTATAAGACTATGACTATTATTCTATCATTTTATTGCGGCGGGTGCTTCTCTTCGGCAGAAAACAGCCAACTGTTATTTTTTCCAAGTGAGCTAAAAGCAGCTTAAGGATTGACAACGCGGCTATTCCTCTCTATCATACATAATTAAATGATAATGATTATCATCGTCATTAAAATACATACTCTCTTAAGGAGCACTGCACATGTCTAGCATTACTAGCGCCAAAAAATCATTACTCCCGTTAACCCTGCTTCTCTTCACCTTGATCCTGGCCTCGTGCGGCCTGCCAAACAACACAACTACTGCGACAGCTCCTTCAGCCGCCGCCACAAGTCAGGCAACCGTAGCGCCTGAGGCCAGCCAGGCAGCTGTCACGGAAGCGGCTGCTGCAACACGGATGTATACCGATTACAAGAAACGGGAGGTTAAGATTCCAACCCAGCCCCAGAAGATTGTGTATGTAGGCAGTAATCCGGGTGACCTGCTTGCACTAGGCATTAAGCCTGCGGGAGCTTCGCTAAGCGTCATCGGCACACAGGTGGCTTACCCCGATCTGCTCGAAGGGATTGAAGATATCGGCTACCCTTTTTCCCCTGAGAAAATCCTTGCCCTATCACCAGACCTGATTATCTTCGACGACTGGGATGAGACCGGTATTGAATCACTAAGCCAGATTGCTCCGACCGTGGTTGTTGGACTTGACGGCACCTTCCCGACGGAGGAGCGTGTCCGGCAACTCGCTGACTTGTTCGGCCGTACGGAAGCTGCGGACCGCTGGTTCAATGATTATAAGACGAAGGTTGCCTCCGTGAAGAAGCAGCTCAATCTAACTGAAGGTGATACAGCTACTTCCCTGCTGGTGCTTGGCTCCGAGCTCTACATTATGGGCGGCAAAGGTCTGAACGAAACGCTGTACGGACAGCTTGGCTTCAAGCCGGCAGAAGGCGTCCAGAAGCTGGTCGATGCCGGCGAACGGTTCGTAACTATCTCCGATGAGGTGCTGCCACAGTATATTGGAAAGCATATGTTCCTCCTTACCGACACCAGCAGCAAAACAGTTGCGAGACAGAACGCACTTATGGACAGCGGCCTATGGAAAGCGATCCCTGCCGTCAAGGAAGACCGTGTATACACCTTCGACAGCAAATATAACTTCGATGATCCGATTACCCTCGACCGGCTGCTGGATGAGATCGTGGAGATTTTCAGCAGCAAGGGTACAGAGTAATTAGAAAAATATCGCGCTCGAGAATTGTGTTCGGTTTTTCGATCATAATTCACTGTACAGCAACGCAAAAAGGACAGGCTGCCCTGTCCTTTTTCACGTTTCACTGCCTATGCTTGGTCACACTATACCTCGATCCCGCCTACCCTCACCGAAACCGCACCCTTCGCAGCGATGGCAAGGGTCAGCAGTTCTTCCCCCTCCAGCCGCACAGCCACGGTCTCTGGGGTCTCTCCGTCGTTGAACAGGACGACTACGATGGACCCGTCGCGGTTGCGGAACGCAACGGAGCGCACCTGCTCATTGCTGGCGGCAGACTCCAGGCGCAATGCCCCGGGGCGGATCACCTTGCTGAAATGTGCCAGTGCATAGTAGTCCAGGGTATACGTCAGCTCCCGGGTCTGCTGGTTGACCGTCACTACCCCGCGGCAGGTGCTCTCCCCGAAGCCGGGCACCGTAGGGCCGTTCTGTTCATCCAAGGCCATATTCCATAGCACGAATGATTTGCTGTGATTCCGCAGAATCTCAATCCCCGTGCGCATCACATTGGAGAAGGCCTGCTCGAACGGGGGAATCCATTCCCCGCCGGAGCCTTCGGTGAAATGGACCTCGTGCTCCGGGTAGGCCGCCTGCACCTCTGACTGCGCGGACGCCGCACCGCCGTACCAGTGCCAGGCTACGCCGTCCACGTCTGCCCCGGCTTCCTCCAGCACAGACAGCGGATAATCCGGCCGGTCCCAGTTATGGTCGTAGCAGAAGATTTTGGCGGCCACCCCGTGCTGTCTGAACGCAGGCTTCAGATAGTCCCGGATGAACTCCCGCTGCTCCTCCGGCAGCATCAGCATACTGGGGTAATGCTGCGGCTCATAGAGCGGCTCGTTCTGCACAGTGACAGCATAAACAGGTAAGCCATGAGCGGCATAGGCCTGAATATAGCGGACAAAATAATCCGCATATACTCCGTAATACTCCGGCTTCAGCCGCCCGGCGATCATCGAACCGCTGGTCTTCATCCAGCCCGGCGCACTCCAGGGTGAGGCCATCAGCTTCAGCTCAGGATTAAGCCTGAGTGCCTCCTGCACTAGAGGAATGATGTCCGTCTCGTCGTGGGCGATGGAGAAGCGGGCTAACTCCGGATCGCTCCCGCCTTCAGGCAGGTCGTTATAGCTATAGACCGTTCTTGCATAATCCGATGCGCCCATGGGATTACGGAGGAAGGACAAGCCGATTCCCGCCTGCGGATCGAACAGCTTCTGCATAACCTCAGCCCGCTGCCCGGCGTCAAGCACCTGATGGATCAGGTAGGCGGACGAGTCGGTGAAGGAGGCCCCGAAGCCATCCATCTCCTGATAGGTCTTGCTCGCATCAATGTCTACGGTGACCGTAACTCTACCAGCAGGAGCCTGCGGCAGCGCCGCAGCGGGCTGTTCCACGAACAGCCGGTCCTCTCCGCTGGACTGGTACACGATAATTTCATTCATGTTCTTTCCCTCCATCCTGTTATTTTAAGAAAGGGCCCAAAACGGGCCCTCCCTTGCGCCTTGCCTACTTAATGCCCAGCTTTTCCTTATTGGCCTTCATCTTCTCACTGCGAACCTCTACTATCTTGCTCCAGTTGTTCTTGTCGAGGAATGCTTTATGATCGGCCAGCGTACTGTCAAAAGCAGCCTCGTCCTTGGCACGGATCATACTGACCAGTGTGGTGTTCCAGTTCGTATTAATGGCCGTCTGGCCGCGGGCCTCCGGCGTTCCCTGATCCGGGTTAATGTTCTCCAGGATGAAATGCGGCTTCAGCTTGCCCTTGCCCCATTCCTGCATCTGCTTGATCGACTCGGGGAAAGCATCCTTGCTCAGCGCTTTGTGGCGGTCATGTCCGAAGAACATGAATTCGCCCATCCGGTAGTCCTTCTTGAACTTATCCGCATTATTAAGCTGCAGGTCCTTCACTTCCGGCAGCAGCTCAACTGTACCGTCCGGGTTCGATTTATATGTCACGCCTTCAACCCCGTAGTTCATCAGCTTCTGTCCTTCTTCGCTCAGCAGGTACGTGAAGATTTGAATCGCTTTGGCCGGGTCCTTGCAGTTCTTGGTGATGTAATTGATCATCCAGCCGGTAATCCCGGATTGATTCAGGGTCGGCTGATGCCCTACGGTGCTCTGCGGCCCGTCAACAGCCATGTACTCCTTACCAGGATTGGCGCTCATGAAAATCTGCAGATTGCCGCCCTGCTGAGGTGTACCGTCGAGCAGCATGGCCGCATATTTGCCGGATTTCACCTTTTCCTCAAAGCCGGTTCCGTCATCCGCGAAGCTGTCATCACTGATCGCCCCGTCTCTGTACACGGCATTCAGCGTCCGCAGCCAGGTCAGATAATCCTCATCCAGATTGCGGTTGTAGAACTTGCCATCCTCCGTCTCCAGCGGAACGCCGATGAAATCCTGCAGCGCATCCCCGAGCGAGCCGGTCCCTTCCCCGATGGCATTGAACCCGAAGGGGATCATGTCCGGGAATTTGCTCTTAATTTCATTCATTGTCTTCTGGAAGGCCTCCGGGGTCCCGAAGTCAGGGCTACCCAGCGCTTCATACACATCCTTGCGGATGACAAAAGCCGTCTTCGCCGGAATATTGCCGCTGTCATAATCTGCCTGTGTATTGGAATAGTTCGGATAACCGTAGGTTTTGCCGTCCTTCAGCTGGAACCAGTTCAGCGTGTCGGCAGCAGCCACCTTGTTGAAATACGGGTCATACTTCTCCGCCAGCTCATTGAGCGGAAGCGCCCAGGTGGAGGCCTTTTGCACAACCGGGGAATTGGAGTCGAAGATCGTCAGCAGATCCGGCATATCGCCGCCCGCGAAGAACGTATTCAGCTTCGTATCGTCCCCGGTAATGAACTTGATATTGATGTTCAGATCCTCTTTGATCTTCTTGGTGACTACATCCTTGCCGAAGTCCGTATTCCACCAGTCTGCGTTCACATACCAGGTTAAGTCCGTAGTCTCCTCTTTCTTATCGAGCTGCCAGGCCGGAGTCTCCGGGTCTACCGTATACCGATTGTCCAGGGACACCTCTACCGCCTTAGTGGAGCCGCCGCCCGAGCTGCAGCCTGCCGCCACCAGCATAGCCGCCATCAGGAGCAGCGCGGGTTTTAGCGTTTTTGTGCCGAGAACTTTAGTCATCTTGATCATCTTCTTGACCTCCTATAATGTAGTGAACCTCTTCTACTCCTTGACCGCTCCCAGCATCATGCCCGAGATGAAGTACCGCTGAAGAATGGGATACATCGCAACAATCGGCAGTGTGGTAATGACAATGGTGGCCAGCTGAACTCCTTTGGTGGTGGTCTCAATGACGACGGAGCCTCCGATATTCTGCATGGACTGGGTCTGCGACTGCACAATAATCTCATACAGCTTCATCTGCAGCGGGTAGAGCGCCTGATCGGTGATGTACAGCTTCGTGGTCATGAAGTCGTTCCATTGTCCCACCCCGTTGAACAGGGCGATCGTTGCCATCGCGGGCATGGACAGCGGAATGAAGATTTTGAGGAAAATATGCCAGTCGCCTGCGCCGTCAATCTTGGCCGACTCCTCCAGCGAATCCGGCACGTTCCGGAAAAAGTTCATCAGAATCACCACATCGTAATAACTGAATAATGCGGGGATAATATAGACCCAGAAGCTGTTCAGCAGCCCGAGCGATTTGATAAGCAGATACGTCGGAATCATTCCGCCGGAGAAAAACATCGTGATCACGCCCATCGCCACATACAGCTTGCGGCCGCGGATGTATCTTTTGCTGAGACCGTAGCCGATCATCGCGCAAAAGAATACGTGGGTGATCACCCCGAGGAACGTCTTGGCGACCGAGACAACGAAGGATTGCCCGATCGTGCTGTCATTGAAGACCGCCCGGTAATTCTCCAGCGAGAATTCCTTGGACCAGAAGATGAATCCGCCCTCGGCAAGCGCCTTACCCGAACTAAGGGAGGAGATAATTACGTTCCATAAGGGAACGAGGATAATAACCATGAAGCAGACCAACAGCATCTTATTCACCGCATCAAAGATCCGGCTGTCGAGACCTTCCCGTATGACCTTCCGATTCACTCTAGCGCCCCCTCTACAACACGGATTGATTATCGTTCAATTTACTGGTGACCTTGTTGGCCATAAGCAGCAGGATTACCGACACAATGGAGACACCGAGGCCGACAGCCGTAGCATAGGAGAAATCGCCCTGCGTCATCCCCATGCGGTAGACATAAGAGTTGATAACCTCTGCTTTCTCCCGGTTCTGCGAGTTCATCAAGACCAGCGTCTGATCCAGATTCGAGCCGAGTAGTCCGCTTACCGTCAAAATCAGATTCAGGCTGATGATCGCCTTCATGTTCGGAAGGGTGATATTCCAGATCTGACGCAGCCTGCCGGCTCCATCAATCCGGGCCGCTTCGTAGTAGGTGGGGTCAATCTTAGCCATAATGGCCAGATACAGAATGGTGCCCCATCCGGCTTCCTTCCAGATATCGGACAACGTGGCAATCCACCAGTACTTGCCTGCATCGAGCAGGATGTTGGACGGCTTCGAGATCAGCCCGAGGTTCAGCAGCAGCTCATTGAACAAGCCGGAAGTGGAGAACCAGGTAATCAGCATCCCGCCCAGTACGATCCACGACAGGAAATGCGGCAGATAGGAGATCGTCTGGACGATTTTTTTGAAGCGGCCCATGTTCAGCTCATAGATCATAATGGCGAGAATAATCGGAATGATGAACCCGATCCCAAGCTTAAGGAAGCTAATGCCCAGCGTATTGATGACCGCATCCCAGAAGTATTCGTCCGACAGAATAATCCTGAAGTTGTCCAGACCCACCCAGGGTGCAGTAGACAAGGTATCAATGACCGTGTAATTTTTGAAGGCAATGCTCAGACCGTAGATCGGTATGTAGCAGAAAATGATCATAAAAATAATGCCCGGCAGCACCATCGACTGAATCTCCCACTGTCTTTTGTAATCGGTTACAAATTTTTTGATCCGCTGCCCCATAGGTTTCTTGGCGGACGGCGGGAACGCTGGCGGGATGGAAGCTGATGTAGCAGACGCTGATGTTTTATTCATGATCTTGTCCCCCTCTCCATTGAGATATCCAGTTGGTGCTCAAGTTGATGCCCAAAGCAATAAAAACGTTTTTATTTTGGCGCAAAAAATCCCCCTCCTGTAAAATCAGTTTCACACGCAGCCCTCTATTTGCGGTCCTTCCGCTCCAGCTTCACATGACTTGAGCCTCTTACGACAAGCTCGCCCTGCAGCTTCTGTGCTGAACCCTGCTCCTTGTCTTGAATCATGCGGACCAGATGATCAATCGCCAGCATGCCCTGTCTTGCAATCTGATTCCTTACCGTTGTGAGCGGCGGCGAATAATAAGGGGCGATATCAATATCATCGAAGCCCATCACGCTGACATCCTGCGGCACTTCGTAACCGTAGCTCTTGAGCGCTTGAATACAGCCCATTGCACTGATATCATTGCCGGCCAGGAAGGCGTCAGGGACTCTCGCGGGATGCAGGCGGAGGTAAGACTTCACGGCATTATAGGTGCTGTCCTCCTCAAAATACCCCTGAAGGATAAAATCCTCCTCCACCGGAAGCTGGTATTCACGCAGCGCGGCCAGATATCCTTCCTTCCGCTGCACGCTGTCGAACATCGTATCCACGCCGGAAATATAGGCAATCCGCTTATGCCCCAGGCTGATTAAATACTTCGTAGCCTCATAGCCTGATTCATAGGAATCAAAGATAATGCTGCCCATCCCCTCATCCTCCAGCACCCGGTCCAGAAACACCGCCTTAATCTTGTCTTTCTTCATAGCGATAATGTCCTGTTCGTCGATGCCCAGCTCCTCATAGATAATGACGCCATCCACCCGCCGTCCGAGGATATTGCTCATAATGACTTGTTTGTCCTTGGTGACGAATACATTCAGGCCATAGCCCAGGCGGTCGCATTGACGGGACATGGATTCTACCAGCTTGTAGAAGTACGGACCGGACACACTTGTTGTGAAGAACCCCAGCATCTTCGTGGTCCCTGATTTCAGCAGCTTGCCGTTCAGATTCGGCACGTAATTCAGGCGCTGGGCCACCTTCAGTATATGGGCTTTGGTCTCCGGGCTCAGCACATCCACATCATTCAGGGCGTTGGAGACCGTCGAGATGGAGACCCCGGCTTCCCGTGCGACATCTTTGATCGTTATCTTAGCCATATCAATATTCCTTTTTGATAAAAACGTTTTTATTGACTCTAAAGTAACATGAAACCGCTTTAAATACAACACTTTTTCTCATTAGCTATATTCAGCCACCTTTTCATCTCATTTTACTATAAGACAGCGGGATTTAGCTATGCGGGAGTGAGGGTACGGCGCTGCTTCATGCCAAAGAAAGGCCTTGCTTAGCTTGGCAGGCCTTCCTTTGGCATATCATATTATTGGGTCAAGCCCACACGCCGGTAACGCATCACTCTGCGGTACATGGATTTATCCTTGAGCTGATTAAAAATATAGGGATCGGGATTCATATTTACTTCAATAATCCACGGCTTCAGTGAGCGGTCTAGTCCGACGTCTACACCGAACTGCCGGTGGTGCGGATAAGTCTTCTTCAACTGCTGCGCTATGCGTGTACCCAGCCGGTTCATTTCCCCCTTAAGCTGCACAAGCTGCTGCGCAGACAGATGGGTGGAGAGCAAATGCTCCACTGCGGTCGGTTTGCCGCCGCTGTGGTAATTGGTCACAATTTTGCGCGGATGCCCCAGCCGCCCGATAATCCCCGTAGCTTCCCATACGCCCTTGGGACTGAGCTGCACCATCACCCGGATATCGAAACGGCGCCCGTGATGCTTCAGCAGGTGGATGCCTTTTTGCAGCAGATAGCTCCTCTTCCCGATTCTTGTCGCCAGACTGTGATGAAAAGCCTCAAACGTAGCGAACCGGCGCACGGTCTCCTCATACTGATACATATATCCCTGCCGGTCCTTCCGCTCCGCGCGGATCACACCCATGCCATACGTTCCTCGTTCCGGCTTGATATAGATCATTCCATAGCCGTGTATCATCTGCTCCAGATTACGCCGGTTAAATCTCCGGGTATCGGGGATGAAAGCCTTGATTGTCTCGTTCTTAAGCAGCAGTTGTGTCTTATACCATTTGCTCTGACCTGACTGAACCTTTTTGGCTGTCACTTATGCACTCTCCTGTCCGGGCTGGGAGCCAACGCTCCGTTTTAACATAAAATTACATATTCACTGCATCCTATGCCGCCGGAGGTGCCGTGGAATATATCATTTGCCCCGTATAGAAAGATTAACTTGTGCAGGATAATTGCCCTCTCCATAGCAGCTCAGCAGGCATACGCTAGTGAAGACGATCAAATGTCAATATATGTATGGAGATGAATCTATGTCCCTTGCTGCTGTAAGTGTAACCTCAAGCGCTCCACCGATTGATGTCCTGATTCCTGCTATCGAAAAAGATCTCGCCACCCTCCCTTATGTGATTGATAGTCTTCGCCGTTATGTCCAGCATTCTATCAGCAATATCTATATTGTCTCGCCGGAGAATAGTAGAATCAGACAGCTGTGCTCCCGGAAAGCTTGCGTCTTCGTCAATGAAACCACAGTCCTCCCGTTCACCAAAAAAGCGATCCGCTATTCCTCCTCCCGCTGGAACCGGTCAGGCTGGCTGTATCAGCAGCTGCTCAAGATGAACGGGGATCAGGTGTGCCGTGAGAAGTATTTCCTGGTCATTGATGCAGATACGGTGCTCATCCGTCCCCATCGCTTCCGTTCCGGCGGGAAAAGCATCTTCTATTGCCGCAACTGGAGCCAGCCGGAATATTTCCGCACCTACCGCAAGCTGCTCGGTACCCCTGCGCCTTCGCCCAAGTCGTTCGTGACCCACTACATGCTGTTTGATTCCGCGAAGCTGGCCAGTCTCAAACGGAAAATTGCAGCCCGTCACGGCATGTCCTGGCACGCGGCTATTCTGCACTCTATCAACAAGAAGCGGCAGTTCGGCTTCTCTGAATTCGAGACCTATGCCAACTACGTGTACAGCTTAAACCGCACCTCTGTGCTGCTCAAAAATGCCAATAATAAAGCGCTGAAAACCCCGGCGGGCTCGCTGACGCAAGCCCAAATCCGCAAGTACGCCGGGACTTACCGTTCGCTCTCCTTCCATCAGCGCAAGGGATACTCCACTCCGGGCAAGCCTTAAGGAGGCAAGAAACGTGATGCATACTATTCTTCTGTGCGGCGGCTCCGGCCAGCGGCTGTGGCCCCTGTCCGGCAGCATCCGCTCCAAGATGTTCCTGCAGCTGCTGCCTGCACCGGGCGGGGGCACAGAATCCATGATCGGGCGGGTATGCCGTCAGCTCAGACAGGCCGGACTGGATGAATCCCTGTTGCTCGTTGCCCATCAGGAGCAGGTAGCCCTCATACAGCGGTATACCGGGAGTAAATATCCGATAATCGGAGAGCCGTGCAAGCGCGGCACTTTTACTGCTGCCGCGTTAGGCGCTCTGCACTTGCTTGCCGCCGGAAAGGCACAGCCGGAGGACATCATCTGTATCGCTCCGGCCGACATGTTCGCGGATGATGATTTCTTCCGGCAGTTCCATCAATTCGAGGCTATTCTGGCAGATTCTGAGGCCGAACTCCTCCTGCTTGGAACTAGTCCTTCTTATCCCTCAGAGCAATACGGCTATATCGTGCCAGTACAGGAGGACGCTGGCGGGTATGCTCGGGTGTTATCTTTTGCAGAGAAGCCGGATGCGTCTACTGCCCTGGAGCTGATGCGGAAACAGGCTTTATGGAATTGCGGGGTATTCGCTTCGCAACTAAGCTTCCTGCTGGAGCATCTGGAGAGGCTGGGGCTGCCCGTGGAATTCGCAGCATTAACCGGGCAGTATCCAGGGCTCCCGGTCCGCAGCTTCGACAACGAAGTGGCAGAGCGAAGCACCAAGGCTGTTGTCGTCAGGCATGAAGGAGAATGGTCCGACCTGGGAAGCTGGGATACGCTAACGGCGCGGCTGCCATCACAGGTCATTGGAGTAGGCGGGCTATGGGGAGAATGCGGAGACAGTCACCTTATTAACGAGCTGGAGGTGCCGCTGCATGTCATTGGTGTCTCCGGTATAGTCGCCATTGCCGGTCCCGAAGGCATCCTGATCGCTGATAAGAAGGACGCTAACACCATCAAGGATATTCTGGCGGAGAATTCAGTAACGGAGCCGAGGTATGGTGAAACGGGCTGGGGCAGCTATACTGTTATAGGCCGGGAATCAGACGGCTCCCAGCTTGTCCTTACGGTAATGCTTACCCTGCTTCCGGGCCATGACCTCCCTGAAATGACCTGTGAGCATTGTGCCAAGTCCTGGATGATTGTGTCCGGTCACGGAGAGGTATGGGTGGATGGGTGCGCAGCCGAAGCAGCGGCAGGCGGGATCTATACAATAGCCCGGGGGCAACGGCATACGGTCAGCGCCTGGAGCGCAATGAAGCTCATTGAGGTGCAGATAATCGAAGCGGAGGATAACCAGCGGAGGCAGGACTGCTGACACAACAAAGAGATATCCTAAACGGCCTTGGCAGGCGGTTTGGGATATCTCTAATCTACGCTAATTATAGGATTTGAAACACCGGCTGATCCTGAATGTAATGCACCGGCACCTGCGGGAACTGCCCGGCCAGCCGCGCTGCCAGCAGCTTCATTCCCGGCGCTTCGCTCTCGGCATGGCCTAGCATGATAAGTGCCCTGTCCTTGCCCTGGCGGACCGCATCGCGGATATACTCAGGCACCTCCCATTCGGGGCCTTCACCTGCGATGACCAGATCAAGCGACTCCTGCTCATACATCGGAATGACTGCATGTCCATTCCCCCGGTAACCGACCAGTACACCCACTCTGGAGCATGTCGCGGAGAGGTTCCCGGCAGCGCGGACATAAGGGATATTCAGCTTCTGCTTCAGATACTCTGCAACCTCTGAAACGGTCATCTCAGGAATAGAGAGGATCGACACCTCGGGCAAATGCCGCTCTACATATGCTTCCCATTCCAGCTCCTCCAGCAGCCCTTCGACGATTCCGTCCAGCGTATAACGGTGTATCGTGTCATGGAAGCGGTAGATGCCTACCCCGCTGCTTGTAATCAGTGCAGACTTCTGCCGGTAGACGGAATCCTGCTCCAGAGCGCTCCCGTGACCTTGGTGGCTATAAAATACACCTTCATGCGTGATCACCAGATTGGCGCCAAGCTGGGCCGCCTGCTCCACCACATATTGCGAAGCGGCGAAGGCAGTCACGATTCCCTGCACTTCTGTTCCCGCAGCGTCCGGCGTAAGCTTATCCACCGTATTCACGGGCAGCTGTACGCCTGCATTCAAGTGCTCCATCACATCATTGAAAGTCAGTGCCATGAGATCTTATCCTCCTTGGTGTTACTCAAATGAGTTCATGCCTCACCCTGTCAAGAGACAGGACATTGCCGTCCGGTACGCAGACGCTCCCTTAGTAGATGGTCCGGCCTAATGCATCTGCAATCCCGCTCTTGCGGTAGAAATACGTATTAATCTGATCACGCCATTCCTTGGCATGAGCCGCCTGCCCCTTCAGGCGTTCCTCCACCTGAGTGTACAGGCCGTCTGCGATACTGCCCTTCAGTCCGCCCCAGGCGTCCAGCAACCCTTCGGCACGCTCTGCACCTTCGAAATGCGTATCGTAGATATGCTGGATCACGGTTTTGCCGGAATGCAGCACATGAGTGTACGGCACATGGTGGAAGAACAGCAGCAGCTCATCCGGGCAGTCCTCCAGCGAATCATAACGCACGGCGTTGCTGCCCATGTACTGCGCGCAGTAGCCGGTG
The DNA here is from genome assembly GCF_037963835.1 of Paenibacillus sp. FSL H8-0332. NCBI lineage: Bacteria > Bacillati > Bacillota > Bacilli > Caryophanales > Paenibacillaceae > Paenibacillus > Paenibacillus sp. FSL H8-0332. The sequence goes on from NZ_CP150145.1 coordinate 4,760,734, forward strand.
CCGGTCGCCACGGTACGGTCTACCCCGATGCCCTGATGATCGGCATAGTGATAAGTGCCCCACATTGAATATTCATAGCCGTCCACATTCGGGCCGTAGTGATGCTCGGGATTAATCATCCAGCCTACGCCAAGCGGCGATGTATAAGACTCATAGATCTCCCAGGAATCCAGCAGAATCCGGCTGATCACTCCGGCAACCACTGTGTCCGTGCCAAATGTCAAGGCGATCCATTCGGCCGCAATCTCCTCCGCACTCAGCTCAGGATTCCAGGCCAGCCGGCCGAAGCCGTAGAGATTCGCCTGGGACAGCAGATGGCCGGTCCAGTTGCGGTCATTGCCCACATTGGATACCGCTGCAATCCCGCTCAGGCGGTTGCCCCACAGCGATCCGTCCACGATCCGCTTTACCGGGGCCGGTCCTCCCTTGGCCTGCGTATCGAACTCCATAATCTCCTTCCACTGCGGAACGAGATAGCAGACATGGCGCTGCTGTCCGGTATATTCCTGGGCGATCTGGAATTCGATCACCTGGTTAGTCCGTTCCAGCGCGCCGAAGAGCGGGGATACCGGCTCTCTGACCTGGAAATCCATCGGGCCGTTCTTGATCTGCAGAATAACGTTATCATGGAACTGGCCGTCCAGCGGCCTGAAATGATCGTAAGCCGCTCTGGCCCGGTCCGTCTTACGGTCACGCCAGTCCTGCTTGCAGTTGTATACAAAGCAGCGCCAGATGACAATGCCGCCATAAGGCTCCAAGGCCTCCGCCAGCATGTTGGCCCCATCTGCATGGTTCCGCCCGTACGTGAACGGGCCGGGACGGTTCTCCGAATCGGCCTTGACCACGAAGCCCCCGAAATCGGGAATAGCAGCATAGATATCGGCTGCTCTCGACTTCCACCATTCCTGCACCCCTGCATCCAGCGGATCTGCCGTACCCACTTCCCCTTCATGCATAGGTCCTGCAAAGTTCACGCACAGGAACAGGCGGATGCCATAGATGCGGAAGATATCTGCGATTCTTGCCACATCAGGCAGATAGGTAGAGATAAACAAGGTCTCCAGCGCATGAACATTCACATTGTTGATCGCTATCGCGTTAATACCGGCGGTGGACATCAGCCGCGCATAGTCTGTAATTCTGTCCATATCCTTCGTGAACTGGTTATTCTCATACAGGAAGGATCTGCCGGAATAGCCGCGCTCCACGCTGCCGTCGAAATTATCCCAGTGATTAATCATCCGCAGCGAATTCACAGGATTCACTACTTCATCCAGATTCTCAATGTCTTTCCCGCTGGCGATCAGGCGCAGAAGATGGAAGACGCCGTATAACACACCTGCCTGGGAGGAAGCCCCTACGGCGATGCACTTACGGGACTGGCTGGTACGGATGGCGAACCCTTCTGCTCCTACAGATTGGACGGTCTTGTCCTCGAACAAGCCCTGGATCAGAGGGTGCCCCCCCGTGAAGGTACCAAAAGCCACACCGAATTCTTCCGGCTGCGGCTTGGAGACTGCTTCAAGGTCCAATAGCGAGGCAATGCCTCTTGTCCATTCCTGAAGTGCAGCCTGGAGGGTCTCCCCGCCTTCTGTAACGGATACCGCTCCGCACCATTTCGCATATTGCTTATATAAGGGGCCTTGTTGAAGCTTAGGATAGCTTAACCACGCATTGTATCCGCTGTCATATTGTGCAGCCTGCTCATTCCCGGATTGTTGTCTCATATCCATATCTCCTTTGCATCTATCTTGTATACTAGATTTCATTCAGGTTCATCCTACCACGCAGCCGCAGCCCCGGAACATTGTCAAATCACGCTAATATTTACCCAAATCAAGCGGAATCCTGTATACTAATAACAAGTATACATCCCTATCAAGAGAACGCAAAGTATCAGGGGGCGATCCTATTGGTTGCAGCTTTTGAACCGCCGGTCCCGGGGCAAAGCCTTAGTGAAACTATCATCCCGGATGTGAAAACCACGCTCAACCTGTTCGGCATGCATCTGCGCAAGGTGAGCGGGGAATGGGATTATCCGCAGCACGCCCATCCCCAGTATGAATTCAATTATGTGCTTGAAGGAGAGCAGCAGCTCACGGTCAACAACCACAGCTACCTCCAGCACGCCGGGGATCTGGTCCTCTTGAGGCCGGGCGATATCCACTCCAGCCGCAGCGGAAACGGCGGAGCCTTTACTTATTTCTGCATCCATTTCGATATCGATGACAAGCTGTTCATTTCACTTCTCAGCCGGCTGAATCATGTATTGTTCACCTCAGAGAGCAATGTTGCCCACAGATTAGGACCGCTCCTTAGCAGGCTGGTGGAGATTTCCACCTCCGGCTCCGGCAGCATCACGATCTCCCAGCGCATGAGGCTGCAGTCCGCCGTCTTCGAGCTGTTCGCCCAGCTCTGGGAGGTCTTCTCTCTGGAGGCTGACAATTCCTCCCCGGGTACTTATGAGCGAATCGAGCTGGCCCACCAGATCCGCAGCCGCCTCCAGAGCCTGGTCTATCAGCAGTTCAAGCAGGAGGTACCCTATGACAGCCATTATGGCGTTGACGACATCGCGGCTGAGCTGGGGATCAGCCCCTCGCACTGCTACCGGGTCTTCCGCCAGGTATTCGGCCTCTCCCCCCGCGTCTACCTGTCTGAGCAGATGCTACATGAGGCCAAGGTGCTGCTGGATGACCACAGCCTGAGCGTCAGCCAGATCTCCGGCCTGCTCGGCTACCGCGATATCGCCCATTTCAGCAGACAGTTCAAGCGCTGGAGCGGCCAGTCGCCGCGGGAATACCGCGAGGGCAGGAGCTAATTGCGGAATTCCCCGCTCAGAGGGCAGCCGCAGGAGTAAGTAGAGCGCGAAGCCTCTACAGCCTTATATTTAGTAAAAGCCTGCCTTCATGGATCATGAGGGCGGGCTTTTTGCGCTATTGCGGGCGATGCTTGATGAAGGCCCGCCCTATTTTTTGATATACGTGGCGAAATGCTCCTGGAGGTTCTTGGAGTCGATATCCGCCCGCAGATGGTGATGCAGCAGCTCGTCGATCCCGGCGGTGTCTCCCTGCACAATATAGTCGAGAAGCTGCTGATGCTCCTGCTGAATCGCCGCCAGCTTCTCGTCCTTCAGCATATGCAGCTTGCGGTAGCGGATGTAGTGTACATTGAACTGCTGGAGCACACCCCACAGGAACTCACGCCCGGCCAGCCCGAACATCGTGCGGTGGAACTGGTCATCGAGCTGCAGGAATACCTCCGCCCCCTCCGCCTGCTCGATACACTTCTGCTGCTGCGCGAGGTTGTCCCTCAGTTCATGCAGCCCTTTTAGCGGGATATTCCCGGCCAGCGACTTCATGATCTCCTTCTCCAGTACATTGCGGAGATAGATGATCTGCTCCACCGACTCCAGATCTATGTACGATACGAGATTGCCCTTCTTAGGATAGATATCGACGTATTGCTCCAGGGACAGCTGCTTCAGCACATCACGGATCGGCGTCCGCGACAGCTGGAAGCGCTCGGACAGAGCCGTCTCACTGATCATCGCCCCCGGCTTCAGCTCAAGGGAGAGAATCTCCTGCTTGAGATAGGCCATTATTTCTTTTTTGGAAGTCATGGAATAGACCAACTTTCTGTACGGGATTGTTCTTCCCCCCATTATATAGAAAAGGGATATGAATTTCATTGACAAAGATGAACACATATTCTATGATCATTACGAATCGAATCTTGTATACAAGATTATCGCATATGAACCGATGTTTTTGTAAGGTCAATTGTCACAAGGCTTCGGATAGTTATCATTTGTATTTATGCTTATCTACTAAGGAGGAAAATGACAATGAATATGACTTGGAGATGGTACGGCGAGGGCAACGACAACATTACCCTTGACCACATCCGTCAAATCCCGGGCGTTATGGGCATCGTCTGGTCGCTGCACCACAAAGTGGCCGGTGAGGTCTGGGAGATGGAAGACATCCAGAAGGTTGCCGATCAGATCACAGCTAAAGGCTTCAGCACAGCGGTTGTTGAAAGCGTCAACGTCCATGATGATATTAAGATCGGACTGCCGTCCCGCGACAAATACATTGACATCTATATCGATACGATCCGCAAGCTCGCCAAGGTTGGCGTGAAGGTCATCTGCTACAACTTCATGCCGGTGTTCGACTGGACCCGTACTGAGCTGTACAAGGAGCTGCCGGACGGATCGAACGCCCTCTTTTATGAAAAGGCTGCCATTACCGATAATCCGCGCGAGATGGTGGACCGCATCCTGAAGGGTGCCGGACAATTCACGATGCCCGGCTGGGAGCCGGAGCGTCTGGCGAAGCTGGATGAGCTGTTCGCGTCCTATGCCGATGTGACCGAGGATGTGCTGTTCGACAACCTGAAGTATTTTCTGGAGCGCATCATTCCGGTATGTGAAGAAGTGGATATCAAAATGGCAATTCACCCGGACGACCCGGCCTGGCCGATCTTCGGACTGCCGCGCATTATCCGCAGCCGCGATTCCATCCGCCGCTTCCTGGACATGGTGGACAGCCCGTATAACGGCCTGACCTTCTGCACCGGCTCACTGGGAACGAACCCGGAGAATGATCTGCCGGCGATGATCCGCGAGTTCCATGACCGGATTTATTTTGCCCATATCCGCAATGTGAAGGTATTCGAGAACGGAGATTTCATTGAGGTATCCCACCGGGGCCGCGATGGCAGTGTGGATGTTGCGGAGGTTGTTAAGGCGTATCATGAGAGCGGCTTCACCGGTTATGTGCGTCCGGACCATGGCAGACATCTCTGGGGCGAAGAGAAAAACTGCCGTCCGGGTTACGGTCTCTACGACAGAGCGATGGGCATCATGTATCTGCTCGGCGTATGGGACAGCCTGGAGAATGTCAAGGGGGCCAAGTAAATGCTGAGTCTGAGCAGAAGCAGCATCGCGGACCGGGAAGCCTGGGAAGCCGCAGGGGTAGAGCTGCCGCAGTTCGATTTCGCAGCGGTAGCGCAGAATACGTTAGAGAAGCCGGAGTGGGTTCACTTCGGGGCGGGGAATATCTTCCGGGGCTTCGTGGCGAATGCGCACCAGAAGCTGCTGGACAGCGGCAAGGCCGACACGGGCATTATCGCCGCCGAGACCTTCGACTTCGAGATGATCGACAAGGTCTATAAGCCTTACGACAATCTGACCCTGCTGGTCCTGATGAATGCGGCCGGCGACTTCCAGAAGCGGATCATCAGCAGCATCGTCGAAGGCATCACCGCAGACAAGACGCGGGAAGCGGATTACAGCCGTCTGACTGAGATTTTCGAGAATCCCAGTCTGCAGATGGCCAGCTTCACGATTACGGAGAAAGGTTATTCCCTAACGGGGCCGAACGGCCAGTATCTGGGCATCGTGGAGAAGGATATCTCCGGCGGCCCGGAGCAACCGGTTCATGCCATGAGCATCGTGGCTTCCTTCGCCTACAAGCGTTATCTGAAGGGTCAGTATCCGATGACCTTCGTCAGCATGGACAACTGCTCGCATAACGGTGACAAGCTGAAGAACGGCATGGTTACGATCGCTAAGGAATGGGCGGCGAAGGGTCATGTAGAAGAGGGATTCGTGGCTTATCTGGAGGATGAGCAGAAGATCACTTTCCCGCTGTCCATGATCGACAAAATCACCCCGCGCCCGTCCGAATCCGTCCAGGCAGCATTGCTGGAACAGGGCATCGGCGGCATGGATGTGATCGTCACCTCGAAGAATACGTACACTGCTCCCTTCGTTAACGCGGAGATCAGCGAGTATCTGGTCATTGAAGACAAATTCACGAACGGCCGTCCGGCGCTTGAAGCAGCCGGTGTGATCTTCACGGACCGTGATACGGTCAACAAGGTGGAGACCATGAAGGTAACTACCTGCCTCAACCCGCTGCATACGGCGCTGGCGGTAACCGGCTGTCTGCTCGGTTACACGCTGATCGCCGATGAGATGAAGGACGCTACACTGAAGAAGCTCGTAGAGACCATCGGCTACAAGGAAGGCCTGCCGGTTGTTGTCGATCCCGGCATTCTGAGTCCGAAGCAGTTCCTGGATGAAGTGCTGCAGGAACGGTTCGCCAATCCGTTCATTCCGGATACCCCGCAGCGGATCGCTACCGATACCTCACAGAAGGTCGGTATCCGCTTCGGCGAGACGATCAAGTCGTATATCCGCCGCGAGGAGCTTGACCCGGCGCAGTTAACGGCCATCCCGCTGGCGATTGCAGCGTGGTGCCGGTATCTGCTCGGCGTGAACGATGAAGGTGCTGCGTTCACGCTCAGTTCGGACCCGCTACTGGATTCGCTGCAAGCGCGGCTTGCGGGAATTACGCTGGGCGCGGATGCTGCGAAGGCCGTTGGCGTGCGCGCGGTGCTGGAGGACCAGGCCATCTTCGGCGTAGATCTGTACGCCGCCGGACTCGGCGGGACTATCGAGGGCATGTTCACCGAGATGCTGGCTGGTCCGGGTGCGGTAAGGGCTACGCTGGAGAAGTATACCGCCTGAGAGTGGGCGGGGGGGCGAGCCGGCGGCTGAAATGTCGGGGACTGGATCGGTCGGAGGCCCGCCCGCCAGGTAAATCAAGGGCATTAATGCTCCTCATTTCCGCATTTGAGCTCGATTTGGGGAATTCAAGTGCATTTATACACCTCATTTCCGCGATTGGGCTCGATTCGGGAAATTCAAGTGCATTTATGCACTACATTTCCGCAGTTTGGCTACCCGGCCAGGTAGCCTATATCTATATCACACCAAAAAGACCAGGCAAAATCACCTGGTCTTTTTGGTATTTATGTTTCATCAGCCGGAAGGCGGCTGTAAGAAGGGTCTGTTCTACTCCTGCTCCAGATACTCAAAATAATCAAAATCCGCCGGATGCAGCGTGCCGCTGAGGTCCTGTGCACACATGCCGATGAAGGTGCCGGTGAAGCGGATGTAGGCCGGGAAATCATCGGACAGATGATAGATTTCCAGGGCTGGGCCAATCTTCTCCCAGGAAGTTTCGCCAACCTTATAATAGAACTGGGCGAATTCGCCGTCGATGACGACCTTAAGCGCAACACTTACTCCGGCAGGCAGCGGGACTTCTGGAGTAAGTGTATCTTCATAGACCCCGTCCTTGGAGCGGATGATGCCTAAGCATCTCCCCAAGATTTCATCGTGCGTGATCCGCAGATAGAGGTAATCCTTCGTATCATAATAGACGATCAGGCCGGCCATCTGCTGGAAATGCTCCGGCTCGAAGTCAACCGAGGTCTCGGCGCTGCAACGGAAGGCCTGCTGGCGCAGGGCGACCAGGCTCTGGCGGTGCATGGAGCTCATGGATTCCCTGCCCCGCAGGCGCAGGTATCCCGGACGCTCCTGAAGCGAGAGCCAGGACTCATCCGCAGGCACCCGCAAGGTGCTCCAGCGGACATCCAGCTGCGGAGCCTCGAAGTCGTCGCGCGGAGCAGCTGCAGCAAAAGGATGCGCCGGGAGATCCGGGCCTTCCACCGTCAGCGCCGGAGCATTCCCGCCCCCGGACAGGGCCAGCCAGCCGTCTTCTGTAAATTCGACCTGCTGGATCGCCGTCTCCCGGCCCAGGTTGCAGTAGTTATCCTTCACAGGACGGCCGCACAGATGCACCATGTACCATTCGCCGGTTTGCGTCTCGACCAAACTGGCATGACCCGCCTTTTGCAGCGCCAGCTCCGGGTTACCGGCAGAGGTTAGTAGTGGATTAAACGGAGCGGTCTCGTAAGGACCGCCGATCTGCCTCGACCGCGCTACGGTTACCGCATGATTATACTGCGTACCGCCCTCAGCCGTAATCAGATAATACCAGCCGTCCTTGCGGTACAGATGCGGGCCTTCGGTTAGGGCCAGCTCTGTTCCCTTGTAGATCGGAGTAACCGGTCCGACCAGGCGCTGCTCTACCACCGAATATTCCTGGAGCACAATCCCGGCGAAGCTGTTGCGGCCGGTGCGGTGATCCCACAGCATATTGACCAGCCATTTGCGCCCGTCCTCGTCATGGAACAGCGAGGGGTCGAAGCCGCTGCTGTTCAGATAGACAGGCTCAGACCAAGGGCCTTCGATATTTTCGGCCGTCACCAGATAATTAGGCGTATCCTTGAAGGCACCCTGGCGGCTTTTGACATCGGTATAGATTAGATAAAAGAGTCCATTGTCGTACGTGAGGCAAGGTGCCCAGATGCCGCCGGAATCCGGGTCCCCTTCCATATTGAGCTGCGAGCTGCGGGTCAGTGCATAGGTCAGCGGCCGCCAGTTCACCAGATCGCGCGATTGATGAATCCGCACACCGGGGAACCACTCAAAGGTTGAAGTAGCAATGTAATAGTCATCTCCAGCCCGGCAGATCGACGGGTCCGGATGAAATCCGCGCAGAATTGGATTATGAATCAGATTTCGGCTCATAGTTTCTCCTCCAATGCTTGCCGTCCTGCTTCCAGTAAGGCAATGATTTTGTCAGTATCGTAAATGCAGCCCTTCCAGGTTCCGCCGCTGGCCGCTTGAAGCGCTGCCCATAGCCGGGTATCCTCCGGCAGACCCGGATCTACCGCCAAGCCCGGATGCGGCGTCCGCGAAGCCAGAATCAGCGTCCCCGCTTCCTTGGTCAGCGGCTCATCTCCCTCGCCCACCAGATTCACGCTTCCCTCCAGGTTCACCGTATCAATGCGCACCTCCACCCAGTCATTATCGCGCAGCTTGCCGAGCGGGCCGCCAGCCAGCGCTTCCGGACCCATGTGACCGATGCAGGCGCCGGTGGAAACGCCAGAGAAGCGGGCATCCGTGATCAGGGTGACATACTTGCCGTAAGGCAGATGCTTAAGTGCCGAGGTGAGCTGGTAAGTCTCCTCCATCCCGGTTCCGCTCGGTCCACGGCCGATGACGGCCAGAATATCCCCCGCTTGGACCATGCCCAGCTTGATGCTGCGGATGGCGGCTCTCTCTGTGGTGAACACCTTCACTCTTCCGGTATGGCGATAGACGCCCTCGCTGTCCAGAACGGCAGGGTCAATGGCTGCCGATTTGATGACCGCTCCCTCCGGGCAAAGATTCCCGACCGGGAACGTCATGGTAGACGCCATACCCTGGCGCTTCGCTTCCTCCGGGCTCATGATGACAGTATCCGGGTCCACACCATCTGCTTCCAGCAGCCGCTGTCGCAGATCGGTCCGCCGCTGTGAGGTCTCCCACCAGTCCAAATTCTCGCCCAGTGTCCGTCCTGTAACCGTGAGTACAGATTCGTCAAGCAGCCCCAGCTTCCGCAGATGCAACATCACCTCAGGAACGCCCCCTGCCAGGAATACCCGAATTGTTGGGTGAGGCACCGGACCATTCGGCAACACGCTAACGAGGCGCGGTACCATCCGGTTCACCCGGTTCCAGTCCTCGACGGTCGGGACCTTCAGCCCGGCGGCATGGGCGATGGCCGGCAGATGCAGCAGCAGATTCGTTGAGCCGCCGAAGGCAGCATGCAGCACCATCGCATTCTGTATGGACTTATCCGTAAGAATGTCGCTCATGACGATTCCATTCTGATCCAGATGCTGAAGGGCCCGGGCCGACTGGCGGCCGATGTTCTTCCAGATCGGTTGCCCCGAAGGAGACAGGGCCGAATGCGGCAGCGCCATGCCCAGCGCCTCCGCGATCACCTGGGCGGTTGCAGCGGTGCCGAGGAACTGACAGCCGCCGCCCGGCGTCGCGCAGGCCCGGCAGCCGAGATCCGCCGCTTCTTCCAGGGACAGCTCCCCGTTACTGTAGCGCGCCCCAATGCTCTGTACCTTACCCGCGTCCTCCCCTTCCACCGGCGGCAGAGTCACGCCGCCGGGCACGATAATTCCCGGCAGCTTATGCATACCGGCAAGGGCCAGTAGCATAGCTGGCAGTCCCTTGTCACAGGTGGCTACTCCGAGCACACCTTTACGGGTAGGGAGTGAACGGATCAGCCGCCGCAGCACGATGGCCGCATCATTGCGGTAAGGCAGGGAATCGAACATACCTGTGGTTCCCTGGGAACGGCCGTCACAGGGATCACTGACATAACCGGCGAACGGAATCCCCTCATTCGCGGTAAGCTCCTCCGCAATCTCCTCCATCATCACGCCAATCTCCCAGTGACCGGTATGATATCCGAGCGCCAGCGGAGTACCGTCCTCGCGCCGGATGCCGCCCATCGTTCCGAGAATCAGATACTGGGGCCGGTTCAGCAGCAGCGGATTCCAGCCCATCCCGGCATTCTGTGTCATACCAAAAATCTCCCCACTCGGCGCATTCCGCAGCACCTCCCCGGTGATCGGCAGCTGGCCTGCCGGCCCTTCCGCAGCGGTATGTACCGGAACAGCTTCAATGATGTCTTCCTTCATAATCTCTTGTACGGTCAATTTCATATGAATCCCTTCTCTCCCTCAGAATGAATGTGCCCAGATGCCTATGACAACGAGAGCTTCCCCGCAAGTAGGGTCACCTCCCGGATTGCCGCTTCCTGCTTCGCGGTGAAGGCATGCTGAAGCATCGAAGTGCTGACAGCGGCAACGGCCTTGCCTGCGGCATCCAGTACCGGCGCAGCGGCGCAGCTGATGCCTTGAATGATCTCCTCCTGATCCAGCGCATAGCCGGTCTTGCGGATCGCAGCCAGGGCTGCGGTGAACTTAGACCAGTCTGTGAGCGTGCGGGAAGTGACCGCAGGCAACATTTTACCCGGATAACGCCGCTCCAGCTCTTCCTCCGGCAGCAGCGCCAGCATCATCTTGCCCATCGCCGTCGCATGTGCCGGAAACCGCATCCCGGGACTGGACTCCAGCCTTACCAGGGACTGCCCCTCCTGCTTGGCCAAGTAAATAATCTCATCGCGGTCCAGCACCGACAGCTGAAAGGTCTCCCCCACCGCCCCGACACTCTGCGCCGATTCTGCCAGGAACCGCTCTACCAGATTCATATTTTGCTTAAGCGAATCATTGTAGACTGTATTATAGTAGGAGATCCCGGCGCCAAGCACATACCGCTCGCCCGCATCCTTCACCACCCACCCCAGAGTCTCCATTGTGCGCAGCAGCGAGAACATCGAGCTTTTGTTAATGCCGGTCTCCTCGCAGAGGTCTGTCATTTTGAGTGCTCCGGTCTGTCTTGAGATGGCCTTAAGAATCAGATCAGCCCGTTCCAATGCCGGAACCCAGTACTTCTGGTCCACACCTTCATTCCCCTCTCATAAATCCATTGATTAAGCCTTCCAAGTTCACTATAATAATCATATGTTTATAATACCAAACCAGGAGGCAAAAATAAAATGAAACTTAGCCACCCGAATGCAGGTGTCATTCCTCCCGTTCCGACCATTCTGGATTCCGCCGGAAAATTCGACCGTGACGGAATGAAGCTGCTGATCGACAGCCTGATCGCCAAAGGGGTTCACGGTCTGTTCTTCCTTGGAACGGCCGGAGAATTCACCCTGTTCACCGCAGAGCAGCGTGAAGAGATCGCAGAGTTATGTCTGGAGTATACGAACGGCCGTCTTCCGGCCTGGATCGGCACCGGCAGCAACACGGCCCCTGAGACCCTCCGGCTCTCCCGCCATGCCGCTGAGCATGGTGCTACCGGCATCGTCATTATGAATCCGTATTACTACAAGCTGAGCGGGGACGCTCTGTTCGCGCATTATGCCGCTGTTCTGGAAGCGGTCGATATGCCGCTCATGTTGTACAACTTCCCGGCCATGACCGGCCAGGATCTGTCTCCGGCCTTCGTGGCCCGCCTTGCCGCACATTATCCAAATGTAGCGGGCATCAAGGATACCGTGGACCAGCTTAGCCACATCCGCCAGATGATCATGCAGGTTAAGGCGGTTAGTCCGGACTTCTCCGTCTTCTGCGGCTTCGACGAATATTTGCTGCCAACACTGGCTGCCGGTGGAGAAGGGGCGATCGCTGCCAGTGCGAACTTCGCTCCGCAGCTGATGCTTGGCGTGTACGACAGCTTCAAGAAGGGAGACCTGGCAGGCGTCCTTCAGTTCAACCGGCAGATTATTGAAATTCCGGCGCTGTATACCATTGATGACCCATTCATTGCTTCTATTAAAGAAGCTGTCCGCTTGTCCGGTGTTCCGGTATCTACCTTCAGCCTGGCTTCGCCTGGGGTATGGAGTGCGGAGCACGAGGAGAAGCTCAAGCAGATTTTCAGCCGGGCGGGTATTGCTCAAGGGTAAACGATATTTATAGTGCGGACTCATTCATTCATGTTTTTCAAAGTCAGCCCATCTATCAAGGTCAGTGATAAATGGATTTAGTACATCTAATTTCTGGTTGATGGGTATGCTGGGGAATCTAATTGGAAAAAGGGCATTTAATTCAGCCCATCCCCCCACCAACCGCAGGTTTCCGGGTGAACAAATGTACTTTCTCCATCTAAAATCCCCCAATGTGCGGTTTAGTGAGAATTAAATGCCCTTTTTCCACTTCTTACCTTGGGAGTAAGGTTGCGGCACCCCGTCAATAAAAGAAATTGCCCCGGAGGATCATATCCACCGGGGCAATTCTATGCAACGCAACTATTAGCTACATTCCAATATTCACTTACCTCTGCTATTCACTAGGTTCCGCTACATTAAACTCCGCTGCTCCATTCACTTAACTAATCTTACTGCCCGCTAAGCTTCAGCAGCCTGGCGATATTCTCGCAGGTCCGCTCGACGTTGGCGGGGCCGTCAGCCAGCAGCTTCTCCAGGCTCGAAGCGCCGGGAACGATGCCGAAGACGGCATCGATTCCCTCGGCGTAGAGCGTCTCGATGCCCTCGCCGATGTAACCGGCCAGGGCGATGACTTTTTTGCCGCTGGCCTTGGCGGTGCGGGCTACGCCGTACGGCGTTTTGCCGAATTTGGTCTGGAAGTCAATCCCGCCTTCACCCGTGAAGACGAAGTCCGCCTGCTCCAGCTTCTGCTGAAGCCCTGTGTATTCAATCACGATCTCGATTCCCTTCTGCAGCGTGGCCTGCGTGAAGATCATCAGACCCGCGCCCAGTCCCCCCGCTGCACCGGCTCCAGGAAGGTCGCGGACATCCTTGTGAAGCTGCTGCTTCACCACCGCCGCATAATGGGCCAGATTGGCGTCAAGCTGCTGCACCATGCCGGGCGTGGCCCCTTTTTGCGGACCGAATACGGCTGAAGCCCCCTGCTCCCCGCAGAGAGGATTGGTCACATCGCAGGCAACGATGAGCTGAACCTGCTGCAGTCTCTCATCAAGCCCGCTAACGTCAACACTCGCCAGCCGCCCCAGGCTGCCTCCGCCGCGCGGAAGTAAGTCCCCCGCATCATCCATGAATCGGGCGCCGAGCGCTTCGGCCATTCCGGCACCTCCGTCATTAGTGGCGCTGCCGCCGATGCCGATGATGATTTTGCGGATACCACGGTTCAGACATTCCAGAATCAGCTCGCCCGTTCCATAGGTGGTGGTAATTAGCGGATTCCGCTCCGCCTTGTCCACCCGCTGAATACCGCTGGCCGAAGCCATCTCGATTGCCGCCGTCCGGCCGTCACCGAGAATGCCGAATTGTGCCATCACCGGCTGCCCCAGCGGTCCTGCAACTTCTAAATCATGAATCTCTCCGCCGGAAGCGTCAACAAGGGACTGTACAGTCCCCTCCCCGCCGTCAGCCATCGGAATATGGATGTAGGTTGCTTCAGGGTAAATCTTGCGGAGTCCGGCCTCCATCGCTGTACATACTTCTTTCGCGGTCATGCTCTCCTTGAAGGAATCCGGCGCCAGCACAAAGGTTCTCTCTCTCATTTCCACACCTCATCTATAATATTGATCTTAGAGAAAAATCCGTAAACCAGCGTGGCCGTGCCCATATTCAGAATGGCCTGCCCGAAGGAGCCGGTAGCAACAATAACACCCGTGGATGTTGATGCGGTAGCCGCAGCCATCAGTATCCCGGAGATCGGTACCAATCGGGTTGGGAGAAAAAGAATATTGATGAACGGACGAAATGCATTGTGCAAGTGACCAACGGATTAAGGGGTATACGGGATCATTGCTCCATCAGTGTGGTTAACAGTTTTTGCTGATTGCGGTACTCCAGCGGGCTTACGCCTTCGCTTTCTCTGAATACTCTGTTAAAATTCTTGGTGTTCCCGAAGCCTGACCTACCGGCAATTTCATAGATTCTATCCTCCGTATCCCGCAGCAGCTCCTTCGCCTTATTGATCCGCAGCCGCTTCAGATAGCTTACAAAATTCTCTCCGGTGTAATCCTTGAAAGCCTGGCTGAAATACGAGTAGTTAAAGGACACTTTGCTTGAAACCATCATCATGTTGATGTTATGCGAATAATTGTCGTGGATGTATTGTAGGGCATGCTCTATCCCCTCATTCTCCTTCTGTATGGGTATGATATCGGAAGTAGGCGAAAGAAATGAATCTTCCACTGTAGGACGTTTTTGGATTCTTGAATTTGTCACAACGGGAGTAATCCATTAATAACAAGACTACATAGAAATTAACGCTAATTCTCTAATTAACTCCATTAGATTACCGCAACTCGTCACACTATCTGATGATTTTCTCATTCGGTTAAATCTTTGAACAGGCATGAAAAGTTAGCTTAACGACGGTGCTTAATGCGCATGAGTGGCGGTAAATAAAAAACAGGTCAATCATGGTAGCATCTGACCATAATGACCTGTTTGATGTAACGGAATAGGGATATTTAGGTTAGTAAAACTTCATATGGGGCTGATCAGGGTTAAGTCTATTTGAGCATTGCTACCCATTTCACTCGGCACTGGTAGCCAATTCCTCTTAGCCACTTACTTCACATTTTTCTAACATCCATTTCTTTGCTTCACCTGATTTCAACAAAATCGGCTTCTCCAACGTACCAATATTAATACTTTTAATATGAGCTTCTTCTATACCTTTAATATTTTTTAAAGTCACTCCGCTTAATAATGTTTCTTCAAATGTCGCTACACTTATATCTATATTTTCTAGTCTTGCACAACTAAAATCCGTTAAGTAAAACGATACATTAATCAAATTACAATCTAGTAAATATGTATTTCTAAATATTGCTTCCCAACAATCACCTTTACTAAATCTGCTGTTTTTAATGACGCAGTTGGTAAAATCAGTATATCTAAGATCTGATTTATAAAAATCACATTTATCTAAATATGCATTTTTAAATGTTGACGAGGCTAATAATGATGTGTGAAAATCAATATTTTCCAGTCTGAGATCATCAAAAGTACACTCAATTAAATATGCTTGTTCAAGCAATATATCGGATAAATCAATACTCCTTAAGTCCACTTCATCTAACTTTAACATTTCGCCTTCTTTACCAATTGTCTCAACCCACTTTTTATGCAAATCAAACTTCCTATTAAGATTCCCTTCCATTTTCCCACTCCTTAAGGATACCATATTATTTTATCTGTTACTCCTTCTTCATCAATTGCTTTCTTGAGTTGTTCAACATGCTCAGGCTCCATTTTTCTTGTGTCAATAATTACGTTGTTCCCATTATCAAATTCTTTTTGTAGCTTTTTCATACCTTGTTTGATAGTAAAGGCACCCTTTTTGGGATTTGTTATAGGAATTCCATTGTCACCACTTGGGTATGATTCAAAGCTTTTCACGTCCCACTTTAAACCTGAAGAAGTATCAATAAACTCTGCTCCATTTTCTGCTTGAGGATCACGTACTAGCTTTCCCAATTGACCTCTTTCTTCTACTGCTAATCCAACTTCCTTTTCCCTGATATTTTTAGGTTCTATTTTCCCATTACTTGCTGGATCTCGAGCTAAGTCATCCAATTCCTTCTGAGTTCTACCGCCCGTATAATTTTCAGCCTTATCATAAGGGTTAGGTTTGTTACCTTCTCCCGTCCCCTCAACTCTACCCCCAGTCCCCTCCAACCCATCCACATACCGCTGCTGCACCGGCGTCTTCGGCAAGGCTGGAGTACCCTGAATCTCCCCTATCTTGAAAACAAACCCTTCCGGCGTCTGTACCACCGGGCCCAGATTCGGAAGCTTCTGCTTGATCCCTTGCAGGGTATCCTTCGCCGCTTGGCTGACGACGTCTTCTACCTCGCCCAATACTTTTCCTACTTTGCCGGCCTTCGTGACCTGTAGTCCTGGGACAAGGATGGATGCGACTGAACCCAGCATTTTCGCTTTCTCTTCCGGGGTGCCTTCGTCAAATTGATGATACGCCATCTTCGCCGCTTCCACCAGCACTTCCGGGTGTTCGATGAGATATTGCGCTTGCTGCTTCATTTCTGTGGTGGTTTTGACCGGGTCTACCACTAGTTTGAAGGCAAAGGTTGCCGTGTCCGCTACACCCATGACAACCTCTTTCACCAAGCTTTCGGTAAAAGCCAGCACCACATCCCCCGACTGGCGTATCCGGCTCTCCACTGTCGTAAGCCCGTAAGTCTCATCCAGCCACCCCACATAACTGGTGTACATCGGGGTGAGATATTCATTCGGCACATAGACTTTCGCCTGATAAAAGTCCCAGGTGGTCTCATTTTCCTTGTTGTCTGCGGTAATTGGCGTGCCATCCGGCAGGGTAAGCGGCGGCCCGTTCAATCGCCGCTCCGCTTCGATCTGCTCTTGAACCTGTTTAAGAGCCGCTGCGAGCTGGATCTCCTGCCGCTTGGCTGCAAGCTGACCCCGCGCATAGGCTCCAGCGGCGGTCTTCTCCATCGCCAGCCGCAGAAGCAATAAATATTCTTCGTTATGTAGTAACGGTACCTTGTCCGCTGTAATCGACGGATCATACTCACAGGCTGTAACCGCTGGTTGTCTGTAGTGGGCGCTTAGATCCTTACCGGCTTCATAGTAGATCTTGGCTACGCCTAGAGAGGCCAGCTTCTGCCGGGCTTCTTCGGCCTGTGCATGAACAGCCTCCATCTGCGACTGGTTTCCAAATGCCTGATACACCTTGAAGGCCATCTGTGCCTTGGCGATCTGATTCCGCGCCGTAAAGATATCCGTCAGCTTACTTTGTGCAGCTATACTCTCTACGGTCAGCAGGCTGGAGGTCTGAATGACCTTCCTGAGCTGCTGCACCACCGGGTCCCTGCTGAGCTCATCTTTTCCTGATAGAGCGGCAATCGAAGTGATGAGGTTCGTCGCACTTCGCTGCACAAATTCGGGGATGGAGAACCGTCCGGCGGCTGATTGCAGCCCCAAGCTTCCGAAGGCCGAGAGCAACAGGTTAAATTGCCCTGTCAACTTGTCCGCCTGCCGTTTATTCTCTTCCTGCAATTCCGAGACGCCTCTCAGGGCGACCCGGATAATATCCTCTAATTTCTCTGCTTCTACAGTTAATTCATTGATCAGGACCTGGGCCCTAACCATATGATCGCCCATGGGAATGCCACCCCAGCTACTGGACTGGCCCTTCAGTTGGAGATATAGCCGGTTGGTGTCCTGGCTCACCTGGCCGATCTTCGACTGCAGGCGCCTGACTTCATCTTCGTTAAATACTAGCTTCGTGGAAGACACGATGGTCCCCCTTCCTTCTCCAGAATGGAATTCCAATATCCCACATAAGGATTCAATATTTATCCAATATTGCTGTGCAGATCCCTTTATTATCGGAATTCGGAGCGGTAAAGTTTATCAAAAAAATATTTTCATGACATATATTGGCTGCCGATTTCGCGCTATACTCTATTGTAAGCGTTATTACAAATGTGCTAACGGAGGGGATTTCATTCGTGTATACCCGTATCATCACCTTCATGAACAATCTGAAGCTCAGGACCAAGTTCTCCCTCTCCTTCGAATATGGAAATGAACAATGCACTGAAGCAGATAACGGCGAATGTCGACCGTGTGAAAAAAACGACCAGCGAAATGCTGAACGTTCCCGTGGATATCGTCTACCGCCTGTCCAATGACAACCGTCTGGAGAGAGCTTAGAACCATTATCGTCGATGAAAACGATAATATTGTCGCCTCCAACCGGGCGGGCACCCTCGGCAAGCCACTGCATGAAATCAACCTTAAGCCACTGTCCACCCTTGTCGGGCACGGGCCTGCAGATATCACGATTGACGGGCAGTCCTTCAAAATGCTGATCGACGACTGGCACCCCGAGGGCAGCCTGAACAGCCTGCGGATTATCTCTATTTTCTCCGTTGAGAGTATTGTGAGTGAGCCTAACCGGATTATTTCCCTGGCTTATTCCGTCATTATCTCCTCCCTAATTCTTGCAATCATCCTAATCTACTACTTCTCCCGCCTGCTCACCGGACACATGCTGCATCTCAGCAAACTATCCTTCTGATTAATTCATCAATTTTGTGTACATGGGGCTACCCTTAATCCGTTCTTCCTGATAAATAATCGGCCATAGCTCGCTGACCCGCGGATTGTTCACGAAGAAACGGACACTCGCAATATAGGGATTATTGAACAATACGCTCTGTAAGTAATTTAACGAATAGTCCATAAATTGCTTGATCTCTTTGACTCCGGGTTCCGCTTCAGCGGTCACATACTCCCCCAGACTCCGGTCTGAAATGAGCATATGGAATGACTTTTCCATCACCTCAAGCTTGCTCATGATCGCCTGCTTCTCGTTATGGATCTGGTAGCGGTTCTCTTCAATGATGTCATCGACCGTATCCTGATAGAAATCAGCAAACAAATAGTTAGAGATCACAATGACCGGGACCAGAATAATGACAATATACGCCCCGATTAACTTCATATGAATAGATAAATCAGCAAACCAACTTTTCAACTTCCCTGCCGAGCTTCTGATGCTGGCCATCTCCTGCCCTCTTCTCCTCCAATTGTTCTAATATCATTATTATATTTCATTACTTTCCTCATCATAAGGCTTCAAAGTTCAGTCAGGGTTGCAGGATTTTAGGTATATTGCTTATAGGGAGGGAATGGGGGTAGACTTTTTAAGACCAGAAAGGGGACAAAAAAAAGCCAACTATGGCTAAAGGGCCGTAGTTGACTTTCTTTATAATTTTAAGAGGCGGTTATCCCTTTCCCTCTACCCCCTCCATAAACCGCTGCTGCACCGGATTCTCCGGCACTGGGTGGGGGATACTCATTAGAAACTGCGTTAAGAAAAAGGTCGCACGACCGCTTTTAGCTCGTATTGTGGCGTTGTTGATTGTACTTATTCAATGTTGAACTTTTGTTTGACTTCCATTAATCTAGCTTCAACCTCATCCTTAACCATTGGATTCCGTACTAAGTAATCCATACTTGCTTCATTTAGATACTGATAGAAAGTTGGGTAATCCAATACAAGGGTCTGATCTCCCTCTACCGCAGGGTAGTCAAAAAAATAACAAACTCCCGCATCTCCAAAATAACCCTCTTCCCACTCCTCTAACTCACCAGCAAAAACACACCAAACACACTCACTACCCCCAAACCCATTTCCATTGCAGTAGTTTTTAAGTGCATCTAAAAAAATTTTCCCCTCCAGGTGTCGATAATACATATCCAATAATTCTTTCTCTGTTAATTTGACACTCATCAAATCATCCTCCTAGGAATCATTCTGATAGGTTCGGAAAGAAATTAGTCACCTTTCCATTTTCATTAAGGTATCCTGTGAATTTCAAGCCATTCGATGCTGTCCCTCGAATTTCCCTACCCACAACTTCTCCGTTCATCATTGCTTCTTTTCCCCATTGTATGATTTGATCATTCGAAATTAAGGTTGAATCATATACAGTCTTAGGATGTGGAATATTTTTATACTGATCAGGTATTACTTTCAATTCCCTATCAAGTGCCGGAAGTCTATACTGAATTTGATAGACTCCAGGAATTTTGGGGTGTTGCGTTTTAGAAACAATAAGGTCATCAAGTTTCCAACCTTGATCTGTTAAAATCTTTTCAAAACTAGCTAAATTGTGACCTCCAACAACGCCCTTATTCCCTTTCCTTACAATACTTTGTCCATTTATTAGATGATCGTCAAAACCGTTTACATACTCGAATTTATTTTTGGTCAACCATGTAACATTATCATCGACATATTTTGACCGAAAGTACTCGTCCCATTCTGTCCCTGTTCGAGGGATCTTACTAACATTCCCCGTACCCTCAATCCCACCCCCACCACCCTCCAACCCATCCATATACCGCTGCTGCACCGGCGTCTTAGGCAAGGCTGGAGTATCGGGGATCTCCCCTATCTTGAAAACAAACCCTTCCGGCGTCTGCACTACCGGGCCCAGATTCGGAAGCTTCTGCTTGATCCCTTGCAGGGCATCCTTCGCCGCTTGGCTGACGACGTCTTCTACCTCGCCCAGCACTTTACCTACTTTGCCGGCCTTCGTGACCTGTAGTCCTGGGACAAGGATGGATGCGACTGAACCCAGCATTTTCGCTTTCTCTTCCGGGGTGCCTTCGTCAAATTGATGATACGCCATCTTCGCCGCTTCCACCAGTACTTCTGGATGGTCAATCAGATATTGCGCTTGCTGCTTTATTTCTGCGGTGGTTTTGACCGGGTCTACCACTAGCTTGAAGGCAAAGGTGGCCGTGTCCGCCACGCCCATGACGACTTCTTTCACCAAGCCTTCGGTAAAAGCCAGCACCACATCCCCCGACTGGCGTATCCGGCTCTCCACTGTCGTAAGCCCGTAAGTCTCATCCAGCCACCCCAGATAACTGGTGTACATCGGGGTAAGATATTCATTTGGCACATAGACTTTCGCCTGATAAAAGTCCCAGGTGGTCTCATTTTCCTTGTTGTCTGCGGTAATTGGCGTGCCGTCCGGCAGCGTGAGCGGCGGCCCGTTCAACCGCCGCTGCGCTTCAATCTGCTCTTGAACCTGTTTAAGAGCCGCTGCGATCTGAATTTCCTGCCGCTTCGCCGCAAGCTGACCCCGCGCGAACGCTCCAGCAGCGGTCTTCTCCATCGCCAGCCGCAGGAGCAGTAAATATTCTTCGTTATGTAGTAACGGAACTTTGTCCCCCGTGATTGAAGGATCATACTCACAGGCGGTAACCGCTGGTTGTCTGTAATGGGCGCTTAGGTCCTTGCCGGATTCATAGTAGATCTTGGCTACGCCTAGAGAGGCCAGCTTCTGCCGGGCCTCTGCCGCCTGTGCATGAACTGCCTCCATCTGTGCCTGAATTCCAAACGCCTGATACACCTTGACAACAAAATAAGGGCCATTGACGCTTACTTTATTCTCATCCTCCATCGAAGTGGTGCATTATACAGGAGCGATTGATTACATGTGAGTGAGAAAATGAATTTATCAAAAAACAGGTCAGTAATGTGTGATATCTAACCATAATCAACCTGCTATGTATTTGGAATAGCGTTATTATACATAGGTTATATGTGTTATTCGTTGAATGATGGATACATTAGACACTGGGGGTGATCTATCTCATTTACCCGTCATACACATAGAGGATAAAAAAGACCACAACACGGGGGCTAGCTCGCATTGTGGCATTGTTGGTTGTATTGCGCGATCTTGTTAGTGGAGTTGTAAATTTGCTCACATAAAATACTTTGTTGAAAACAGTGAAGAGCTAACCTTTAGTATAAATTATCAAAGAAATCGTTAAAACTATTAGATAAAAAATACATGTTGTCCATTTCTTCATCTGACTCCATATCATGCATCCATAAATATATTTTTCCAAAGTACTCCTTACTAACCCCTATACAAATCTCATTTCCTCCTGGATCACTACCGATTGAAACAAATCCTTCAGGTAATTCACCATCTAAAACCTCAAACACTTTCGCCAAGTTTCCTTTCATATCACCGATTCCGTAAAATTTATTTACTACACTTTCACCCTCTTCATCAGAAATCTTAAAAGTTGATGCTTCAGGATACCCTCCATTATACTTAAGTAAAAAATCAATATACTGCTCAGGAAGACTAAGAACATATTGACCTTCAAATTCACGGATTTCATTTATATTTATTTTCTCGTTTGTTCGATCCATATTCGCCATAATTACTCTCCTTCTTTATTTTTTCCATTTACTGCAGACTGACCTCCAATATGTCTAAATTCTCTATGAATGTCTTCATCGACAAGAATCAGTGTCTTTCCATCTTCATGATGATGCCACGTATAACCTTCGGGGGGCTTATTCATTGCTGGCACCGGTGGATCAGAATTCTTATTAAGCCCTGCTTCTAGATTTGCCTTTTTGAAATCTTCTTGAGGATTTTTTGGTACAGTAACATCAATTGTTTGTGGTTTAACAGCAGGGTGAAAATATGGTGAAAAATCAGGATATCCATTGGGATAACTTACTGATTGTCCCTCTTTATTGGTATAAGTCCACGTTCCCTTCTCATCAATCGAGATTTTACCACCTTTGTTCAACCATTTCTCAGGGATAGGCGAATTCATAGGTTTGGTTGCAATTATTTCTTTAGTAAAATCTGACAGTTCTAATCTACCTGTCTTTTTACCCGTCCCCTCAACCCTATCACTCTTCCCCTCCAACCCATCCATATACCTCTGCTGCACCGGCGTCTTCGGCATGGCTGGAGTACCCTGAATCTCCCCTATCTTGAAAACAAATCCTTCTGGCGTCTGTACCACCGGACCCAGATTCGGAAGCTTCTGCTTGATCCCTTGTAGGGCATTCTTCGCCGCTTGGCTGACGACGTCTTCTACATCACCCAGCACTTTCCCTGCTTTGCCTGCTTTGGTGATTTGTAGACCGGGGACGAGCATGGAGGCGACCGAACCCAACATCGCTGCCTTCTCTTCAGGTGTGCCTTCGTCAAACTGATGATACGCCATCTTCGCCGCTTCCACCAGTACTTCCGGGTGTTCGATGAGATATTGCGCTTGCTGCTTCATTTCTGTGGTGGTTTTGACCGGGTCCACCACTAGTTTGAAGGCAAAGGTTGCCGTGTCCGCTACACCCATGACGACCTCTTTCACCAATCCTTCGGTAAACGCCAGCACCACTGCGTCCGCCTGACGAACCCGACTCTCCCATTTCGTTAGCCCGTAAGTCTCATCCAGCCACCCGGTATAATTGGTGTATACTGGGCCGAAATGTTCACCAGGCACGTAGACTTTGGCCTGATAAAAGTCCCAGGTGGTCTCATTTTCCTTGTTGTCTGCGGTAATTGGCGTGCCGTCCGGCAGCGCGAGCGGCGGCCCGTTCAACCGCCGCTGCGCTTCAATCTGCTCTTGAACCTGCTTAAGAGCCGCTGCGAGCTGGATTTCCTGCCGCTTGGCTGCAAGCTGACCCCGCGCATACGCTCCTGCAGCGGTCTTCTCCATCGCCAACCGCAGGAGCAGCAAATATTCTTCGTTATGCAGTAACGGAATCTTGTCTGCCGTGATTGAAGGATCATACTCACAGGCGGTAACCGCTGGTTGTCTGTAGTGGGCGCTTAGATCCTTACCGGCTTCATAGTAGATCTTGGCTACGCCTAGAGAAGCCAGCTTCTGCCGGGCCTCTGCCGCCTGTGCATGAACAGCCTCCATCTGTGCCTGATTTCCGAACGCCTGATACACCTTGAAGGCCATCTGTGCCTTGGCGATCTGATTCCGCGCCGTAAAGATATCCGTCAGCTTACTTTGTGCAGCTATACTCTCTACGGTCAGCAGGCCGGAGGTCTGAATGACCTTCCTGAGCTGCTGCACCACCGGGTCCCTGCTGAGCTCATCTTTTCCTGATAGAGCGGCAATCGAAGTGATGAGATTCGTCGCACTTCGCTGCACAAATTCAGGGATGGAGACCCGTCCGGCGGCTGGTTGCAGCCCCAAGCTTCCGAAAGCCGCGAGCAACAGATTAAATTGGCCTGTCAGCTTGTCCGCCTGCCGCTTATTCTCTTCCTGTAGCTCCGAGACGCCTCTCAGGGCGACCCGGATGATATCCTCTAATTTCTCCGCTTCTACGGTTAATTCATTGATCAGAACCTGGGCCCTGAAGATATGGTTACCCATGGGAATACCGCCCCAGCTACTGGACTGGCCCTTCAATTGAAGATATAGCCGGTTGGTGTCCTGGCTCACCTGGCCGATCTTGGTTTGCAGGCGCCGGACTTCATCTTCATTAAATACTAGCTTCGTGGATGCCATCTTCACCCTCCTGCCGTACACCGCACTTAACAGTAATTTATGTTACACAATTTCATATTCACAGAATCATAGACTTACAACTTCTTGCAAATATACGGAGTTCTAAGATGATTCATTAACTCGCTTGAAAGATACTTTTTCTGGTATTGATCGAAGTTTGTATTTATGATTACGTTACCATCCAAGAAGATGTCGTCGGGCCAAATGTATGTGGAAAACCGAACACAATGTGCTTCCGCGAAGGGAATCGAACCAATGTATGCCAAAAACAGTATACATTGTGCCGGTGCACAGGCGTGTGGTCCGAATGTATGCCAAATACAGCATACATTTGCTGGTGCGCAGGCTTGTGGCCCGAATGTATGCGGAAAACAGCATACATTTGCTGGCACGCAGGCATGTGGCCCGAATGTATGCGGAAAACCGAACACAATAGATGGCCCCCCTTCCTTCTCCAGAATGGAATTCCAATATCCCGCATAAGGATTCAATATTTATCCAATATTGCTGTGCAGATCCCTTTATTATCGGAATTCGGAGCGGTAAAGTTTATCAAAAAAATATTTTCATGACATATATTGGCTGCCGGTTTCGCGCTATACTCTATTGTAAGCGTTATTACAAATGTGCTAACGGAGGGGATTTCATTCGTGTATACCCGTATCATCACCTTCATGAACAATCTGAAGCTCAGGACCAAGCTCTTCCTCTCCTTCGGCAGTGTTGTCCTGATCCCGGTGCTGATTGTGGGGGTGTTCCTGACCAGTGAACTGCGGAATATGGCGATGAATAATGCGCTGAAGCAGATTACGGCGAATGTCGACCGTGTGAAAAAACGGACCAGTGAGATGCTGAACGTTCCGGTGGATATCGTCTACCGCCTGTCTAATGACAGCCGGCTGGAGGAGGCCGCGAATCACCGGTACGAATCGGTCTATGATGTGGTGCAGGCCTACTGGGATTATCCCGACTTCCGGGATTTCGTCCGCCTCTACAAAGAGGTCTCCAGCATCCGGCTGTATATCGACAACCCGACGGTGCTTAACAACTGGGAGTTCCTCCAGGCTGACGAAGCAGTTACCAGGGAGCCGTGGTACCAGCTCGCCCTCGCCCAGAAGGGGCTGGCGTTCTGGAGTTACATTCCTGACAGCCGGAACGGCCAGTATTATCTCAGCCTGATCCGCAAGGTCGACTTCCTCAAGCAGCGCACAACCGGTGTGCTGGTCGTGAATGTCAATTCGGATCAGCTGAGCAGTATCCTGAAGCAGGAGACCTTCGAGACCTTTATCGTCGATGAGAACGACAATGTTGTCGCCTCCAACCGTGCAGGTACCCTAGGCAAGTCGCTGCAGGAAATCAACCTCAAGCCGCTGTCCACACTTGCCGGGCACGGGCCTGCGGACATCACGATTGAGGGGCAGTCGTTCAAAATGCTAATCGACGACTGGCATCCTGAGGGCAGCCTGAACAGCCTGCGGATCATCTCTATTTTCTCGGTAGAAAGTATTGTAAGTGAGCCGAACCGGATTATTTCCCTGGCTACTTCCGTCATTATCTCCTCCCTATTTCTTGCAATCATCCTAATCTACTACTTCTCCCGCCTGCTCACGGGACGCATGCTGCATCTCAGCAAGCATATCTCCAAGGTTGCCTCCGGCAATCTGGAAGCCCGGCTGGTCATTGACGGTAAAGATGAGATCGGCCAGCTGGCCCGGCAGTTCAATCACATGGTCCGCAATGTCAACGACCTGATGAGCGAGGTTCAGGAGTCCAACCAGCAGAAGAACGCCATCCTGCTGAAGCAGAATGAGATCAAATTCAAAATGATGGCCAGCCAGATCAACCCCCATTTCCTGTTCAATGCGCTGGAGTCGATCCGGATGAAGGCCCATACCCGCGGCCAGACCGATATTGCGCAGGTCGTCCGGCTGCTGGGCAAGATGATGCGCAAAAACTTAGAGGTCGGCGGAGGCAGAATCACCCTGCAAAGTGAGCTGGAGACCGTGAACTGCTATCTGGTCATCCAGAAATTCCGCTATAATGACCGGCTGGCCTACGAGCTGTATGTAGATCCGGCAGCGAATACCGTAAGGATTCCGCCGCTTATTATTCAGCCGCTGGTGGAGAATTGTGTCATTCACGGCCTGGAGAACCGTATGGACGGCGGAATGGTCCGGGTAGACATCCGGGTAGAGGAAGCCCTGCTTAAGGTTCAGGTCTCCGATAACGGAACCGGAATCTCACCGGCCCGGCTCGCAGAGCTGCGGCAGATGCTGGACAACAACGATGACTATGAGACCCACAGTATCGGTATGCGTAACATCCATCTGCGGTTGAAGCTGACCTATGGCCCGGAATACGGCCTGGTTCTGGCCAGCCAGAGCGGATATGGCACACAGATCAGCTTCGCCATCCCTTTTAAGGAGTGATTCCTATGTATAGTGTGTTAATTGTTGATGATGAATTGTCGATCCGCGAAGGACTTGTCACTCTGCTGGATTGGGAGAGCCTGGGCTACCGGGTGGTAGATACAGCGGCCAATGCGGTTGAAGCCCGGCATAAGGCTAAGCTGTATTCCCCCGATCTGATGATTGTCGATATCCGTATGCCCGGAAAGGACGGCCTGGAGCTGATCGGCGAGCTGCGGGAGGATCACGAGGAGCTGCATATTCTCATATTGAGCGGCTATGCCGACTTCAGTTATGCCAAGCGTGCGCTGTCTTACAATATCGATAACTATCTGCTTAAGCCAGTCGATGAGGAGGAATTGCAGCTGTATCTTACCGGCCTGGCCACCGTACTGAATGCGCGGCTGGCACACCGCAAGAATCATGAGGCGGTTAAAGTCTGGAGCCGGGAGATGCTGGTTCAATCCCTGCTGATGGAGAGCAGTCTGCATCCCGCCCCGGCACTGATGGAGTCGGCGCTGGAAGCAGGGCTGCTCTGGGAATCCTACCAGATCGTGCTGATCCGGCTACTGCTGCAGGATCATGCGGACAATGGACCTTCCAGTAGCGTCAAGTCCCGGCTGACGTCCAGCTTCGAGGACAACCGCCGGGGTATCGTCTTCGCGCTCGATTCTTATCTTGGGGTGCTGCTGGAGCCCTCTTACCAGAAGGAGCTGATAAGCAAACGGATGGCTGAGCAGATCCGTGAAGCCGCTGCCGCAGAGGGACTGGAGTGCATCATCACCGCCGGGGATATGGTGGGCAGTCTGAGGGAGCTGCCGGTCTCCCATCAGTCGGCGCTGGCGCGGATGAAGGATCACTTTTTCTATGATGAGCCGGGGATGATCGGCCCCGATTCCCTTAAGCTGAAGCAGGGGCTGCCTGCGAACCCCCAGGATACGGAGAGCAGGCTCGCCCCGGTGATGGACCGGTTGTATTTCGCCCTGGATACCGGCAATCTCCTTGTAATCTCTGCCCTGATCCAGGAAGCAGGAGACCTCATGGCTGCTGCCGGCTCATCCGAGATGGCGGTGAAATCCTACTATGTCCGGGCTGTCACTTCCATGTCTGGCAAGCTCTCCGTTCATTATAAGGAGCTTAGCGCTGCGCACAGCCGGATGGAAGAGCAGATTCAGCAGATCTACAGGCAT
Source organism: Paenibacillus sp. FSL H8-0332 (assembly GCF_037963835.1). Lineage (NCBI taxonomy): Bacteria > Bacillati > Bacillota > Bacilli > Caryophanales > Paenibacillaceae > Paenibacillus > Paenibacillus sp. FSL H8-0332. Next base: position 4,788,445 of record NZ_CP150145.1, read on the forward strand.
ACCTCCCTCCCCCAGCTCCAGCGTTATATCACAGGTCTGCTGGAGGAATATGCTGGCGGGATTATCCGCGACGATATGGATGTCCTGATGAAGCGGATGGTCGATCTGATCCACCGGCACTATGACGAGAATCTGAAGCTGGAGACGCTGGCCGATGTGTTCACCTATAGCAGTGCCTACCTGGGCAAGCTGTTCAAGAACACTATGGGCTGCTCCTTCAACACTTATCTGGATACGATCCGCATCGAGAAGGCCAAGGAGCTGCTGGACCAGGGCTGCAAAATCCATCAGGCAGCCAGCAGCGTCGGCTTCAGCGATGTCGATTATTTCCGCGAGAAGTTCAAAAAAATCGCAGGCATTTCCCCCTCCGCTTACCGGAGAAAGGAGCCGGAGGATGCTTTTTCAGAAAGCGCTTACGAAAAGGACTGATTTCCCCCTGTTTTTACACTTAAATCTTCGGGTGTTTCCCGGCCTGGCGGCAGATTATGATAAAGCTATATCGAAGGAGGGACATAAATGAAAGCGATTACCACCACGATGAAGCCGGAGCCGAAGAGATCCTCCGCCAGCTTCTGGGGGAAATTCCGGCAGCAGAAATACCTCTATCTGATGGCTGTTCCTTTTGTCCTCTGGGCCTTTGTCTTCAGCTATCTTCCGTTATGGGGGTGGATGATGGCCTTCCAGAAGTATAAGCCGGGCAAATCCTTTTTCGAGCAAAAATGGGTCGGCCTCCAGTACTTCCGGGAGCTGTTCCAGGATGAGCAATTCTTCAACGCCCTGCGCAATACGCTGGCCATGAGTATCATGGGACTGCTGGCAGGCTTTATCATTCCGATTATCTTCGCTATTCTGCTGAATGAGGTACGGCTGCAGGTGCTGAAGCGCTTCGTTCAGACGGTGTCGTATCTGCCGCACTTTGTGTCCTGGGTGGTTGCTGCCGGGATCATTACCAAGATGCTCTCCACGGACAACGGCGCAGTCAATGACCTGCTAATGGGCCTTCATATCATCAGTGAACCGATCCAGTTCATGGCCAAAGGCAATCTGTTCTGGGGCATTGTCACCGCATCGGATGTCTGGAAGGAGACGGGCTGGAACACCATTATCTATCTCGCCGCCATCTCGGGCATCGGGCCGGAGCTGTACGAGGCAGCCAGGGTGGACGGAGCCAGCCGGCTCCAGCAGGTGCGTCATATCACTTTTCCGGGCATCCGGGGGACCATCGTTATCCTGCTAATCATGTCCATCGGCCATCTGATCAGCATCGGGTTCGAGAAGCAGTTCCTGCTCGGCAACAATCTGGTGCGTGACTACTCGCAGACCCTTGACCTGTATGCGCTGAATTACGGGCTGGGGATGGGACGATTCTCCTTCGGGACGGCGATTAATATTTTCAACTCCGTGGTGAGTGTGATTCTGCTCTTTACTGCCAACGGCATCTTCAAAAAAATAACCAAGGAAAGCATCATATAGGAGGCCCTGCTCATGATTAAAAAACTGGCTGCGGCATCCTGGTCGGACCGCATCTTCGATTTGGTTGTTTATCTGGCGATTACGGTGGTAACTGTTGCTACGCTGTACCCTTTTCTGAACGTGCTGGCAATCTCCTTCAATGACTCGACGGACAGCATCAAGGGCGGGATTACGATCTACCCCCGGGTGTTCACCTTCAAGAATTATGAGACGATCTTCGCCTTCTCCGGCCTGATTACCGGGTTCAAAATTTCGGTGCTGCGGACGATTATCGGGACTCTGCTCGGACTGGTCAGTGCGTCCATGCTGGCCTTCACCTTAAGCCGGGTAGACTTCCAGGCCCGTAAGTTCGTCTCCACCTTCCTTGCATTGACGATGTATGTATCGGGAGGTCTGATCCCCTTTTACATTCTGATCAAGGATCTGCATATGATGGGCACCTTCGGCGTGTATGTCCTGCCTGGTCTGGTAAGCGCCTTCAATGTGTTCGTGATCCGCTCCTTCATCGACGGTCTGCCGTACGCCCTGCAGGAATCCGCCAAGCTGGACGGAGCCAATGACTTCACCATTTACTGGCGCGTCATTCTGCCGCTGACCAAGCCTGCCCTGGCGACCATTGCCCTGTTCCTGGCCGTCGGCCAGTGGAATGCGTGGATTGATACCTATCTGTACAACGGCTCGAAGGACTCGCTGACTACCCTGCAGTTCGAGCTGATGAAGGTCATCCAGAGCACCACGACCAACGCGGATAATTTCCGCGGGCGCAATATGACTGAGGTCATGGCCCAGATCTCCCCGGAATCGGTCAAAATGGCAATCACCATTGTCGTCACCGTTCCCATTCTGATTGTCTATCCGTTCCTGCAGCGCTATTTCGTCAAAGGCATGACGCTGGGTTCAGTTAAAAGCTAATCTGCTAAAGCGGTATCATCAGGCTGACGCCTGTGAATACAATATGATTTTCACCAGACAAAGGGAGGGTTTCTATTCATGACAAGAAAGACGGCGAAACCGGTTGTGGCGCTGATGGTACTGACCTTGCTGCTCAGTGTGCTGGCAGGCTGCGGCGGAGGCAATAATAACGGCAACAAGAATACGGCTGAGAATACCGGGGCCAAGGCTACGAACAGCGGCAATGCCACGGCAACAGCTGAAGCTACGGCAGCGGCTGAGGACTTAAGTCCCCTGACACTCTCCTTCTTCGCGGAAGACCCTAATCCGAACTGGAACAATATGAAGGATGAGGTCAGCACCGTCATTACGCAAAAGACCGGCGTCACCCTCGATGCCGAATTCGCTGTCGGTGATCCGCAGCAGAAGATTGCTCTCATTGCAGCTGGCGGGGAATACCCCGACATTATCTCGGCTAAAGGCGACATCGGCAAGCTGGTGGACGCCGGCGCGGTCCTGGATCTGACCGATCTGATCGATAAGCATGCCCCTAACATCAAGCGAGTGCTCGGCGACAATCTCGCCCGGGCCAAGTATACGAACGAAGACCAATCGATCTACGCGATCCCCACCTGGGCAGCGGTGGATGAGAAGAAATTCGTAGCGGGCGGCGGCTTCGAGCTGCAGCACCGGGTCGTGAAGGAAGCCGGATACCCTGAGATTAAGACCGTCAAGGATTATGAGAACGTCATTAAAGCGTACCTGGATAAACACCCTACCGATGAGAACGGCAACAAGAACATCGGCGTCTCCCTGAACGCAGATGACTGGCATATGTACATTTCCGTAACCAACCCTGCGGTAGCCACTACCGGCGGCTCCGATGACGGTGAATATTACGTCGATCAGGAGACTCACGAAGCGATCTACCACTTCCGCCGTCCGGAAGAAAAGGAATATTTCCGCTGGCTGAACCACATGAACGATATCGGCCTGCTTGACAAGGAGAGCTTCGTGCAGAAATACGACCAGTACAAAGCCAAAGTAGCGACTGGACGTGTGCTCGGCCTGATTGACCAGGACTGGGACTACAATGACGCGCAGCAAGCCCTCAAAACAGCCGGCAAATTCGAACAGACCTACGGACACTATCCGGTCACTCTGACGGATGAATACAAGGAAACCAGCTTCTGGCCTACCGGCTTCATGGGCGGCTACGGCATCTCCATCTCCACCACCAACCCCGATCCAGTGCGGACGATCAAGTTCCTGGATTTCCTGGCTTCTGATGAAGGTCAGATCCTGAACAATTGGGGGATTGAAGGCAAGCACTATAAAGTGGAGAACGGTAAACGCGTAGTTCCGCAGGAAGTTCAGGACCGCATTAATAACGACAACACCGCCTTCACGAAGGAAACGGGCATTGGCTTCTACTGGAACATGATGGTTCACTATGGTGATGGTGCCAAGGATTCCACGGGCAACTACTACACCAAGAACTTCCCTGAGCAACTGGTGCTGGGCTATAGCGATGTTGAGAAGGAGACGCTGGCAGCTTACAAAGCTACTACTTGGAAGGATCTGTTCCCGAAAGAGGAAGAATTCAAGGAAAAAGCGTACGGCGCTGCCTGGAACATTGCTATCCCGGGTGAGGATGAGGTCTCCATCTTGGGCAACAAAATGAAGGATATTACGTGGAAGCGCATCCCGCAGGCGATTCTGGCCAAACCGGCTGAATTCGATAAAATCTGGGATGATTACATGGCCGATCTGGAAAAAGCCGGCGTTAAGAAAATGGAAGCTGGCTATACCAAGTATGTCCAGGATCGTGTGGAGCTGTGGAGCAGCAAATAAGATTCCATAAACCTTGATCGAAAAATCTTAGTAATAGAGTAATCGCCACTGCGGAGATTTTGGACTTCCGGTCGCTGTTGTTTCCAGATTTCTTGATTTATGCCGCTGGTTGCGGTAGAAATCCGGAAACAAAGGCGAACGCTACGCTCCTACAGTTCCAAATTCTCCTCCGTCGCTCCCTCCTATTTACTAAAGTTTGTAGTTCAACCTATATTCCATAGCAGAACAACACCCGTGCGGGAAATCGCACGGGTGTTGTTTGCTGCGCTATAAGGACAGCTAGTAGAGTATCAGATTTAATTCTGTGAATAGGATAGGGTTGAATCCCGGAGGTTCCGAACCACAGAACTACGCCGCCCGGCCGAGTTTGCTCCTAACGGACCTGAGAGACCCTATTCCCAGGAAAACGCCACTTTTTGCGGGTTAACGGACGGAGTGGACCTTATTGTCTCTCTAAAGAACGTTTAGGAGTGGAATATTAGTTAATAAGGGCCGTGTCCGCAGCTTGCCCAAGTTGTGACTCTCCTTCGAAATAAGCGCGTCTCAGTCCGTAACGCCGAGCCAAACGCCCGAATGAACAACTCCCCTCTTCCTCTGGGAATGGTACTTGAAGGGGAGACCTCCACTCCTGTACTCCTTCAGGCATTATAGAGCTTCGTCCACTAGTTTAAATCTGATGCTCTACTAGCTATGCAGCTCGCGGTAAGTTTCGTTGATCATTTCGGTGTATATGGAAGGCGGGTATTCCTTCACCTGATTATAAGCGATTTGGGCCAGCCGCAATGCTTCCTCCTTCATGCCCCGGCGCATACAAATCTGTGCGCGGTAAGCATAAGCTGTCAACAGGTTGGCGCGGTCAAGCGGGTGGTAGACCTGATCCCCCGGCTCTGCCTTGGACAGGCTGATCAGCGCTTCATCGTCCCGGCCGAGATGAACCCAGGCGATGCCGCACATGAGCTGGACGCTGGATGCATACGGTCCATCCTCCTGCGGGTACTGCTCCGCCAGCGCAAGAACCTTGCTGTATTCTCCCTTAGCTACCGCAAGTCTGATCTCACCGATCTCCACCAGCTTCAGCGAATCCTGAGATTCGGTGAATTCTGCGAATGCTCTGGCCTTCTTCATGGCCTGCTCTGCCGCCAAGGTCTCTCCTTCGGTCAGCGCCAGGATGCCGAGCACCCGGTACAGATGATCTGTCATATAGTAGATTCCCTCTTCCCGCGATACCTGAAGCGCTGCTTGTGCAGCTTCACGGCTTCCCACATAATCTCCCAGGGCAGACAGACTAATACTCTCGGCATACTGAAGATCGATTTCAAAGATAAAATCATTCCCCACCTTATTATCCTCGTACTCCTTGCGGACCCGGCGAATAAGCTCCAGCCCTTCCACGTATCTGCTCTGTGCGAAATTCAGGGCATAGGAAATATACTGTACCTTCGCCCGTTCCACGAATAAGCCGAAGCGTTCATAGATCAGCGCTGCCCGCGCAAGCTCCGCTTCCCCGCCTCCGGCGCCTGTATAGAAAAGGGAGCTTACATAGAACTCCAGCAGACGCGCAGCGTCAATCGTCATCGGAAGCGTACGCTCCGTTAGCGGCTGGAGCCGCTGGATGACCTCTCTGTAATTCTTCGCCTTAAACTCCGCCTCCATCTCCCGGACAAGCGGGGCCAGCTCCGCCTCCTCTTCGCCTTCAAGGAAGTAGCCCGGATCAACTCCCAGCCGGCCGGCCAGAACTTGCAGGCTGTTCATTGAGGGCAAGGCCCGGCCATTCTCGATTTGACTCAGCATGCTCTTGGTCATATGGTCTCCGGCGAGGTCCGTCTGCGTAAGCCCCTTAGCCTTGCGCAGTTGCTTGACTTTCTCTCCGATGGTTTGTCTGGTGGTCATCTGCTTGCCAACTTTCCAGGTAGCTTTTCTTTTCAGTATAGCTTACCTATACCCTAAGAGAAAGCTGGAAGTACATTAAAGTTAAATTATATTAAACTTTTTGTTGCATTTCTGAACTTGTACTCATACAATAAGTTTAATTAAATTTAACTTTTGACCAAGGGAGTGCTAGTATGTCTCAAATAACATCCGCAACCCATGATAAGACAGCGACTAACCGTAACATATTCCTCTTCTTCGGCAGCAAACTGGTCTCTGTTCTCGGCTCCAGTATGTACACCTTCGTAGCCGGTCTGTACATTCTGAACGAGACCGGTTCTGGGAGCAGCTTCGCTGTTACACTGCTGTGCGGTCTTCTGCCCGGCATCCTGATGTCCCCCTTCGCCGGTGTGCTCGCCGACAGAGTTAGCCGCCGCAGGCTGCTGATCGGCTCGGATCTGGCGAGTGCCCTGATTATGTCCCTGGCCTTCCTGTTTGTCGCGCTGGAAGGAATGTCTGTATGGCCTATCTATCTGTCACTCATTCTATTATCAATCTGCTCTACCTTTTATAGTATCTCTGTCTCCTCCTCGATGATGATGCTTGTAGACAGCGGCTCCGTCCAGCGGGCCGGATCACTGAATCAGATTGCCGGATCAGCAGGCCACCTGCTGGCTCCGATTCTCGCCGGCCTGCTGTATGCCTTTCTCCCGCTACAGGATTTCATGCTGTTGAATGCAGCAGGCTTCACCGTTTCGACTGTGATGGGCTGCATGCTGAGATACAAGCCGATTCCACGGCTTCGAGCTGCCAGTGAATCCGCCGAAGCCGCAGGTCCCCGGCCGCTCCGCGAACGTCTGGGCACTGCTGTTAACGGGGTCCGCACGAATCTGAAGGAAGGCTTCGCTTATGTGATCCGCCGTCCGGTCCTCCGTTCCCTGATGGGGATTGTGTTCTGGATTAATTTCTTCGTCGTCGCCCTGAATGTTGTGCTGCCCTACGTTGCAATACAGACGCTGGGACTCTCCTCAAGACAATATGGAGTCCTCGAAGCGATGCTGGCGGCAGGCGTACTACTGATGTCGCTGCTGCTTGCTATACTTCCCCAGAGCAAGAGTCCGGTGAAGCCGATCCTCGGAGGCTTAAGCGCGCTGGGAGTGTTATTCCTCGCACTGGCGGTTCCGCTGCTGCTGCATTTCACCCCGAAGGCCACCTTCCTTCTCTTCCTGCCGCTGCTGGTCCTTATCGGCGTCATGATTATGTTCATTAACATTCCGATTCAGGTCTATCTGCAGCAGACCATCGAGGAAGAGTACCGTGGACGCGTATTCGGGCTGGTGGAGGGCATCGCCGGTTCCATCGCTCCGCTCGGAATGCTGCTCTATGGAGTCCTCCTCGACCGGATTCCAGGCTCGCTCATTTTGCTCGTCTCCGGTGCAGCTATTCTGACAGTCACGCTGGCCGGACGGAGAGGTTTGCTCCGCAGCGGTACCGCCGAGCAGCAGGCTGCTCAGGGGAAGACAGAGCAGGCGGAAGCCTGAATGTCTGAATTGACCATAGCTGGCAAGCTGTCCAATTGATACGCTTAACGCAGCGGAATTCATTCAAGGAGGCGGAACGTTATATGTACGCACACCACAGGCAGACGCTGGAGAAGCTGGCGGAGAAGCTGGAGCAGGACCCTTCTTGTCTGGCGGCAATCACCAGCGGATCTGTAGCCAAGGGAACCGCCAGCGAGACCTCGGATGTAGATGTTCATTTGGTCTTGACCGATGAAGCCTATGCAGAATATGAGCGAAACGACAGGCTCTCCTACGTGGACCGGGAAGTCAGCACCTATGAAGGCGGATATGCCGATATCAAGGTGATCAACCGCCGGTTTCTGGAGCTTGCCGCCCGGCGCGGCAATGAGCCGACGAGGTATGCTTTTACCCGTGCAGAGGTGCTGTTCTCCAGAATTCCGGAGCTGGATGAGCTGGTGGCCCGGATTCCCGTCTATCCCGAGGAGAACCGCGAGCGTAATTTGCGGGAATTCTGCGCTCAGATCTACCTGTACGGGCTGCATTTCGCCAAGCAAGCGGGCCAAAAAAATGACGCCTACCTGCTCGCTCATACGGCGGGCCAACTGGTGTTTTTTAGCGGGCGGATGATTCTGGCGTATAACCGGCTGCTTTTTCCAAGCCACAAAGGGCTGCTGGATGCAGTCGATACTGCGGAAGCCCAGCCGAAGAATTTCCGTACGCTGGCAACAGAGCTGCTGCAATCGCCCAGTGCACATAAGAGTGTGCGCTTCGCCGCGAAGATGCTGACTTTCTATAATCATGGCTTGTCCTTCGAGCAGGCACTCGGGATCTATGTGCTGAACAACGAGCGTGCCTGGATGGAGCAGCCCATTTCCTTACAGGACCGCTAGTGCAGCGCCAGAATTATATTTATGGATTGGATCAGTAAAGCGGAACTAAATAGTGAAACAGCAAACAGCGACCCCCGCAAAGGGAATCGCTGTTTTTTGTTGCTATAATGAATGCACCTCAGAGACCCGGCGCCGCTGCGCCTCGGCCATGATCCGGGCTTGCAGCTGTACCCGTTCCCAGGTAGCATCAAGGCCCTCGGCCTGTTGCCCGTTCATGATTGCTGCAAAAGCCTCTAATTGCCCCACATAATAGTTCAGCGGAGCGAATTCGCATAGGGTGGTGCGGTTGTCCGGCAGATCATGCCGGATTTTGAGCTTGTAGAACCCTTTGATCGGCCGGAAGAAATCCGGGACCGTCAGCACGGTATGGTCGAAATACAGGGTATGTGAGGCCCGGTATGGCAGCTCAAAGGAAGTGAGACACTCGGCCCTCAGCCCGTTCTTGTATTGCAGCGCTGCCTGAAAGGTCCAATCGCAGCCATCCGGCCCGTCAAAGGCCGACTGCGCCAATATCTCCTCCGGCTGAAGACCGGCAAGGGTCTGCACGAACTGCAGCCAGTAGCAGCCCAGATCGGCAAAAGCGCCTCCGCCCTTCCCCCTGACACTCCGGTAATTGTCGGCATGCCCGTTCTTGGCAGGAATGGAGATTCGGGTGCTGATCCTGCGCAGCGCGCCGAATTCGCCAGAATCGACGATGCCCTTCAGCGCCTGCTGCCAGGGGTGACAGGCAACCATCAGACCCTCGGCGAGCTTCGGAGCCGCAGGGTTATTCTTCGCCAGCCTTAACTGCTCCGCTTCTTCAGGATGGAGACAGATCGGCTTTTCCACCAAGACATGCTTGCCCGCATTCAAGGCCCGGATCGCCCACTGCGCATGAAGCTCATTGCTGAGCGCAATATACACTCCATCCAGATCGTCTAGCTCCAGTAGCTCATCCAGGCTACCTGCCACATAGGGAATCTGGTACGCCTCCGCCATGGCCTCCGCTTTCGCCAAGGTACGGTTGGCAATCGCCGTGATCTTCACCTTGTCTACCATCCGTGCCGGCTCCAGCATCGCTGGAACAGCGATACTCGAGGCACCCAGAATGCCGAGCTTATAGGCAGGCTGCTCTCCCCCGCTGCTCATATCTGCGCCAGCGCAGCATAGGTGTTCAAGTACAGCACATTGCATTTGGAGCAGGCCGGGGACAAGCCTTCATCCAGAATCCGCCGCAGCCGGTCGTAACGCGCTGAATTCCATATTTCGGTCAGCGTCAGCTCATTCACATTGCCAATCGCCAGCTCACCAAAAAATTTACATGCACTCACCATGCCGTTCGGGGCAATATCCACACGGGTGCTGAGCGCCAGACATTTGGAGGTACTGCGGGATAGCATCGGCTTCCCGGCCACGAAGTCCTCAATCTCATCAAAGTCCAGCCCCGGCTGATAGCGGATTCGGGTATTGTGCCAGGTGTTGCTGTTGATCCGCCGCAGATCTTCGGTCAGTCTGGTGATATTCTCCGGCTGGATATGGTATTTGAACGCATGCCAGCTGCTCCGGTGATCCGGCGGTAGCTCGGCCAGCCACTGGAAGTGTTCATCGTAGAAGCGGTCCATCGCAAGGCTCGTGTCTTCCGAGATATACCAGGGGAAGCAGAGGAGAACCAGATCTACACCCTTGCGCTCAAAAAACTCCACCAGCTCGTACAATCTGCCGATCATATTATCATTTATGACGTTATGAATCGAGATCCGGCCACGAAAGCGGCCCTGCTCGCGCAGCTCCAGCAGCCGTTCGACAGTTTGGACCACCTTGTTAAAAGACCCTTTGCCGCGCAGAAAATCATGCTCCTCCTCGAACCCCTCAATCGGAATCAGCAGCTCCAGATTGTCGGAGATGGCACATAGCTCCTCTTCAAACTTCGGAATCATATAGGCATTGGTGCAGATTGTGGTGTCCCGGGGATGCTCCTGTAGCAGCTCCAGAATCTCCTTGGCCTTCCGGTGAAACAGAGGCTCGCCTCCCCATAAATACAGGCGGGACTGCGCTTCATCCGTCTCCTCCAGCAGCCTCTGGATCATTCCCAGATCCATATCCAGGTTCTGCTCGGCGGTATCCATATCATGATGGTAGCCGGATTCATTCCATTGATAGCAATGCTTGCAGCGGAGATTACAACGGTTGGTTAGCTTGAGGGACATAATCTCCGGCATAACGGTCCGGAAGCCCGGATCAAGCTTGCGTTCTCTATGCGGGACCACGACATTTCGAATCGTACGCTTCAAAGCTTCAAAGGACTTGGCGTCCAGGCTCACTCTACTGGTAGGTTGCATTAGCTTCTCCCTCCTGCTGTGGATAATTGTTCGGCATAGCTTGCCGCATAATCCGGGTATTGGCCTCTGGCGGCTCTGAGGTTATCCGCCAGCTTGCGCAGTTCATCATAATCATATCCTGACGCGGCCCACTCCCCGTAAGTGATGCCGTAACCAAGCCCGACCCACAGATCACTGTTGATCTTCTCGTGCGGGCCGAAGGGATCGAGCAGCACCAGCGGTGTACCCGAAGCCAGGGAATCAATCAAAGCGCCGCCGCCCGGCTTACTGATGACTGCGGACGCCTGCCGGATGACTCCGTACATCCCCTCCCCGTAGCTCTGGCAGGGCGGGAAATGCCCAGTCCGGTTACCGGTTACCTCTGCAAACGGCGGGAAGGTATACTGCCCGCTGCCATCCTTCGTCCAGGTGCGCCACTGCGGATCATTCATATAATAACGTCTGCCGCGGACAGCGCCGCCAATCTCCTGAATGCTGTAAGCGGCGATATCCAGCTCGTACCCCGCCGACTCCAGCGCATCAAACTTCTCGCGGAAGGTTCCGATTCCCCAGCCTCCCCCATGTACGACCAGCCGTCCGTTCCTCGCCGCAGCAGGCAGGGCTTCCGCAGATCCGGCATCGATGCTGTACAGAATCTCCTGCTTCCCGGAATCATACAGACCTACTTCATGGTAGCCTTCCGCGTAACCCGGATTCAGTTTGCGGAGATTCTTCCACGATGGCGACAGGTCAACGTCGATATACAGCAAATCGGCATATACCGTCATACCTGCCATCTCACGGTACCGGTCCATGACATGTACCCAGTGCCCGGACAAGACGATGAAGCGCTGCCGTTCCTCTTGCTTCCATCGCTCCAGCAAATGTTCAACGGCTGCAGGGTCAAGGCTGCTTCTTATATCGGACGGTATTTTCTGTGAGGTCAGGGCGACAGCAAAGCTCTGCTGGTATGCCCTGCGGCTGTTGTCTGTCTGCTCCTTTTTGTGGTCAGGCATTAAGGCCTCAAACACCTCAACCTCTGCCTGAAGGCCCATCGCTGTGAACTTCCGTTCCAGCAGCAGACCGGGGACATAGAAGCCCAGGCCAAAGCCTGAGCATAGAATCGTCACGGTGTTATTCATTGGAGGGCTCCTTTCTTTATCGCAGGATAGTATAGCCTGTGCGCATGAGAGACTCGTCCAGCGTACGGATGAGGCTCTGCTTGCTGTCTTCACTCCGGTAAGTCAAGGCCGCATACAGCTTGCCCTTCGTGGAACCGGCAGTACGGGCCGGGTCCAGCGGCTGGAGCGCGCTTGAAGTCAAGGGCATCACACCTTCACCCGCACCCAGCTTGAATAAAATCCCCGTCTCCTCCATCCGCTCCAGCAGCTCCTCATAATGAACTTTGCCCTTAGCCGCCAGCGGCACCTGTATCAGGCAGGTGTGCATACCCTCTTGCTTGAACCGGCGGTCCACATGATGCTTAATCAGACTCATCGACTTGCGGGCATTGATCTCTACCAGAGGCGCCAGGCTTCCGTCACGCAGCTGCATCGAATCGACACATACCTCACCGTAATATCCGTCAGAGTACAGCTCCCGCCCTATGCTGTGCATAGTCTCCCAGTAGCCTTCCTTATCCAGCTTGTCCAGCAGAGACGGCTGCGGGGAGTGGGATTCGCCGAAGGCGAAGCCCTGGTTCACCAGCTGCTGAACGGACAACAGGGTGATCCGGCCTTCCGGATCAATCTGAAACTGGCAGGAGAAGTCTGTCTCCCGGTCCAGCAGGGGCTCAAGGACAAACCGGATTCTTTTGCCCTGATTGCGGCTTGACTCCAGATGCCCGGCCATCCGGCGCAGCATACGCTCCGAATCCACCAGCTGATTTCCTTTACCGGATACTCCATACTCGTCCTTGATCAGAAAAGCTCCCTTCTCCAGCAGTGCTTGTCCCGACTGCAGCAACTCCTCCATACTGTGGACCACTACCGCAATATTCGGCAGCCCGAGCCGGTCCCGCATCGATGTAGAATAGCTCTTGGTATTCACTGCCCGTACAATCTCTTCATCCGGCAATGTGGGCAAAAGCTTGTACCGGCTAACCGCCTCCTGCGTCCCGGGAAGCACAGCAAAGGGCTCCAGCAGCGATCCTTCCGGTATTAAGCGGCCAGGTTCCTGCCCGGCGTCCATCCGGCCCAGCAGTTCAAATACATTCAGCGTCTCCTGTGGGGGAACGGGCTCCTTTGCCTCAAGACTGAGCGGCTCCATATTGGTGCTGAATGAATAACCGAGCGATTGCAGATAGTCATATTGTGCCCGGTTCATCCCCTGGCGGGTTAAGAGAACATCGCCGCTCCCGCAAAAGACAAACAGCATTTCATCCATCGCCTGCACGATAGCCAGCGCCTTCGCATCGGGAATGGCCGGCAAGGAGGCCAGATCCTCCTCCCGCCAGTACCGCTCCGACTCCAGGCTGCCGCAGTGCACAGCGTTCCTCATTGTACGGCAAGCCCGGCCACGTAAGCAGAGAACCGGTCAACCGATTTCAGGTGCTCCAGATCAAAGGTGTCGAAATCTACCTCTATATTGAATTCATCCTCGACTCTCAGAATAAAATTAATGATCTGCAGGGAGTCAAGCGCCGCGTCCAGCGTCAGGTCAGAAGCTCCGTTCAGCGTCTGAAGCAAACCAGGCTCCTCCTTGATTTCGGCGATAATCTCAATCACTTTTTGTTGCATTGTGTCTACCCCTTTCAGGTTGCATAATTGGAATGAATATCATGAATATACCAAATTTTAAGTTGTTAATATATGGTTGAATGCGCCAAAATATTGAGATATACTAGGATGGATTCCAGTTGCTAACATAAGGAAGCAGGAAACGGAGGTTTGTTTATGGAAGCTTTTCCGGTATTTACGGGGGACTATTTATTCGACTCCTGTTCCCCCGTACAAATGCTCCTGACTCAAAATACGGTCACTTCCGTACGTCATCAGCACGACTTCGTAGAACTGGCCTACGTGGTTCAAGGGACAGGCATTCATCTGGTTGGTGAGGATAAAATGCAGGTGACGCAGGGGGATGTGCTAGTGATTCCGCCGGGGGTGTCCCATGTCTTTCATCCGCAGGATATGAGCGGTACCGAGCCGCTGCTGATCCTGAATTGTATGCTCAGGCCCGGGCTTGACAGGTTGCTCAGAGAACTGCCGGAGCCCTTGCCCGAAGAGGTCCGCTTGCCGCTGCTGAAGCTTCTGAAGGTGCGGCAATGGTTCGGATACAGGGAGAAGAACAAGGAAATTCTCTTCCTGCTCGGGCGGTTGCAGGGGATGCTGAACTCTGGCCTGCTCATGAATGAGCAGCAGCTATACCCGCCGCTGCTGGAGCTGGCGAAGCTCATTATGCCCGCAGCAGACATCCCCTTCGCCGAACGCCCGGGGCCTCAGTATGACCCGCTGCATGATGTCATCTTATATATGATCAGTAACTATAGTGAGCGGATCACGCTGAATGAGATGAGCTGCCACCTTGCGATAAGCTCCCGCCAGTTCCAGCGGCTGCTCAAGAATAAGACCGGCAAATCCTACATCCAGATCTTCCAGGAAATCCGGATGAAATACAGCTGCCTCCTGCTCCTGTTCACGAAGCTTGGCGTGCAGTCCGTCGCCCTCGAGGTCGGCATTTATGACATGAAATATTTCTACCGGCTCTTCCGCGAATTCAGCGGCATGACTCCCGCTTCTTATCGTGACCAGCTGCACAGCCACTTCAGCTCGGCGAAGGAGATGATGAGCAGTGTTGAACATTGCTCCTGTTAAGAGTACCCACTACCCTAAGCTGCGCAGCTGCATTGATGACTGCATCCAGTCTGTAGCGCAGTGGCAGGGACTGGACAGCAAAGGCATGTACGGCGATGCCTGGCAGATGTTCCTGGATGAGCCGCAAGCCCCGGACCAGCCGCTGATTGAGCGGATACGGCTGCCCCGGATCAACACCGGCTACCTGTCTGCGTATCATGGCCTTACCTTCAGTTATATAGAACGGACTGAACCGGCAATGGATAGAAACTATATGACTGGCTTGCTGGAGAATCAGCTGTCCTCAGGCATGCCGGTTCTGGTCGGCTTCGATTCCTATGACTGTCCCTGGTGTGTAGCCTACCGCAGACTGCATACGAGCCATGCCTGTCTTGCCGTAGGTCTGGACCGGGAGAAGAACCTGATCTATCTGACGGATGCTTACTATGAAAAGGAACTTGAGGTGGTGGATTTCAGCATCCTTGAAGGGGCTTGTCATTTCTACGCCTTATTCGGGCGGTGCGAAACCTCCCGTTCCTTCATAGACTGGCAGACCATCCTTCAAGAGGTGCTTACCAGCCCTGCCCAACAGATTCGGCCGGATCAGGTGGGCGTCCAGCTCAGAGCGTATGCCCAGGCCTATCTGGAGACCGGGATACAGCCTGATAACACAGCCGAAGCCAGTTCAGCCTTCAAAATCTATGCCAACGCCCTGCCGATCAGCCGAATCCGGTTCAGCCAGTTCCTGCAGCTGCTGGAACGCGAAGGCCCGGCGCCTGCTCTCTCCCGGGCGGCTGAAGGCTACCGTCAGGCAGGCGAAAAGTGGGATCTGGTGAATCAGTTCATGATTAAGGGGATGTGCTCAGGCAACAAGCCCGCCGCACGGGTGAAGCTTCACAGGAATATGAGTGAGATCATCCGCCTGGAGGAGCAGCTTCTGGAGGAGCTGGTAGATTTGACGATGACGGCTCTGCCTCGCAGATAGATCCTCTACCCTACGACACAAATAGAGCAGCGGCCCCCCAACCGGGAACCGCTGCTCTTCTTTTTCAACCTAACTATCCTGTTATTCTGCTACTTGCGCACCGAGAGGACGAACCGCTCCAGCGCGCTTATATCCGTAATGCTCTGATTGCAGCCCTGACTATCCATACATACGTACTGGCCCACGAACGCAAAATTATCTGCCGCCGCAATCTCCGGCTTGGTCTTGACGGTCAGGAAGGCAAGCTCCTGCTGCCGGTTGCAGAACAGGCAGTAGCCCTTCTTGTGCTCCGGCAGCATCCGGCCTTCCACACCAATGAACTGCCCTTCATGCGGATAGACGATGAACAGCTTGTTCGTTGCGATATCTGCCCAGGCCAGATACGTGACATAGCGGAAATCAAACGACTGCAGGTCAGGCAGCTTCATCTTTTTATTCTTGGGAAACAGCTTCTGAATCTGCTTGAGCGTAATCGGCGGAAACGGCTCCAGATAAGGCTCCAGCCCGCTGGTATACTGCTGGAAGTCCTCTGCCTTCTCGAAGGCGGAGATTGCCCGCAGCATCTGCTCCTGACCCTCGGTCAGTGAAGCGAAGGCCCCCGTCACGTTGAGCTCGGCGCTGTATCTTACGGTCTCCAGGACACGGCGGTCCGCTACCGAACGCAATGTTTTCAGCACAAAATCTGCTTGTTTCTTAATATAATTATATTGATGGTTTCTAATAAATGTTGGTTTCACAGCTCTTCAGCCCCTTATTATGATTGATTAAAGCAATAAGGTGCAGAGCCTGCGATTAGAAACGATAATATCTGTTTGGGCGATCAAGATTGTCCTGCCGCACCCCACGCAAAGTATCGCCCCGGATCAGGCTCTGCATGAGGACTCCCTAGCTAATGAGCAATTCGTTGCCATCCGTGTAACCCCCTGTCCACTAACCTGCCAAAAGTATAGCAGGAAATTACGGACGGAACAATTCCAAATCCTATAGGGGTGCACAGCAGATACCATGGGATGACGGCGGCATGGTGGAGCTATTTTATAACAGGAGTGTATTGAAAGATTCCGCATCCAGCTTCAGCTTGTAATGCGTGCCGTCATTCGAGAGGGTGACCGTCCGCGATTCCTTGAACGGATTGGCAATGACGAGGACCCGTCTGCTCTCCGGCGTCTCGAAGGCGACTGCATTGCCGGTCCATTTGCCCTTGAGGCCGATTCTGCTGGAGCCGGGACCCACGAAATGAGCGAAATGCTTCATGACATAGAACTCGGGATTGTTCACTGCCTTAACGCCGCCCGGGTCTACAGTAATCATGGCGTTCTGTTCCCAACCCCACGTACTGCGCCCCTTCGGCAGCAACACCATATTCCAGTAAATATACGCGTTCACACCATTAGTGAAATAATGCTGGTACAGGCTGAATATATATTTGGCATAGAACCAGGTGTTCTCCCCGTCCCCGCATTCGTTCTCCGTCTGCATATAACGCAGTTCAGGATAAGCCTGTACCGTACGCTGAATGCCGTATTTGCCCGCCCACTGGTAGCCGACTCCCTTCACATACTTGTAAGCTTCAGGATCACTTAATACGGTATGTGCATAGGCATCGAAGCTGCTGTCCTTCTGCTTCATCCACTCGTCCCAAGGCTCCGGCGCATTGATCGTGCCCAGCCAGATCTCCGTAGCAAGTCCATGCTGTTCAAAAGCCGGCCCCAGATAATCACGGATGAATTCCAGCAATTGCTCGCCGGTCCATACACAGGACGGGAATTTCTGATCGGCCACTACCTCGTTCTGCACGTGCACCTGATGAATGGTAATTCCCTCTTCGGCATAAGCCTGGACGAACTTCACGAAGTAGAGCGCATAGGCCTCCAGAATATCCTTCTCCCAGCGCAAGGTGCCGTAATTGTAGGCGCGCGGGAATTTCATCCATGTGGGCGGACTCCAGGGGGAGGCGAATAATTTCAGCTCCGGGTTCAGCTTGAGGGCTTCGCGGATATAGGGGATCAGATACTTGCGGTCCCGCTCGATGGAGAAATGCTCCATGGCGTAATCGCCATCGGTCTCATTCAGGCTGTACCATTCCAGGGCATAGTCGCTGGCCCCGATCGGCAGGCGGCAAATGCTGAACCGTTGATCCCCGTCCGGGTGAAACAGCGAATGCAGCACAGCGCTTCTGTCCCCGTCTGCGAGGAGATTCAGCGCCTCGAACCCCAGCTCATTGAAGCATCCGCCGAACCCTTCGATATTCTGATGCAATTGTCCGGTGAACGCCAGATCCACTGCTTCGGCAGTGGTGGCTTCCAGGGGATGGGATACCCAAGGCTCATTTTCTGTACTCGATATCCATACTTGTCCTGTTCCGTCCACGCTTCTGCCTCCTAATGCTGTAGATTATTTAATAATCATAACGCCCCAAGCACCAATCGTAAGTTCCTGATCCTGCGCCACCGGGTTCCCGGACAGCAGTTCCGTTCCGGCTTCGTACGGATATTTGAAGCTGAGCGGCTGGGCGGAGTAGTTGTAGTAGTAACGGATGGTATGGCCCTGGCGGTTCACACCGGACTTCACGATGAGCGGGAACGACAGCTGCTGGTCCGCTCCCCATAACTCGGCCAGCTGGAGCGTATCGCGCAGGATCTCCGCAAGTGCGGCAGGTCCGGTCATACAACCAATGTAGGTGGCTGTTCCTTCGCCGAAGGTATTTCGGGTGACGGCTGCATATTCGCCCCACTGGGGATGATCGTAGCTGGCCAGCACCTCTGCTGAACCGGGAATGATCATCTCCATCCAGATGCGGACGGTGTGAACGCCTGCTTCGGCTCCCTCAGGGAACAGCTTGCCGGTAAGTCCAGTAACCGCATTCGGCGTGGCAAAATGACTATAAGCAATCCCGCAGGCCTCATGAATAATCCCGGGCTGTGCGGTATGACGAACCTTCACCTGTTCATCGGTGAACCCGCTCTTGAAGGAATAAACCACATGGCCGCCGCTGCGAACGTAGTCATTCAATTGCTGGAGCGCCTCATCCGAGACAGCGTATAACGCAGGAACCACAACCAGCTCATACTCGCTGAGGCGCGGGCTGCCCGGCTGGATGAAATCGCAGGCGATGTTCATTTTATAGAGTTCATCGTACATCCAGCGGACCACATCGTTATAGATCAATCCGCCGGGCAGCTTGAACCATTCGATCGCCGACAGTGCTTCATTGCTGACCATAACAGCCACCTTGCTGGTCTTCTTCAGTCCGATCAACTGGTCGCTTAACCGCTTGAAGTCCGCGCCGATAGTCTGGGCTTCCTGATATACCGGATTCGGCAGGAAGTCATGGCTGAGCAAGCCCTTCCAGTAGGTCTCGAAGGAATTATGAATCGAATGCCAATGCCAGTAGGCGACCATCGAAGCGCCTGAGCCCAGATGGCTGAACGCCAGCTGCCGCAGCTGTCCTGGATATGGCGTCCACTCCGGGAACGCTTGCGCCTGGGTCTCCAGCACGAAGTAGTTATCCTGCTTCAGCGAGCGGATTAGATCTCCCCCGAAGGCAATCTCTGCACCTGTAAGCTGATCCTGGGACGGGTGATAAATATCTGTACCGGCAATGTCAAAAGGCTGCGAAGCCGCAAAATGATCCACCGAAGGCTGAACACCGAACGAATAGCCCCGCCACTCGAAATCGAAGTTATGTGTGGTGAACTGCCCCGGCTGCTTATACTCATTCACAATTCCGACCTGCCACGCCAGGAACTCATTCACCAGCCCACGCTGGAATCGGGCGAATTCCGCCCCCAGGCTGCCGTTGATTGTCCCTACCATGGACGGGAAGTCCTCCCAGCTGTCGATCCGGTTACTCCAGTAATCCAGACCGAACTGGTGGTTGATGGCTTCGAGCGTTCCGTAGGTTTCCCTCATGTATTTAATGAAGCTAAGCTGGACGTTCGGTCCGGCTGTCTCATAATGTTTGGTCTCATTATCGATTTGGTAGCCAATTACCGCAGGATGTCTATGTACCACAGCCATCAGCTTGCGGATGATACGCTCCGCGTAGAACAGATACGCCGGACTCGTGATATCCATAATCTGTCTGGCGCCATATTTGCCTTCCCCGTTCACAGTCACGGCCAGCACCTCCGGGTGCTCCTTGACCATCCAGGCCGGCACCGCATAGGTAGGCGTTCCGACAATGACATGTATTCCGGCCTCATGCATCGCATCCAGCACTCTACGTACAGAGGAGAAGTCGAATACCCCGTTCTGCGGCTCATGCGTGCTCCAGGTGGACTCGGCAATCCGGACGGTATTAATGCCCGCATCCTTCATCATTTGGATGTCCTGCGTAAGACGGTCATAAGGCATGTATTCATCATAATAAGCAACGCCGTATAACAAGTGATCCATTATAAGCCTCCTAAGAGTTTTGATAGCATATACATCCTGAATTTCTTCGCAAAACTGGCTTCGGAAGCATACGCTTAGAGTTTTGATAGCATACGCTTAGAGTTTTGACAGCATACGCTTAGAGTTTGGTCCGCTTTAAGATCAGCCTTTTACCGCGCCCGCTGTCACGCCCTTGGTAATCTGTTCGTTGAAGAGAGCGTAGATGACAATGGCCGGGATCGATGTCAGCACCATAACCGCAAATTGTGAGCCGTAGTCTGAGGAATACTGGCCGGCGAAGTTCATGACCGAGAAGGGCAGCGTCTTCAGCGCATCCTTGCTGAGGAAGGTCGATGCCATGATGAATTCATTCCAGCAGTTCAGGAACGTTGTAACGATGACCGTAACCAGTGCAGGCGCGGTAAGCGGTGCAATGATCTGGAAGACAATCCGGTAAATATTCGCGCCGTCTACTACAGCGGACTCTTCCATAGCTTTTGGAATACTCCGCATGAAGCCGGTCAGGATGAAGGTCCCCAGCGGTACAGACACTGCGGTGTAGGGCAGGATCAGCCCGAGATAGGAATCCGTCAAGCCCAGCGCCTTGAAGATGGCAAAGTTAGGCAGGAGAGTCGCATGGATCGGAATCATAATCCCCAGCAGGATAATGGTGAAGAAGATGGGACGCAGCTTCCACTGCATACGGGTAAAGGCATAGCCCAGCGTAAGGGACAGAATCACCGTTAACAGAATGGTCACTGAGGTAACCAAGACACTGTTAATGAAGTAACGCAGGAATTTGCCGTCCACCCAAGCATTGATATAGTTCTGCCACTGCGGATCACTTGGCCATTTCAGGACGCTGGAGGAGTAGAACTCATTGCTGCTTAAGAATGAGAAATCAATCAGCCAGATGAGCGGGAACAGCTGGACCAGGGCGACGATCAGGAAGAACACCCATAGTATGGTTTTTGTGCTTTTTGTCATGGTGATTCCTCCTTAGAATTCCGTCGCATCACTGCGGGTCAATTTATTACTGAGATAGGTGGCTAGCAGGCAGACAATGATGAACAGAATCGAGATGGCGTTGGCATAACCATATTGGCTGGCCGAGAACGCCTTGTTATAGAGATACACAGCCAGGAATTGGGTGGAATCGCCGGGACCGCCGTTAGTGGTCAGGAACACGGTTTCCATCTGTTTCAAGGCGGTAATCATAGCCAAAGTAATCTGCACCGTAATAACCGGTGACAGCAGCGGAACGGTAATCCGCCAGTGCAATCGGAAGCCGGAGGCTCCGTCCAGTGAAGCGGCTTCATACAAATCATCGGGAATGCCTTTGAGTCCTGCATAATAGAACAGCAATCCCCAGCCGAAGCCGGCCCAGATCAGGATGAACAGCATGGAGATCAGCGCGGTGCTGCTATCCCCCAGCCAAGCGTGCTTAAGGAAGCCGAGTCCCAGGGAATCGAGCATTTTGTTGAAGGCGCCGAAGGTAGGGTCCAGCAGGGACAACCACATTTTTGAGATAACGACTACAGAAATGACGCATGGGATGAAGAAAATCGTTCTGAACCACTTCTCTGCCTTACCGCCCAGGCGGTCCAGCATTATGGCAAAAAAGATGGCAATCGGATGTTGGATCAGGATAAAGCCCAGACCGAGCAGTACGGCATTTCTAAGTGCCAGCCAGAACCGTGAATCGTGGAACAGCAGCTCCGTATAGTTGGCGAATCCGATGAATGCCGAGGGCGTTCCCGGAGACAGGGTGTCTCGGAACGAGTAATACGCGCTGAGTACAATCGGCACGAGAAAGGTCAGGGAGAACAGGAGAATCCCCGGAAAGACGAATAGAAAGATTGCCATTTTGTTATTAAATACTTTTTGCATGGAAGTCACAGCTCCATCCTTAAGATTAGAGAGGGGCAAGAATGCTTCCCGCCCCGTCTCCTTTCACTCTCTATAGTGGTGATCTATTATTGGTATCTGTTATTGTGTTTCCGCAGCCTTCTGAAGATCAGCCAGCAGCTGCTGCGGTGTTGATCCGCCAGCGAAGAACTTGCCGAAGGCATTCTGTGCATCATCCTTGAACTTAGGCGTTCCGGAGTCAAGAGCGATAGAACCTGCTGTGCTGGTTGCTCCAGTCAGAACCTCTGTCAGTTGCTTCTGCAGCTCGCTCTCTTTGCCGCTAAGCTCATACTTCTGTGCCGGTACAGCCGCTCCGGTATCCCATACAATCTTGGCCCACTGATCGGCGGACATCATATAGTCGAAGAACTTCTTGGCTTCTTCAGGATGCTTCGAGCTGCTGACCAGCGAGTATCCGCCGCCGTTCCAGGCCAGAAGATCGGTGTCCTTGCCTTTGCCGCCCTCGACAACCGGGAATTTCAGCACATTCACATTGTTGCGGAAGTCTTCCGGCAGCTTGTCATTGGTAGCCATACCCGCTTCCCAGGAGCCCATATACCACATGGCTGCACGGCCTTGCGTGAACAGGTTCTGCGAGGCGCCGTAGTCTGCTGTCATGAACGATTCCTGGAACAGCTTGGTGTCTCTGGCTTCTGCCAGCAGCTTAGCCGCAGCTAGGAAGTTCTCATCTTCGGTGAAATTCTTCTTCTTCGCTACCGCATCCAGCATCAGGTTCTGATCACCGGTGAGGCGTACGACAAGATCCTGGAAGAAGGCCGCGAAGCTCCACAGGTCCTTACCATTCATCGACATCGGCTCAATGCCTTTGGCGCGGAACTGCTTGCCTGCTTCCAGTAACTCGGCGTAGGTAGTCGGAATCTTGATGCCATTGTCATCGAACAGTTTTTTGTTATAATAGATCACTTCATAATCACTGTTGCGGGGCAAGCCATAGAGCTTGTCGTTGAAGGTGAACGATTTGTACACGCCCGGCAGGAATTTGTAAGTATCTCCTTCGTATTCCGCAGGGTTCAGCTCTTTCACATAGCCGGCTTGTACCAGTGTATTCAGCTCTGCTCCGCCGTGAACCATCGTGACGTCCAGCGATTCGTTGGAGGCCATGTACGCCTTCAGCTTGTTTTTGAACGGCTCCTCGGCGAGGGTTTCGATATCGATCTTGACATTGGGATTCGCTTTGATATAGTTGTCGATTACCATTTGCTCTGCCAACCCCTGGCCGGATTTACGGTCGGGAAGGTTCGAGAACAGACGCAGCGTTACTTCCTTGTCCGCAGAGCCGGTTGTGCCGCCGTTCGTGCTGCTGCCTGCATTATTGTTCTTGTCATTGCCGCCTCCGCATGCGCTAAGCACCGAGACTGCCGCAAGGGCCGTAACCAGCAGTATATTACGTGTGGACTTTGAATTCATAACCATGTGATTTCCCCCTATTTGTTATTGATCGTGGGTTGCCTTCTTTGTTTCTGAACACATCGTACCAGAGCACCTGAGTCAGGGTCAGTAGAGAAAAAGAGAGTAATGTTGAAAATTGTCGACTTCGCTTGCCAGCTCCCTTGTGTATACCCGGCATTGCGCATAAGATAAAAAACAAAAAGGTTAGTGATCCTGTGCTGCGCTACTACTTGAATATGAACCTGCGATACAAGATAACCATACTGATCTTCCTGCTGATTACCGGGGTGGCCTGCACGCTGGGCGCCTACTCTTATAACATCTCCAAGCAGCAGATCATTAACAAGGTGAGCAACTCCAACCAGAGTGTGCTCAAGCAGATTGACAGTAATCTCGCCCGTATGCAAAAGACGTTAGCCGACTGGGTCACCGTATTCAGCCTCGCTCCAGTCGTCCAGGACACGCTGAGAAGCAATCCCCCGGATTCGGCGAAGATCGAGAACCAGCTCTATAACGGACCCACCGCATCAATCATGAACCAGATGCTGGTGACCGGAAACTTCGACTATCTGGCTCTGTACGGCAGCTTGTCCGAGCCGTTGTTTCAGGTTGCTACCGATGACAGCAGCGGTGCGTATAGTTTGAGCAAAATTACCTCAAATGATACTTATAAACAGACCGTTGCCTTAAACGGTGCCTCCTACTGGTTCCCGCTGACGGAAGAGAATAATGTATTCATTCAGAGCAACCGCAATGACAAGCTCGGCATGACCCGGATTATCCGCGATATTGTGAACGGAAACCGGATCGGCTTTGTGTTCGTCGGCATTAATCTGGAGACCATCCGCAGAACCTATCTGACGAATCTGTATGACAAGGATCACGGCATCCTCATTCTGAGTGAGCGGGGCGAACAGCTGCTGTCGGCAGGCAAAGAGACCTATAGCCCCGAAGCTGTAGACTTCGTGATGAAGCAGGCCAAGGCCGGTATTCTGTCCGGCAACACCATCGTCAGCCTGGAGGGCAAGGATACGCTGCTGAATTACAACATCAACGAAGATGGCTGGATCACCCTATACAGTGTTCCGCTCCGTTCGCTGACTGGGGAGCTTAATTCCATCAAATCGGCAGTGCTCGTGATGGTATTAGCCAGTCTGGTGCTTAGTGTTCCTCTGCTGATGTTATTCTCCTCCTTCCTGACAGCGCCGATCAAGACGCTGCTGCTGTCCATGCGGCGCTTCCAGAACGGGCAGTTCGAGGAGAAGGTGGAGATCAAATATTGGGATGAGATCGGCCAGCTGAGCCGGGGCTACAATAATATGGTCGGCAACATCAAGGCGCTGGTCGACGATGCCTATCTGCTGAAGCTGAAGGAGCAGGAGGCAGAGCTTAAGGCGCTGCAATCGCAGATCAATCCCCATTTTCTCTACAACATGCTCGACACGATCTTCTGGGAAGCAGAGGCGGCAGGACAGGACAAGATCAGCGAGATGGTGATCAACCTCTCCCGGCTCTTCCGGTTAAGTCTCAACCAGGGCAAGAGCTTCACCAGCGTAGCCAAGGAAAAAGAGCTGATTGAGCTGTATCTGTCGCTCCAGAAGATGCGGTTCCAGGAATCTCTCGACTATGTGATTGACATTCCTGAGGAGCTGTACTCCTATGTCATCCTGAAGCTCAGCCTGCAGCCGTTCATTGAGAACGCGCTGATCCACGGCATTGAACGCAAGCGCGGCGGCGGACGGGTAAGCATCAGCGGACAACGCACCGGAGATCAGCTGAGGTTCGTGATTGAGGATAACGGGGGCGGCATGAGCAGTGAGACGCTGCAAAAGATTCTGGCCATGCCTGACGAGACCGATGTGTACACTGCCCGGGATGTCGGCGGCTATGCGGTACAGAATGTCCAGGCACGGCTGAAGCATTTTTATAAAGGTGACTATGCCTTGAACTATACCAGTGTCCCCGGAGAGGGTACGCGCGTGGAGATCGTAGTTCCGGTTATAGTAAATGACATGCAAGAATAGACAAAGCAGGGTGAATAAACAATACGTATACAGATCGGAGGGGATGTCCCTTGTATAATATGATTATTGTGGACGATGAGGAGCGGGCGCGGGTAGGCATAAGGACTCTGATTGACTGGCAGTCGCACGGCATCCATATTGCAGGCGAAGCCAGAGACGGCCTGGAGGCCCTTGAACTCCTGGATACCTATGCCGTCGATATCATGCTAACGGATATCCGGATGCCGCAAATGGACGGCCTGGAGTTAATCAAGGTTGTCTCCGAGAAATACCCCAGCGTCAAATCGGTCATTATGAGCGGATTCGATGATTTCGCCTATGCCCAGCAAGCCATAAGATGCGGGGTCAGCAACTATCTGCTGAAGCCGAGCCGCCGGCAGGAGATTCTGAGCACCGTTCTGGCCATCACGGAGCAGATTCAATCGGAGAAGCTGGAGATTACTACGCTTGAGCATCTGCGGCAAGGCTTCCGGGAGAGTCTGCCCCTGCTGAAGGAGAAGACGTTAAGCCAGCTCATTCTCACCGAGAGTCCCGCGTATTCCCGGCTGCTGGCTAATCTCAAGATGAACCAGCTGGTTTTTCCCTATCTGCTGTACGGCATCATTCTGCTGCGGATCGACAATTTCCAGCTGCTGCATGAGAAGTATATGCATGAGGATACGGAGCTGCTGAAGTACGGGCTGAAGAATATTTGCGAGGAGTCGCTGCCGGAGGCTGTGCTATGTGTTGCCTTCGAACATCAGGACGATATTGTGCTAATTCTGAATATGGACGAGCTGCCGGATCAGGAGGAATTAAGTGGTTTTATCCGGATTATTCAGGAGAATATCGCCAGCTTCTTGAGGTTCACCGTATCCGCCGGGATCGGAAGTATCGACAAGAATATTGAGCATCTGCGCCACTCCTTCGTGGAGGCCTGCCTGGCCTTGAATACAACCAACTATACCGGCATCGCTAAAATCGTGGAGTACAGCGGAGAATTCGATGCCGAGTCCTCTCAATCCTCCTATCCTCTGCATGAGGAGCAGGAGGTGCTGAAGGCGGTACGCGGCGGTTCCCCAGCGGACATCGCCGATAAGCTGACGCTGTTCAACGTGGCCCTGCAGCCTGAGACGGTGTCCAGGGACCAGGTGATCAAGTCGAGCTTCGCGCTGTTCTTCGCCCTGTATAAATTATGTATTGAGAACAACGTCAACGTGAACAAGGTGTTCGGGCAAAATCTGACTGAGCTGATCCATGTCCTGTCCCGCTCCAGTCTGGATAACCTGTTCCAGTCGCTGTTGGAGACGGCCCAGCGGGTCAGTGAGCATCTGACGTCCAAAAAGAACAGCAACAAGCTGCTCGAAGCAGCCAAGAGCTATATCGGCGAGCACTTCATGAAGGATATCAACCGCGAGATCGTCGCCAGGGAGATCTATATTACCCCCGGATATTTAAGCCTGCTGTTCAAGCAGCAGCTTAAGATCAGCTTCATCGATTATCTGCATAAGGTCCGCATCGAGCATGCCTGCCAGCTATTCAAAGATCCCGGAATGAGGATCGAGGATATCGCTCTGCAGTCCGGGTATAACGATACGAAATATTTCTATCAGGTGTTCAAAAAGTATAAAGGCGTCACGCCCAATCAGTTCCGCAGCAATACGGAATGAGGGGAGCGGTTACAAAGGGTTCGCCGTGTCCCGATTAAGGCACCGTTGATAAGTGCTCGCCAAATGTATTCGGTTTTCCGCATACATTTGGTCCATGAGCATTGAAGGCCAGCTGCCTCTCCAACCGGAGCAGCAGCTGGCCTTCTTGCATGATGACGCTAAGAAGCCGATGCTGAACTATTAACCAAACTGCTGTGCTATTTACCAGAATGCTGTGCTATTGTACCGGAATGCTGATCTCTGTTCCGCTAGAGGTGAGCACCGTAATTCGCTCTCCGGCGAACTTGACCTTAAGCAAGGCTTCAGGGGTCTGCCCCAAAATCAGAGCGGGATTGCCTCCCCCATCCGCTGGCAGGTTCGCCGAAGGGTCGCCGTACACAGCCGAGGCCAGCCAATGAACCCCAGGCTCTAAGGAGACCGTTAAGGTTGGCAGTACCGTACGGGGACGAAGCAGGTTCGTATTCGCACTCGGCCAGATCAGCTCGGCCTTGGAGTAGCCGATCAGCCCCTTGATGCCGCTCGTTCCCCATGCTGTAGCTGCCGCTACGCCGATTCCGCTGAGCTGCTGGGCAGGCTCCGCTTCCTGGCCCAGCGCGAACCCGCCCTCGGCGGCATCCAGCGCCCGCCCTGTCTCCAGCCGATGAATGCGAATATGCCAGGGCAGACCCGCGATTACCCACGTGCGCACCTCAACGTCAGCCCAAGGCTTCCAGACCGACCGCAGGACGTTGTCCGTAATCTCCGATTCCAGATTCCGGCGCCGTACCCGGTAGAGGTTATCTCCTCTTTCGCTTAGCGCAAGCATGGAATCATAGGCTCCCTGTGACAATCCCCATTCTGAGCGGGGAACGCTGAACCCGAAGCCCGTGGAATAGACGAATTTCTCGTATTTGGCCGAGGTATGGGTATGCTCATTGGTGGACAGATGCCCGCTGTTGAAGGCGGCCACATGACCGGAAGCCGCTTCGCGGACCAGAACCAGATGCGGCGGATGCTGCACACTCACACCCGGAAGCTCCGGCAACGGCAGCTCCGGTTCGCCCCAGAACGGATGCTCCGTGCCAAGAGCGAGCGGCAGGAAGGTCTTCATCGCCCAGTAAGGCGAACCGGGAGCATTATAATTCTCTGCCACGACCAGATTCGGATACGTGTATCCTATCGTCAGCACACCTGCTGCATCGAAGATGGGCTGGCGGAACCACCAGCGCAAGTTACGCAGGATGATGCCTTTGACCACACCGGCAGGGAAGCCCTCCACCTCTGCATATGCCAGGGCACTCCAGAATGCAGACTGGGCGAACCGGTAGGCCAGACTGCGGCCGTAAGGAAGCGCTGCGCCGTCCGGGGTGAACCAGCCTATGAATTCGGCGGCGAACAGACGGGCGCGTTCTTTGAACAGATTGGAACGCTCCGGGTCTTCCCGTTCCATCAGCTTCGCATACAGCAGCGAATAGTAATGAATAGCGAAGGGTCCATAATAATCACAGTGTCCGTTAACGCCGTCGCTGTACCAGCCTTCTCCCAGATAGAACGCATCCATCCGTGTCAGGTTCTTCTCTAGCTGCACTGCATCATAGGGCCGTCCTACCGTGCGGAAGCCGACATTCACCAGCACATTGAAGAACAGCCAGTTGCAATCGTAGCAGGGACGGGAATTGATCTGGTTCAGCCAGTTGTATAAATGCTCCTGCTCCAGCGGAGCAAGCGGGGACCAGATATGCTCCGGTACAGCCGCCAGCGCGAAGCCGAAGGCGGCCATCTCGACCAGACGCTGGTCATAGTCCCTTACATCGCCCCAATATTCCTCATGGGCCGGATCGGTGCCGTGCCGGATGCCGTCCAGCACAGTGGCCCATAGCTCACTGTTCCCGCCTCCGGCGAGCAGTGGAATTAGTCCCCAGAGCACCCGGGAGAAGCCCTCCATTCCGGCGGTGGCTGACGGATAGCTCGCTCCCGTAATCCCGATCTCAAGTCTGGCGCTTCCGCTGCTATAGAGCGGCCGAAGCGGCTCTGTCAGCTGCTCAAGGGCAGCCAGCAGGTCGTCCCGGGTCTTCAGCGGATTGCTCTGAATCCCCAGCTTGCCTATCGCCGGATCGCCTGTCCCCAGATTTCCAATTACCGGAGTCAACTTGTTGTTCGTCATTATCATACTCCTCCTACTCCCAATAGAACGGGCCTGCTCCCTTGATCCGGGCCAGTGCCTCAACATAGAAGAAATCGCCGTAGATCAGCGGCACATCAATGTTCCGGTCCTCAGGATAGTTACTGGTGCCGTGAAACAGCAGGCCTTGTTCGCCGGGATTGTCCCAAGTTCCGTAGTTGCGGTAGAGAGATTCCGTAATTCTAAGCGCCCCGTTCCGGTAAACATGAGCCTCTGATTCTTCCACCAGCCCGGCCAGCAGCAGCAGACCGCTCGCCGCGCAGGAACCGGCTGAAGTATCGCGGATCTCGCCAACATCGCCGGGAGCGCGGAAATCCCAATGCGGCACCTGATCCTCCGGCAGCCGGGTCAGGAAGAAATGCGCAACCTGCTTGGACGCATGCAGGTAGCACAGCTTGCCCGTATGGTGATAGGCCAGCGCCAGCCCGTATAGTGCCCAAGCCGCGCCGCGCGACCAGGCCGATTCCGGCGCATAGCCCTGTCCGCCCAGCTTCTCTACCACTTCGCCCGTCTCCGGGTTGAAGTTGACAATATGATAGACGGAGCCGTCCGGCCGGATGAAATGCTCCAGCACCGTATCCATATGCGCCTCCGCGATATGCCGGTAACGCGGGTCTCCGGTGACCTCGGAGGCCCAGAACAGCAGGCTGGTGTTCATGCTGCAGTCAATAATGGCAACCCCGCTGTTGTCCTCGCCTTCTCTCCAGGGATTCCAGGCCCGGATATATCTGCCCTTCAGGTTGAAGCGGGCGGCCAGATAGTTGGCGGCCTTCAGCCCGCGGACCCGTGATTCTTCACTGCCCGTCAGCTTGTAATTGGCAACGCTGGTCAGCAGCCACATGAAGCCAAGGTCATGGTCCAGCTTCACATAGCCGTCCAGCACCTCATCCAGCCGCTCCTCGCAGCGCT
The DNA here is from genome assembly GCF_037963835.1 of Paenibacillus sp. FSL H8-0332. Lineage (NCBI taxonomy): Bacteria > Bacillati > Bacillota > Bacilli > Caryophanales > Paenibacillaceae > Paenibacillus > Paenibacillus sp. FSL H8-0332. The sequence continues at coordinate 4,818,459 of NZ_CP150145.1, forward strand.
CGGCTACTGCCTTCAGGCTCTCATCGCCGCTCCCGGCATAGAGCTGCCAGAGCAGGCCCGGCCAGAAGCCGGCGGTCCACCAGCTTGGTACCTCCAGGACATACTTGCCGCCTTGACTGGCATGCGGGAATTCGGCCCCGATGCTGATACTGTTCGTTCTCGTCTTCTCCAGCGCCTTGCTCCAGGCCTCATCTACCCATGTCTGATCTATGGTTCTGCTCATTTGAATCCCGCCTTTGTGTGAGTAATGTACCCGTGCCGTGCGTCTTACATAAATTCAAAAGTAAACACCAACACGCCCTCTGCTCCGGGCTGGAGAACCTGGAAGTCCAGGCTATGCCACACTGTGTCCTGGCCATAGTGGTCCTGGTACACATGTGCGGTAATCTCCGGCCGGACGATCTGCGGATCGTAGGTTACCTGGACGCCATGTCCATCAGCGCCCGGTAGCAGTACTTGCCGTGGACCGGTCAACTCCGGTCTGCGCCACGTTACGAAGCGTTCCGTCCAGCTTGCCGGGGTTCCGTCATAGCGATAGGTGTCGGTCAGCTCAAGACGGGGCAGCTCCTCCTTATGCCAGACCAGCGAACGGACCAGGGATTGCAGTCCGGCTACCGGGTACGCCCGGGCCAGCTCCAGCGTCAGCTCATCCTTCACCGCCGCTGCTGATGCATGCAGCACTGTAGTCTGGAACTCCCGTCCTGCCCCCTGGTACTGGCCGTCAATAATCGGCACGCTGTGGCCCTGCGACCCGTTGCAGTCATAGCCGTAACGGCCGGTCCCGAAATAGTCCGCCGTGTACTCTCCGCTGCCCAGATCGGCCGCAAAAATCTCCCCCCGGCCGCTCAGAATAAATTGGCCCAGGTCATTATGGTTATGCGGCTCGTCGTTGTGGCCGCCCTTGGCCGCGAAGCCGAAGGCACCCGCAGCAGAGACATGACGCGATACGAGCCAAGCGGCATCGGGCAGATAGCTGCTGCCAGCCTCCCAGGACTGGTTCTCCTTCCCGGCTCTTGTCCAGATCAGATTGCGCAGCGCCGGTGCGAAGCGGCTGCAGTGATCCTCCGTGAACGGGGCACGCAGTGCAGACGGCGGGCGCAGGACATCCGGATAGACATCCGCCAGATAATGGGAGAGTCCCATATGCACCCGCACGCGGGGTACTGAATCGGAGAAATTGGCGACATAGCTGCCATCAATGAAGCATTGCTGCTGGAAGCGGGCGATCTGTGCCACCTTCTCCTGCTTGAACCAGTCCAGCCTGCCTCCGCTTCTTGCACGGAGCAGATCGCTGTAATAAGTGAAATAACCAAACCCGTAATTCCAGTAGCCCAGCCCCTCCTGGCAGGCCCCGTCTTCCCCAAATCCATGCAAATAATAATTCATACTGCTCTCTGTCTTCAGGAGGATCTCCGCCAGCATATCCTTATCCTTCACTAGCAGTAGTGCAGCCGCACCCACAGAACCCGCACAGACCGCCGCCCAATTGTGAGTCGAGGTCTCCCAGAAATATGGGCCATGCGCCAGGAACGGCCGGAAAATTCTACGCTCCACCTCACTCCGTATCCGGGAGCGGAGCAGCAGCGGGAGACGCTCCCCGAGCAGCAGCAAACACTCGCTTAAGGTAAAGCCTGTCTCGGAGGAGAACAGATCGATATGCCGGTTGATCTCAGCAACATCATGCTTCTCTGGAAGATGGGCGGGAACACACCACGTGTACTCATCGCAGATCGCCCATAGAATATCTGCAAGCTTCTCCAGAGCTGCTGCGTTCTCCGGCTCCAGCAGACTAAGGAACACATACGTATTCAGCCTTCTTCTCCGTTCAAAATAAGGCCGCTCATACTCCAGTCTCGACCCCGTCTGCCGGAAAAGGGTAAACAAACTATACGTCAGCAGCGGTATAGGCTGCCCTTCCAGCCGCTGTGCTTCTGCACGAATCTCACTAACACTGGCCTGCAAGACTTCAGAAGATGCCGCCTTACTCCAAAAAGCTGCCGAATCCCCTTGCGGATAATATAAGCTGAGATCTGCCGGCTTCATGTTCTCTACGATTGCCTTAAGTTCCTGTACGTTCATGCCTGAGCTTCCTCTCCTGTTCAGTCTGGCTGTATCCCTTATTCCAAAGCATGGTCCCGCATCACATTCTCGCCGTCTGCGATTCTCCGTGCCGTCCATTTCATGTCCTCTCCCGACCAGAAGGGATCAGCAGGAGGCAAGCCCAGCGGCAGGAAGACAGCAGCGCACAGATACAAACTGCCCGTATTAATGTAGCTCTCGGCCAGTTCCGGCTGATAACCGTAGATGCCCGGACGGAGCCAGCCGTTCTCATCCAGTGTGCCCGGATATTCCATGATCCGGCGGATCACGGCGGTCAAAGCGCAGCGCACCTGGGCCGGAGGCAGCGAGTCTTCGAGAAAATGCTGGAGCGCCGCCTGCGACAGCAGCTGAAATGCCCCGAACCGGTAGACAATCGAGCGCCCGAGGAACGGATATGTTCCGTCCGGGGCGATGCTGCGCTCCAGCACGGATGCATATCTCTGCGCCCGCTGCAGGACCAAGGGTCTAAGCCGGGCATACTCCTCATTCTCTTGTTCGAAAAGGGTAACAACATCCACCAGCATCGGCTGAATCACGAAGCTGTTGTAATAATCCCAGTGGAAGTCCTTCCCGTCCCCGTAGACTCCGTCACCCTTGTACCAGTCCATGAACATGTGGACTGCGTAACCGACCCGCATCCGGTCATACTCCGGGTCCTCCAGCAGGTATAAGGCTGCCTCCACCATCGCACTGAACAGCAGCCAGTTGCTGCCGCTGGGAGCGGTCCTCCGTGTCTGCTTAAGTGCAACAATCAGATGGCCTTTGACCCGTGCGTCCAGTCTGGATGTAATCGCTTTCGGTGCACGCACCAGAGCATGAGCCAGAAATGCCGCATCGACCAATGGCTGGCCTTCAGTCTTGAATTCCATATAGTCAGGCGACTGCGGATCGACCGCCGCATCGATCGCTCCCAGCATCAGCCCGGCATAACGGGCTCTTAAGCGCTCTTCTTCACCCTCAAGCCCCTGAAGCTCCAGCCAGGGAGCCATTCCGCAAGCCAGCCTTGCAAAAGCTTCCAGATGCGCAAACTGGCTGCGCTCGCTATGAAACTCCGTAGGTAACCACTCTTTCAGTTTCCGTGCGGCGAGCGCCTCCAGGACCGGCGTTCCAATCCGCAGCATCGTATCCAGCCAGTATTTACGCTGTTCTATCCCACTCATCCTAGTTCCACCCTCTCAGGTATTCTTCTTCTCTAGTGTATTGTGGTATTATTGCAATGTCTTTGCGAATAATGATGATTTATTGCGTATGTTGTGATCAACAAGAAAGGGGCTGTGACAATGAAGCATGCCCGGTATTATGAAACGTTCGACGGCGATATTCTGGCCGGTATCGGCAATTCTCCGATCTCGCCGACGAGGGATTTCCATATCCATGACCACTATGAAATCTTCCTGTTCCTGGGCGGCAGCGTGAACGGCTTCGTGGACCAGTACAGCTATCCGCTGGAGCGCGGCGACGTCCTGTTATTCAACAATCATGAGATTCATAAAATCATCAACCGCTCTCCCGAGCCTTATGAGCGGCTGACCATTCATTTCAAGGCACCGCTGGTCTATCCATTCTGTACGGCGACCACGAATCTGCTGGCCTGCTTCCAGAACCGCCAGCCCGGGGAGAATAACCTGGCCCGGATGGAGGAGCCGCTGCTCTTGGAGTATACCGCCCTCTCCTCCCGGCTGATTGCAGCCCTGGAGCGCAAGCAGTACGGCAGCGAGGTGCTGGCCCTGACGTATCTGATTCAGATTCTGGTGCTGATCAACGAGTTGTACAGCCGCACCCGTGCCGCCGTGCCCAGTATGATCTCCTCCCATATTCAATCTGCGATGAGCTACATCGACAACCACCTGCACCTGAATCTGTCGCTGGCGCATATCGCCGGGGAGCTGAATCTGGATAAATACTATCTCAGTCATCTGTTCAAGCAGCAGACCGGCGGAACCGTCTACCGTTATGTCCTGCTCAAAAAGATCGCGTTATCCAAGCAGCTTCTGTCCGCCGGCAACTCCGTGTCCGATACCTGCTACCTGTCCGGCTTCAATGATTATGCCAATTTCATCCGCACCTTCAAGAACATCACGGGCATCCCGCCGGGAAAATACGGCAAATAAAGACGGCAGCGCCTCTATTAGCTGCGCTGCCGTCTATGCGTAAGAATTACTGATTTTGTTGTTGCGGGATTAGCCGTGACTCCAGAGAAGTTTTGGACTTCCGGCCGCTGTTGTATTAGGATTTCCTGATTTGAACCGCTCTTCGCGGTAGAAATCCTAATACAAAGGCGGTCGCTATCGCTCCTCCAGTTCCAAAATTCCCCTCCGCCACTTTTCCCTTGACTCAAATTTTTAAAATCGATCTTTATACCGGCTGCCGCTACCGCTCCCCTCCCTTATACTCTGTAGGGCTAACGCCCGTATACTCCTTGAATACCTTGGAGAAATAGTGCTGGTCGCCGAAGGACAGCAGCTCCGACAGCTCCTTCACCTTCAGCTCCGGCCTGAGCGTGATCAGCCGGCAGGCTTCGGCAATCTTCAGCTGCATCGTGTAATGCACGAAGGTCTGGTGCGAATATTTCTTGAAGATCCTGCTCACATAGGAGGGACTTACATGAAACTTAAGCGCCACATCGGTGATGGAGAGCTGGGAGTACCTATGCTGCTGTAAGTACTGCTCGAGCTGCCCGAACAGCTCCTCGCCGCTCTTCTTCCGCTGCCGGAGCTCGGCAATGCCATCCGGCAGCTCCTTGGCAGTGCTTTGCTGCTCCTCCTGCTGCTCCTCCAGATGAGCGACCAGCCGCTGCATCACTTCGGCAAGCTGCTGCCGCTCCACCGGCTTCAGCAGATAATCGAATACCTGCAGATTCAGCGCTTTGCGCGTATACTCAAAGTCGCTGTAGCCGCTGATCAGCACCGCCTTAAGAGCCGGATTCACTAGCCTGCACTCCCCGATCAGCGCCAGCCCGTCCAGCTTAGGCATGCGGATATCGGTCAGCAGGATATCCACCGGGTTAGCCTTGATGTATTCCAGGGCATCCAGCCCGTTCGAGGCGGTAGCGGCGATGCGGACAGGCAGCTCCATGGACTGCATAAGAGCTTCGATATTCCGCAGAATCGGCTTGCTGTCCTCGGCAATGATAGCGGTATACATAGCGGTCCCTCCCCGGTTCTAGTAGAAGTCTTTACTCATAGATGCGATAATCTGGACCGTAGCCCCCTTTTCCCCGTCCAAGTGGTTGTAGATGTTGAAGAACAGCCGGTTCCTGTACATCAGCTTCAGCCGGTTCACCGTATTCACAATCCCCATATTGCCAATTCCTGAGGTATCATGCCGAAGCTCATTGACCCCGGAATCCGAGTCCTCAATATTGTCCAGAATCTCCCTGATCCTGCCCGGCGCGAAGCCTTCCCCGTTATCCCTGATTTCGATGGCCCACAGGCCGTTATATACCTTCACCCGCACCTCAATCCGCCAAGGAGGGTCCGTATTCTTAAAAGCATGCTCGATACAATTCTCCACGAATGGCTGAATCACCAGCCGGGGCAGCTCAATCTGCTCAAGCCCCCCGTACCCGTCAATCTCCCACTCCAGGTCATCCTCGAAATTATGCTGAATCAGGGACAAATAATGCTGCGTATGCTTCAGCTCCTCCGTCAACGCCACATGCTGATAAGGAGAGGACACAATATAGCGCAGACTGTCCGAGAGATGCTTGCACATTTCGGTCACCACGCTATTCTTCCCTTCCTGGGCGGCAATGCTGATCAGATACAGGACATTGTGGATAAAATGGGGCGCGATCTGGGCCTGTAAGGCGGAATTCCGCGATTTCACTTCTTCGTGCAGCGCAAGCTTTTCCCGTTCGATAGATTCCTGTAACCGTTCCAGCAGCTCCTGAAAAGCGCTATTCAGTTGAATCAGCTCATTGTTGTGGGTACGCGGGCCCGCCTTCATATTCAGGTTGCTGTAGTTCATCCGCAGAATCTGGCTGCGCAGCTTGCGGATCGGAAGCAGCAGGTTCCGGGTCGAGAAGTAGATGAAGATGAACGAGAACAGAATCAGCGCTGTGATCAGCAGAATAGAGATGTATTTCACCGAATTGACCGGGCCCAGCACCACACTCCTGGGATTAACCACAAAGGTAGTCCAGCCCGTCTCGGCAGAGCGGTGGTAAGCCACATAGTTCTGGCCGCTGCTCAGATAGATTCCGTTAGCTGCTGCAGATTCAGAGGGAGACGCTGCGAATTCCGGGACCTTCTCCCCTTCACGTAGTGCCGGAGAGCTGGAGACCAGCCGCTGCTCCTGATCCATAATATAGACCTTGCCGCCCGCCAGGCCCGCAGCAGATCTGTTCAAGTACCGCTGGTCCAGCTGCACCGCCAGATAGCCGAACACCTGACCATTCTGGTTCCTGATCGCCCGCACAAAAGATAGGGTATCCGCCCCCTGCCGGTACAGCGCGTAACCGCTTGCATTCCAGGTCGGCAGCTTGCTGCTCTCTTCCAGAAACGGCCTTAGCGACGCCGGGCTATCCGCGTATCCGATATAAGAGGCAACCCGCTCCCCTGTCAGATCATAGATCATCATATCCTCAATGTTCAGACTCGGCCCCAGTGCCTGGAACATGATGTCTTTAAGCCTGCGGCTTCGGGTCAGCCCTTCAAGGGTAAGCTGTGAATAATCACTGGCAGACAGGAGCGTGAACACCTCTTTGTTCGACAGAATCCGCTGAGAGAGCTGGTTCTGGTTATTGATATAGAGGTTCAGCTGATCGCTGACCTGGACAGCCGCCAGCTTCATTTCGTTCTCTGTCTTGTCCTTGAGCGGCTGGATCACCATATAATTCACATAGACCAGGAAGCAGCCCAGCACAATCAGCAGGAGCACCATGAAGGTGAAGAAGAACTTCGTTTGCAGACTGGCCTGAACCCTGCCTCCGCGCAATTTCTGAACAATAGTCGCCAAACCCGAGCCCTCCTTGAACCTTATGATGCTCTACTTTACAACCAAACCGGCAAATCGACAAGCACCCCTACGAGTTCAGAATATTACACAGAAAGTGTCAAGTACAAACATGTACCTTGCGCGGTACTCATTCTATAATCAAAAATGTAAACGGATTCAATCCACAGAAAATTTCACTACGGGGGCGATCACATGAGTACGCAGATGAAGAAAATCGCAACAGGCCTGCTTGCTGGAATCATGACCTTATCGCTGGCGGCATGCGGGTCTGACAATTCAGGCTCCGGCAATGCTTCGGCTACCAACAGCGGCGGAAACGGAAACAGCGGCAGTGGCAGCAGCAGCGGCAAAAAGGTAACCATCGAGCTGGCCATCTCCAAAAGCTCGCAGGATTCGGCGTTCGTGGCCCAGGATGTGCTGGATGAGTTCGAACAGAAAACCAATATCAAAGTGAATCTGCAGCTGCTTCCGGCAGAGCAGACCGCCACCGTACTTCAGACCAAGCTGGCCGTTGACGAGGTGCCTGACCTGATTCAATACAATCTAGCGAGTGCGACAACAGACCTTAACCTGGAGCGCAATTTCGAGATTCTGGATAACGAGCCTTGGGTGAGCCGGCTGCTGAATAAGGATGTGCTCTCGGCTTACGATCATGTCTACAGCTTCCATTACAGCCAGGATACAGGGATGCAGGGAGTCGTCTATAACAAGGATATATTCGCAGACCTGGGTCTTGCCATACCGAAGAATTATGAGGAATTCCTGGCTGTCTGCGAGAAAATCAAGGCCAGCGGCATCACGCCGGTCTTCATGCCGTTCAAGGATAACTGGGCGGCGAATATCTGGCCGGCTGCCGCTTTTGCCGACTGGGCGGCCAAGAACGAACCTTCCCTGTTCGAGGACATTAATGCCGGCCGCAAAAAGTGGTCCGATGTTCCCGAGTTCGCCACCTTCCTGGACCAGCAGTATGAGGTCTACAAGAAAGGCTACACCAACACTGACATCCTCAGCGACAGCTACGATATGGCCGTGGGCAAATTCCTGAAAAAGGAAACTGCCATGATGTTCATGGGAGACTGGCTGATCGTGAATGTGGCCGAGAAAGATCCGAATGTGCATCTGGGCCTGTTCGCCATCCCTTCCTCTGAAGATGCAAGTCTGGGCGCAAGCCCGCTGGGCGGCCAGTTGTTCATTCCGAAGAAAGCCAAGCATATGGATGAAGCGAAGAAATTCCTGGAGTTCCTCGCCACCAAAGAAGTTGCACAGAAAATGGTTGACAGCCAAGGTTCCGTCTCCAACTTCAGCGATGTCACTACGCCGAAGCTTCCCGATTACAAGCAGGAAATTGTCGATCAATATATCACACCGAAGAAGACTACGCTGACTACCGATGCTTACATGATCGTGGACCGCAGCGAGCTGTACCGTCTGCTTCAGGATGAGTTCGCCGGCGGTCTGGACGCTGCTGGCGTACTCAAGGCCTGGGATGAGAAATTCAGCCAGCTGATGAAGGACAAAGGCGTAGAGGGCTTTTAATTAGAGCGGATAACCATTACAACAGGCAGAATAAAGTCCGTCCGGGGCTTTATTCTGTTCCTGGCTATAGAGGAGTGTGAAGAGATGAAAGTATCCAAGAGACTATACTCGTATTACCTGATCTGGCCTGCGCTGTTGATCTATTCTGTGTTTTTCGTGCTGCCTGCGCTAACCGGACTCTTCTATTCCTTCACCGACTGGCGGCTGGACCGGGAAGCAGTCAAGTTCATCGGCTGGGACAATTTTGAACGGATTTTCACAGATAGAACACTACTACTTGCTATGAAAAATACAGCGATCTTCGCCATCGTTACCGTGCTCGGCAAAAATCTGCTCGGCATCGTGCTTGCGGTCGGCTTGAACATGAAGCTAAAATCCAAAAATCTGCTGCGGGCTATTTTTTACTCTCCGTCGATCCTAAGCGTTTTGGTTATTAGCATTGTGTTCACGCCCATGCTGCGCTCCGACGGAACGATTAACCGTATCTTCGAAGCTGTGGGGCTGCCTTCGCTGAGCCAGGCCTGGCTGACCAATCCGGCTATCGTCATCTGGACCGTAGCCTTCGTGTCCATCTGGCAGCATACCGGCTTCCAAATGGCGATCTACCTGGCCGGACTCCAGTCGATCTCCAAAGAATATTATGAAGCCGCCACCATTGACGGCGCCGGTTCCTGGCGCAG